>NZ_VCKX01000166.1 GCF_005889725.1 Nonomuraea zeae
GCCCCGATCCCCGCCACCACGGTCGTGGACCTGTTCGAGGCCCAGGTCGCCCGCACACCCGGCGCGACCGCCCTGACCACGGGCGAGGTGGACCTCACCTACGACGAGCTGGACGCCCGCGCCAACCAGGTGGCCAGGCACCTGATCGGCCGCGGCGTGGGCCCGGAGTCCGTCGTGGCCGTCGTCCTCGAACGCGGCGTCGACCTGGTGGTGTCGCTGCTCGGCGTGATCAAGGCGGGTGCCGCCTACCTGCCGATCGACCCGGCCTACCCCGCCGGCCGCATCGCGTACGTCATCGCCGACTCCGGCGCGGCCTGCGTGCTGACCGGCGAGGACATGCGCCCGCGCCTGCCCGAGTTCGAGATCGACGCTCGCGTCCCCGTCGTCATGGTCGATGCCCCGGAGGTGCGGGCGAGGCCCGGCACCAGGCCCGCCGTGGCGCTGCGGCCGCGACACCCCATGTGGGTGATCTACACCTCGGGTTCCACCGGCCGCCCCAAGGGTGTGCTCGTCGAGCACCACGCCATCGTCAACTTCCTGCTGTCGATGCAGGACTCGTTCGCGCTGACCCCCGATGACCGCCTGCTCGCGGTCAGCACCCACGGCTGCGACATGGCCGGGTTCGAGTTCTACCTGCCGCTGGTGACCGGCGCCCGCGTCGTCCTGGCCACCCAGGACCAGGTGCTCGACCCGTGGGCGCTGCGCGCGCTGATCCGCTCCACCGGCGCCACCATGGCCCACGCCACCCCGAGCCTCTGGCGCGGCCTGATCGCCGACGCCGGCGACCCGGTGGACTGGACGCGGATCCGCGCGATGATCGGCGCCGAGGCGCTGCCGCCCGATCTGGCCCACACCATGCTCGCCAGGACACCGGCCCTGACGAACCTGTACGGCCCCACCGAGACCACGGTCTGGTCCACCGCCAAGGAACTCGCCGGCCCCGGCCCCGACGTGTCGTCGATCGGCGTCCCCATCGCCAACACCCAGGTCTACGTCCTGGACGACACCCTCCAGCCGGTCGCGCCCGGGGTGCCGGGCGAGCTGTACATCGCCGGCGACGGCATGGCCCGCGGCTACCTCGGGCGCCCCTCCCTGACCTCGGCCCGTTTCGTGGCCTGCCCCTTCGGGCCGGATGGCGCGCGCATGTACCGCACGGGCGACGTGGTGCGCTGGACCGCCGCAGGCGAACTCCAGTACGTCGGCCGCTCCGACGACCAGGTCAAGATCCGCGGCTTCCGCGTCGAGCTGGGCGAGATCGAGGCGGTCCTGGCCGCGCACCCGCGCGTGACGCAGGCGGTGGCGCTCGTACGCGAGGACGTGCCCGGCGACCGGCGGCTGGTGGCCTACGTCGTCCCCGGCGGCGACACCGACGGGCTCGCCCAGGAGGTACGCGCCGCGGCCCAGGACCGCCTGCCCGGCTACATGGTCCCCGCGGCCGTCGTGGTGATCGACCGGCTGCCGCTGATGCCGAACGGCAAGCTCGACCGCAAAGCACTGCCCGCCCCCGGCGTCACCACCGAGGAACGCGTCACCCACTGGGACGTCACCTCGATCACGGCCGGCCTGTGCGAGGCGTTCGCCGAGGTGCTCGGCCTGGACAGCGTGGGCGTGGACGACGACTTCTTCGCCCTCGGCGGGCACTCCCTGCTGGCCGTCCGGCTCGTGGAGCGGCTGCGGCGGAGCGGCGTGACGATCGCGGTCCGCGACCTGTTCGTCGCCCCGACCGTCGCCGAGCTGATGAAGCGGATGACCCTGTCCTCGGTACGCGACGCGCTCGACGTCCTGCTGCCCATCCGCGTCGAAGGCGAGCGCGAGCCCTTCTTCTGCATCCACGCCGCCGGCGGCCTGAGCTGGTGCTACATGCCCCTGGCCCGCCACGCCCAGCCCGGTATCCCCCTGTACGGGGTGCAGGCCCGGGGCCTGGACGGCACCACGGAGTTCGCCGGATCCATCCGGGAGATGGCCGCCGACTACATCGAGCAGATCCGCTCGGTACAGCCGCACGGCCCGTACCACCTGCTCGGCTGGTCGTACGGCGGAGGCATCGCCCACGAGATCGCCGTCCAGCTCCGCACCGCCGGAGAGGAGGTCGCGGCCCTGGTCCTGCTCGACCAGTACCCGTGGGTGCCGGACCAGGACACCGGGGAGGAGGAGCACGGCGACGACCCCGACGCCGCGCTGGAGCGCCAGATGGACATCGTCCGCTGGCAGGCGGGCAACGGCTTCGGCGCGGCCACCGAGGAGGAGATCCGCACCTTCGCCCGTCTCCTGCGCAACCATCGCAAGCTGCGCCGCGGCTTCGAGCACGGCCGGTTCGACGGGGACGTGCTGCTGGTCGTCGCCGAGGAGGGCAGGCCGGACGAGACGCCCAGGCCCGAGCTCTGGCGGCCGTACGTGACGGGCGAGATCGCGGTCGCGAGCATCCCCTGCACCCACTACGAGATCGCCAAGCCCGACACCCTGGCCGAGGTCTGGTCCGCGGTGTCCGGCTGGTTGCGCCTGGACGGCTGACCACGCGAAAGAGCCCGCTCCCGGCCGGCCGGGAGCGGGCTCGAAACCTCGGGGGATCAGCCGTGCCGCTTCAGCTCGTGGAAGAACCCGGGCACCGTCATGAGGTCGCCGGACGCGCTCACCTCGTCGAAGACGTACCCGGCCACGGCGAGGTCGAGCACCCCGAGCCCGAACGGTGAGAACACGACGGGCCGCCCGGCCGGGGGAGTGACCCGGCCCTCCAGCACGTCGTACAGCGTGCCGTCGACGAACGACCGCCCGCCGGTACGCTGCTCGGCCAGGTGCGGCGACGTGCCGGCCTTCATGCAGTGCTCGACGTCGTCGAGGATGTTGCAGGACGACAGGATGATCTCCGGCGACAGGTCGCGCAGCGAGACGTGCAGCACCAGCGGGTTGTGCGCCAGCAGCCCGGGGTCGTGGATGTGCGGCTCACCCGCGACCGTGGCCAGCACGACCAGGTCCGACGCGGTGATCAGTGAGGCGGCGTCGTCGTGGATCGTGACCGGGCCCGCGCCGGCGCGCCCCAGGTAGGCTCCGAACCCGTCCGCGTGCTCGCGGTCCAGGTCGAACACGCCCACCTCGTCGAAGGACAGCCCGGCCGCCACCAGGTACGTGTGCACGTACCTGGCGATGAGGCCGGTGCCCACGAATCCGGCGCGCCGCGGCGTCACCCCGCGCGCGGCGGCCAGTGTCGTGGCCGCGAGCGCGGCGGAGGCGGCGGTACGCGCCGCGCTGATGATCGAGCTCTCCAGGCACGCCAGCGGATAACCGGTCGCGGTGTCGTTGAGGATGAGCACGGCCGAGGCGCGCGGGAGGCCGGCCGCCACGTTCTCCGGGAACGAGGAGATCCACTTGATGCCGTGCACGTCCACGGGCGCCCCGATCGACGCCGGCAGCGCGATGATCCGGGCGGACGGCCGGTCGGGGAAACGCAGGAAGTAGGAGTCCGGGTTGACCGTACGGCCCTCGCCGTGCAGCCGGTACGCCGCCTCCACCACCTCCACGACCTGCTTCTCCCTGCCGTGCAGGACACCGGCGACCTGCTGTCCGGAGACGACGGCGAACGACGGTACCTGAGTCAAAGTACGCTCCAATGCGGTCGGTCGGGCAAATGGAGAGGGCCGAAGTGCTCACGCAGCCAGCCCTCCTCGTAGATCGAGTCGAGGTAGCGCTCGCCGAGGTCCGGGGCGACGGCCAGCGCGACCGGCTCCTCACCCGGGTACTTCTCCTCCAGCCAGCGCGTCGCGCCGCTCACGACGGTCCCCGTCGAGCCGCCGAACAGGAATCCCCGCGCGGCCAGGTCGTGGCAGGCCCGGATCGTGTCGGTCTCCGGCACGTGCACCACGTCGTCCACCCAGGACTCGTCGACCAGCTCAGGCCGTACGCTCGTGCCCAGTCCCGGCACCATGCGGCGCTCCGGGACGCCGCCGAACGTCACCGAGCCCACCGCGTCGACCGCGACGATCGTGACCGGCGCGCGCCGCTCCTTGAAGTAGCGGGCGCAGCCCATCAGCGTGCCCGTGGTGCCCGCCCCGACGAACAACACCTCAAGGCCGGGGAAGTCGCGCTCGATCGCGGGCGCGGTGTGCCGGTAGTGGGCCTGCCAGTTGCCGGGGTTGGCGTACTGGTTGAGCCACACGTACCGGCTGCCGGAGGCGCACAGGTCGCGGACGTACCGGATACGGCTCTCGAGGTATCCGCCGTTGACGTCCTGCGTCTCGACCACGACGACCTCGGCGCCCAGCGAGCGCATGAGCCGCCGTGAGGCGGTGTTGCAGCGCGGGTCGGTCACACAGAGGAACCGGAGCCCCTTGTCGGCCGCGACCATCGCCAGCGCGATGCCCAGGTTGCCCGACGACGACTCCACCAGTACGGAGCCCGGCCCGAGCAGGCCGTCGCGCTCGGCGGCGGCCACCATTTCCGCAGCCGCCTTCAACTTGACCGACCCCGCGAAGTTGAACCCTTCGCATTTCAAATAGAGCGGCGCCCCGGTAACCGTCCGCAGGTCTATGAAAAGGTCTTCGACATTGAACTCTTGCGGAGCTTTGATGATTGGCACTTCGCCGAATCCCCCAGTGCGACGGGAATGGACACGACAGAAATAGGTCGGGGGGAGTCGAAACGAGTGGCCGGCTTTTGTCCCCGGCCATGCGCAACCTTGATCGTGGTAGCACGGATCACGATACTTGAGGAAATCTCGGCCCGGCAAGGTCGGCAATTTCCCCGCATTTACCGGAGCGTGCACATGACAATCGCGGACGGTCTGCTCGGCCTCGCCGAGCTGCCCCGGCTCCCCATCTCGCCGCAGGAGGTCGAGCGCGCCCGCGCCCTGGCGGCCCGCCGCCCCCACCCGGCAGACCTCGCCGACGCCGTGATCACCCTGGTGGAACGCGTCGCCGCCGGCGACGGGGACCGCCCCGCGGTGGCCGACGACGCCCGCCGCCTCACCTACGCCGAGCTCGCCGCCGAGGCGCGCCGCCTGGCCACGCTGCTGGAGCGGGAGGGCGCGGGTCCCGGCACGGTCGTCGCGGTGGGCGGGGAGCGAGGCGCCGCGGTCATCGCCGCGTTCCTGGCGATCGAGCTCATCGGCGCGGTGTACGTACCCGCCGACGGCACCTGGCCGGCCGCCCGCGTGGCGGAGGTGCTGACGCGGGCCGGCGCCGTCCTGCTCCTGGACACCGGCCGCGAGAGCGTGACGCCCGCGCTCGCCGAGGGGGCGCGCGGCGCCGGCGTGCGGCTCGTCCGCGCGGCCGAGGCCGCCGGGCTCCCGCGCTGGTCGGGCCCGGCCCGGCTCGACGGCCCCGACCAGCCGCGGTACATGCTGTTCACTTCCGGCTCGACCGGCCGGCCGAAGGGCGCGGTGGTCGAGCACCAGGGCATGCTCAACCACCTGCACGCCAAGGTCGTGGACCTGGACATGACCGCCAGCGACACCGTGGCGCAAACGGCGCCGCTCGGGTTCGACATCTCCATCTGGCAGATGCTCTGCCCGCTCGTCGTCGGTGGCCGGGTCCGGGTGGTCGGCGACGCGACGGCGTACGACTCGGTGGCGTTCGCCCGCCTCATCGGCGCGGAGGCCGTCACGATCGTCGAACTGGTCCCCACCATGGTCCGCCTCCTCCTCGACGACCTCGCCACCGCACTCACGACCGGCCCGCTCAGCGACACCGCGGCCACCCGTGAGACGGCCACCCCGGAGCCGGTCACCCCCGCGACGGGTCTGCTCGGCGGGCTGCGGTGGATGCTGGCCACTGGCGAGGAACTGCCCACCGAGGTGGCGCGCCGCTGGTTGCGCGAGATGCCGCACGCCGGGCTGGTCAACGCCTACGGCCCCACCGAGTGCTCCGACGACGTCACCCACCACACGGTCACGCCCGCCGACCTCGAACTGCTGCGCCTGCCGATCGGCACCCCCGTCATCAACACCGACCTGTACGTCCTGCGCCGCGACGACGACGGCTGGCACGCCTGCGAACCGGGCGAGACCGGCGAACTGTTCGTCGGCGGCGTCTGCGTCGGCCGCGGCTACGCCGGCGACCACGACCGAACCCGCGAGGCGTTCTTCCAGGACCCCTTCGCAGGCACCCCCACCGGCCGCCTCTACCGCACGGGCGACGCGGTCCGCGCCCTGCCGCGGGGCGCGCTGCAGTACCTGGGCCGCGTCGATCGCCAGGTCAAGATAGCGGGGGTCCGGATGGAGCTGGGCGAGATCGAGGCCGTGCTGCAGCGCCACCCCAGCGTCGGCGCCGTCGCGGTCGTGGTCCAGGACTTCGCCATCCTCCACCGGCACTGACCTGCCCGGACATCCGGCTGGACGGCCGGACACGCGAAAGGGCGGACGCCGGTCTCCGGCGCCCGCCCTTTCGGCACCTCAGCCCTCGGCCCACCCATGGTTCTTGGCGAACTGCAGCAGCCCGGCCCTGATCTGCACGATCTGGCCGCCGGTGAGCGACGGAGCCTCGCCGATCAGGATCTCCGTCACCTCCCTGAGGTACTCGTCCGCGTCGAGCACGTCGCACATAGGCTCGTCCTCGCCCACCGGCGGCGTGGTCGCCGCGGCGGGCGGCGGGGGAGCCGCCGCCACGGTCGCCGTGGCGTCCGCGCCGCCGGCCTGCCGTACCCGCCACGCTTTCGGCCCTCTGTCACCGTCCTCGACCTCGAACACCACCGCGAGCCCCGCCCGGACCTCGGACTCGGGCATCAGCATGTCGTTGACGTGCAGGAAGACGTCCTCGCCGCCGCTGTCGGGTGCGATGAACCCGTAACCCCTCGCCGCGTCGAACTTCACCACCCGACCAGATACCACCACTAACCCCCAAAACCCTCCCGGACCCGTGTCCGGGACATCGGTCCACAAGATAGATCGGTTCAGCTCCCGACGCGAGCGTCGCCCACCGGTCGCCGCTGGGCGAACTGCGTCCGATACAGGTCCGCGTACAGTCCACCGGCCAGCAGCAGCTCCTCGTGCGTGCCGCGTTCCCTGACCTGGCCGGCCTCCACGACCAGGATCTGGTCGGCGTTCCTGATCGTGGACAGCCGGTGTGCGATCACCAGCGACGTCCGCCCGGCCAGCGCCGTCTCCAGCGCCCGCTGGATCGCCGCCTCCGACTCCGAGTCGAGGTGCGCGGTCGCCTCGTCGAGCACGACGATCGGCGGAGCCTTGAGCAGCAACCTGGCCAGGGCGATCCGCTGCTTCTCGCCGCCGGACAGGCGGTGGCCGCGCTCGCCGACCACGGTGTCCAGTCCGTCCGGCAGGGCGCTGATCGTGTCCCAGATGAGCGCCGCCCGGCATGCCTCGATGAGTTCGCGCTCGCTCGCGCCGCGGCGGGCGTACTCGAGGTTGGCCCGCAGGGTGTCGTGGAACAGGTGGGCGTCCTGGGCGACCACGCCCACCGCCTCGCGCAGCGACCCCAGGGCCAGGTCGCGGACGTCCTGGCCGCCGACCCGCACGCTGCCTTCGGTGGCGTCGTAGAGGCGGGGGACGAGCTGGGTGATCGTGGTCTTGCCCGCACCCGACGGCCCGACCAGCGCGGTCAGCTTTCCCGCCGGGGCGTGGAAGCTCAGGTCACGCAGCGTCCACCGGTCGTCCGCCTGCTCCGGTACGCGGGCCGCGGCGGACTCCAGCGACGCCAGCGACATCTCGTCCGGCCCCGGGTAACGGAAACTGACCCGGTCGAAGACGACGTCCGGCGCCGCGGGGCCCGAATGGCCCGGCGCGCCCAGCTCCCGCGCGTCGGCGCGCTCGGTGATGTGCGGCTCCAGGTCGAGCACCTCCAGCACCCGGTCGAAGCTCACCAGGGCCGTCAGCGCCGTCACCTGCATCGAGGCCAGCAGGTTGATCGGCCCGTAGAGCCGCATCAGCAGCGCCACCATGGCCACCAGGGATCCGAGCTCGAGCGAGCCGCCGATGGTCAGAATGCCGCCGAGGCCGTACACGACGGCCGTGGTCAGGGCCGTCAGGACGGTGACGACGATGGCGAAGATCCGTCCGTACACGACGCGCAGAATGGAGATGTCGCGGACGCGCGCGGTCTTGCCCGCGAACGTGGCCAGGTCGTCCTCCGGGTGGCCGTACAGCTTGGACAGCAACGCCCCGGAGACGTTGAAGCGCTCGTGCATCATCGAGCTCATGTCGGCGTCCAGCTCCATCGACTCCCGCGCGAGCCGCTCCTGCCTCTTCGCGATCAGCCGGGCCGGCAGCAGGAAGAGCGGGATCATCACCAGCGCCGCGAGAGTGATCTGCCACGACAGGTACACCATCGCGACGAGGATGAGCACGAGTGTGAGCAGCGTCGACACCGACTGCGACAGCAGCGTCGTCAGGGCCTGCCTGGCGCCGATCACGTCGGTGTTGAGCCGGCTGACCAGCGCGCCGGTCTGCGTGCGGGTGAAGAACGCCAGCGGCTGGCGCTGGATGTGCGCGAACACCTTGGTCCGCAGGTCGTGTACCAGGCCCTCGCCGATCCAGCCCGAGCACCACGCCCCCAGGTACGCCGCCCCCGCCTCGACCAGCGACAACCCCGCCACCAGCAGGCACAGCCACACCACCGTGCCGGTGCGCTTGGGGAGGATCCCGTCATCGATGATCACCTTGAGGATGAGGGGGCCGGTGGCCGTGATGACCGCGACGGTGACGGTGGTCAGCAGCAGCAGGGCCAGGAACCCGCGGTAGCGCCGCGCGTACGGGAGGATCCGCCGCACCGTCCCGGGCTTCACCCGCTGCCGGGTGATCGATTCGTCGAACCGTAGTCCCGCCGGGCCGCTCTTTGTGCTCTTCGCCCCCAATGGGTACCTGCCTAGCTGTCGATGGGGATGGGATGGGGCCGGGCGGCGGTGCCGGGCGAACCCGGCCAACTGCGGCATCAGCGCAGTTGAACGGGGAACCGCCGAAGTTGACTGGCGCCCGGAGCCTGAGCTCATAGTTGGTCCCAGCGGGGCCGAGCGACGCATCACGCGGCCACCGAACGCCGGACCGGAGTCGTACGCACGTCCGTTCTCCGGCGCCACCCACATCCCGTACCCGAGAAAGGACGACGTGGTGACGAATCCGTTCGACGACCCGGATGCCCAGTACCTGGTCCTGGTCAACGACGAGGGCCAGCACTCCCTCTGGCCGATCTTCGTGACGGTCCCCGAAGGCTGGAAGACCGTGTTCGGGCAGGCCGGACGCCAGGAGTGTCTCGACTACATCGAGAAGTCGTGGACCGACATGCGTCCCAAGAGCCTGATCGAGGCGATGGAGAAGAAGTAACCCGTCCCGCGACGTCGCCGATCCACCCGTGGTGGTCGGCGACGTCGGCTTTTCCGGGAGGTCTTCGGCGTTCCCGTTCGTCATGGCCCGGGCCCGTTACTGGCCGACAGCCTTCCAGGGCAGTGACGGGTCCCGCTCGTCGAGCTCCTGCGCGAACTGATGCCAGGTGGCGGCGTACTGGCGGGCCAGCCTGACCACCACGTGCTCCCAGTGGGGTGGGACCGCGGCGATGAGCTCCGACCAGCTCTCCATCGCCACCGCGGTCTGCTTCAGCAGCCGCAGCAACTGGCGGCCCTCCTCCTTCAGGCGCAGCGAGGGGTCGCGCAGCAGCTTGTCCAGCACCAGGGAGGGCTCCGGCTGGGGGAACTGCGCCGTCGTGGCCTGCTCGGCGCGCCGCTGGCCGATCTGGTCGGGCATCGCAGCGTCCGGTACGGGCTCCACCACGCCATCGGCCGGCACGGTCATCGTGGGCGGCTCGTTCGACAACATGCGTCTGCGTACGTCGCTCGCCGTGGCCGGGGAGATCCCGGCGAGCCGTGCCACCTCCCGCAACGAGGCCTCGGGGTTGCGGGCGATGACCTCGGCCGCACGTAACCGGCCGCTGGCGCCGCTCAGTGGCC
The DNA here is from genome assembly GCF_005889725.1 of Nonomuraea zeae. GTDB lineage: Bacteria > Actinomycetota > Actinomycetes > Streptosporangiales > Streptosporangiaceae > Nonomuraea > Nonomuraea zeae. Next base: position 9,883 of record NZ_VCKX01000166.1, read on the forward strand.
GGACCCTGCCGTCGCGGCCGATGCGGGCGTTCAACTGCGGCACCGAGTCAGTTGAACGACGGCGGATGGCGGCCACCGCCTTGGCGCCGAGCCCGGACGCCCGCGCGATGGCCCGGTCCGACATGTGCGGGTGCGAGGCGACGATGCGGATCGCGGCGGCCCGCCGGTCGGCCTGGGTGAGGGGGAGACCGTGGGCGATGTTCGCCTGCACGGCGTGCAGAAAGGCGTCCTCAGTGGTGCCGTCGAAGAACTCGACGTCGATGTTCTCCTGGCCGCGTACCAGAGCGGCGAGCAGGCGGTGCATTCCGTCGATCACGCGCCGGTCGGAGCGGCGGACGAGGATGGCGGGAAGGGGACCGTCGATCTCGGCCAGCCGCGCCACGTGCTCCTGGTCCTGCCCCGCCAGCCGGGGCGACTCACCGGGCATGAGCGTGGCGATGGGCACGCAGACGATCTGCGGTCCAAGATCGTGGGGAAGTGCGGTGAGTCCGGCGGAGCAGGTGCCCGTGGATTCCGGAACCGGGCCCACGCCGAATTCGTTCAACTGCAAATCTTTCACCCCGTTAACATGGCGCTCATTGCTAATTGTCCTCATAATTGCCCGCCGCAGGACGACCGTTTTTCCTCGCATGGTTTATCCAGCGAAGTCCCGGCATGGCGACGGGCACGGTCCGGCGCGATTTCGAAAGTGCTCAGGAGAACGAAAGAAGTGCCCGTTCCCGCACCAGGTGGCCGCCGCGCCCGATCCGCGTCATTCCACAGAATGCCATCGGCCGAGCAGGGAGGTGCGGGATGAGGTGGGCGTCCCTGCGGGCCGCCCAAGGGGGCCAGAAGTTCATGATTACTCATCATCCACAGGGGAGGTCACTATGCCAAGCCTTTGGAGTCATCTTCGTATGTCAAATCTGCCATTGCCCGATCGGGTCAGGTTAATTCTTTCTGGTAAGGACACTCCTCAGACGAGGGCGGGAAGCCTCGCGGGCCGGGGGGACGGCGAACCCCCTGTTCAGCCGCCGTGGGCCGCGCGCACCACCGGGGTGCGGCCTAGATACACGGTCATTGATCATTGATCTATCTCGCCTGGCCAAGCCCGCTACCTGCGGCTTCACCGGGATCGCGGCGGATGGGAACGCCGGCAGCCGCGCCCGGCGCCTTGGGTTGCCACGCACGGTGAGTATGTGCTCTCTCTGGGTTGCGTCGAATTTGGCGGCCCGTGGCGGGATGAACGGTTAGCGCGCTGCTGGGTGACGAGGTGGCCACGTTCGGTCGCGCCCGGTGGATGTGCGCGCTTGTACTCTTTTTATAGGGGCTGGTATTAGGTTCTCGTTCCATGTACTTGCGGTCGACTCCCCGGCGGAATAAGGACGGTTCCGTAGTTCGCTACCTGCAGTTGGCGCACAACGCGTGGGATCCGGCGACGAAGCGTTCGAAAGTGCAGGTCATCTACAACTTCGGCCGGGACGACGCCTCGAACCGGCAGGCGCTCATACGCCTGGCCGCCTCGGTTGTCAAGATCCTTGAGCCCGCCCAGCTCCTCGACGTGGCCGCCGACGGCCTGGAGTTCGTGGACTCGCGGCCGTTCGGCGCGGTGTGGGTGCTGGACGCGCTGTGGCGGCAACTGGAGCTCGACGGGACGTTCCGCCGGATGCGCAGGGACGGCGCGCTGGACCCCGAGGCGGAGCGGGTGCTGTTCGCCCTGGTCGCCAGCCGGGCTCTGGCGGGCTGGGCCGACCCGCCCACCGAGGTCGCGCGCTGGGTGACCGAGGACGTCTTCGTCGACGGGCTGCCCGCCACCACCGAGGACGCCTGCCAGAAGGTGACCGAGTGGCTGTGCGAGGTGTCCGGCCGGCTGCAGGAAGAGGTCTTCCATCGGGTGGCCGACCGCCTCGACCTCAAAGCCGACCTGCTGTTCTTCGAGTCCGCCCATGGCGGTCCGCAGCCGGGCCTCGGCCTGGACGGGGATCCCCCATGCAGCGGGCCGGAGGATTCTCCGTCCCTGGCCCCACCCTCGGGCTGCCACGAGGCCCACCAGACCGTGATCGGGCTGGCCGTCGCCCGTACCGGCATCCCGCTCAGGGTCTGGCGCTGGCCCGGCTGCACGGACGACGCGGCGATGATCCGCCAGGCCAAGGAGGACATGAAGGGCTGGACGCTGTCGCGGGTCATCCGGACGGCCGACCGCGGCTGCCCGATCGCCGCCGACCGGCACCCCCCGCGCACGGACGACGACCACCACTACATCGTCGGCGCGAAGCTGCGCTCGGGGTCGGCCGTGGCCGACGCCGCGCTGTCCCGCCAGGGCCGCTACCACCACGTGGCGGCGAACCTGCGGGTCAAGGAGGTCCACATCGCCGCGGACGAACGCTTCGTGATCTGCTGCGACGCCCGGACCGCCCAGCGTGACGCCGAAGTGCGCACCCGGCTGGTGGAGGAACTGTCCGCGCTGATCGACGACACCGACAGGCTGTCCCTCGCCGAACGCACCGACCTGCACATGGAGATCTCGGCCAATCCCCGGATGCGCCGCTACCTGCGCCTGACGCCCGGCAGGCTGCTGCGCATCGACGTCAAGGCTGTCAAGGCCGAGGAGAACCTCGACGGCAAGTACCTGGTCCGCACCACCGACCTCGAGCTGCCGGCCGAGGAGGTCGCGCTCGGCTACATGGGGCTGCTCGAGTGCGAACGCGGGTGGCGCGACCTGCTCGCCGGCCTGCGGCGGCTGCAGAGCCGGGGGGAGCCTGGAGAATGCGGGCACCTGCTGCTGACCTGGCTCAGCCTCCTTCTCGTCCGCATCGCCGAGAGCCGCACCGGGCTGCCGTGGTCAGCGTTGCGGCGCGAGTTCGACCGCATCAAGCTCGGCACGTTCGCCGCCTGCGCCGGCGTCCTGCGGCAGCGTACCGAGATCACCGAGGAGCAGTACGAGCTGCTCGCGGCCCTGGGCCTGGCCCCTCCGCCGCGGATCGTCCAGATCTCACCGCCGGACGGCTGAGGGCGGGCCCACCTGCCACGAGCCGCCCACCGGAGCGGATGGCGGGGGCGGCTCGTGACGAAGGGGGTTGACGGGACCCCTGCCTGCGCAAGAGGACGGGTGATGGAGTTGTGCACGTGCACGGTCTCGCGCGCCTGCACGCGTAGGGAAGGGGACGTCGTGCGCATGTGCGCGTTATCCCGTACACGCTCGACTGACTGTCTCTTTGCGGGCCCGCGCGTAGGAGCGTCGGAAAACTGGGCCGGGCCGGGCGGCCGGAGCATACCTTGGGCGGCCGTGACCAGCACCCACGCGGACCATCACGCCGGGTGCGACTCGTGCGTACGCATCTCGGCCGACGGCCGGGCAGCACGGACCGTCGCCGGTGCGTTCATCCCTGTCACCGCCTCGGGGGCCTGACTGCGCGCTATGTAAAAGATTCTATACATGAAGTCTGCTCTGCTTTACATTGGAGGCATGGCATCCGAAGAGAGAAGCGCGTGGGTCATGCTGGTGGTCTCGGTCTGCGGCTATGGGACGTACCTCGCGGTCATCCTTAGCCGGGCGCGCACCATCCCCCTGACCGAAGTGCCGTACGTGGCTCCGCTGTTATGGAGTGTCGGCGGCGCGATCGTGGGGTCGATTCTGCTGGTGATCGTGGTCAGCATGTTCGCGCCGCACGACGCCGGCAAGAAGGACCAGCGCGACAGGGAGATCTACCGGTACGGCGAGTACGCCGGCCAGTCGTTCCTCGTCGCCGGCGCCATCGCGGCCCTCCTGATGGCGATGGCCGAGCTGGACCACTTCTGGATCGCCAACACGCTCTACCTGGCGTTCGTCCTGCAGGCCGTGCTCAGCTCGATCGTCAAGATCGTCTCCTACCGGCGGGGGATCCCGTCATGGTGAAGCCCACGAAGGTCACGAACTCGATCCGCGCACTGCGATTCGCGCACGGCGAGATGACACAGGCGGATCTGGCCGACCGGGTGGGGGTGACCAGGCAGACCATCATCGCCATCGAACAGGGCCGCTACTCGCCATCCCTCGAGATGGCCTTTCAGATCGCGCACGTGTTCGGCGTGCCGCTCGACGACGTGTTCCAGTATCCACACGGTGAACAGGAGAAGTGACGTGAAAGCCGTCATTCGCGACGCGTACGGTCCGGCCGATGTCCTGCGGCTGGGAGAGGTGAGGAAACCGGTGCCCGGCGATGACGACGTGTTGTTACGCGTCCACGCGGCCGGCGTCGACATGGGCGTCTGGCATCTCTTGGAGGGGGTGCCGTACCTCATGCGCCCCGCCATCGGCTTCCGCAAGCCCAAGAATCCCCTGATCGGCAACGACATCGCGGGGGAGGTCGAGGCCGTAGGCGCCAACGTCACCAGGTTCAAGCTCGGCGACCGCGTGTTCGGCACATGCGACGGCGCCTTCGCCGAGTTCGTGCGCACGCCGCAGGACCGGCTCGTCGCGGTGCCGGAGAAGCTCACGTTCGAGCAGGCAGCGGCGCTGCCGACGTCCGGGATGACCGCGCTGACGGCGCTGCGTGACGCAGGGAAGGTGCGTTCCGGGCAGCGGGTGCTGGTCATCGGCGCCGGTGGGGGCGTGGGGACCTTCGCGGTTCAGCTGGCCAAGGCTTTCGGTGCCGAAGTCACCGGCGTGTGCAGCACGTCCAAGGTGGAGCTCGTCCGGTCGATCGGCGCGGACGACATCGTGGACTACACGGTCGAGGACTTCGCGGACGGCAAGCGCCGCTACGACCTCATCGTCGACATGGCGAGCAACCGCTCGCTGTCCCACTTGCGGCGGGCACTCACCCCGCGCGGTACGTTCGTCATCGTCGGCGGCGAGGAGGGCGGCCGGTGGCTGGCGGGAATGGACCGGCTGCTCCGTGCGGTCCTGCTGGGCCCGTTCGTCCGCCACCGGCCGCGGGTCGTCTTCGCCTTCCCCAAGCTGGAACTGCTTGAGACGCTGGCCGAGCTCGCGGAGCAGGGCAAGGTCACGCCGGTTGTGAGCAAGACGTTCCCGTTGAGGCAGACACCCGAGGCCGTCCGTGAGCTCGCGAAGGGCCACGCGCGCGGGAAGATGGTCATAACCGTCAGATGACGTTCACGTGCGAGAGCCTCCGGGAGCGGTGGCCAATCGTCCATCGCGCGTTATGCGCACGCACTCTTCTGCCTCGGCCACGGCGACGAACGCCGCGTCCTAAGCCGTCAGGCCGGCGGCGTACATCACGGCCACCTTCGACACCGGCCACCAGCCGGAGGCCAAGCTTCTGAACCGCTCCGGATCTGATGGAGGCTCTGGTGTGTCCCGGGTTGAGTCCGGCGCTGGCTGCAGCTTGTGGTCTGTTGCCGACCATGGACCACACTATGGCCAGGGTGACGGTGGTGGCTTCTGCGAGCGAAGGACTGGGGTCAGGGCTCGCGTGTCCGAGTGGAGGGCTTGGGCGCACAGCGTGAGCGTTTCCGCGAGTGTCGTGCGGTCCGGGTCGTCGATCTCGGCGAGCATGACGGCTTCGATGCTGTCGAGGGAGCGGTCGCATCCCCGGAGGGTGTTCAGGCCTTTCGGAGTAAGGCGGGTGCGCAGAGCGCGGCCGCCACGGGGGTGCGGGTCGCGGCGGATCAGGCCGCGTTGTTCGAGATCGCGGATGACCAGGTTCATCGCCTGCGGGGTGACGAAGGCGATGCGGGCCAGGTCGGCCGAGGACGGGGCGTCGCGCAGGCGCAGCTCGCTGAGCGCCATGTATTCGGTGGTCGTCATGCCGTGCCGGGCGAGCGCTTCATCCAGGCAGGCGCGAATGCGGCGTTCCAGCCGGAACACCAGGTAGCTCACACGGGGCGGCGGTGCGTCCGGAGCAGCGGCCGCGGGGACACCCGGATCGGTCACCAGGAGAGGATATCGCGCCCCGTCAGAACGGGCCCCAATGTAAGTTTCGCACCCCGTTATCAAGGACCTTGATAGCAAGTTACTTGATAACCAGGGGAAACAGCTCTATGCCAGGTGAACCGGCGGACACGCGCACCAAGCGGGCATTGACCGTGAATTGTGGCCCTTTTATTGTCCAGCGACCGATGTCAATACGCGGCGGACCGATCCGCGGCGCGCCGCGGATATGGAGAGGAGGAGCGCGAATGAGACGATTGACCACGGTGCTGGTCAGTGCCTGCGCCGCGGCGCTCTTTGCCGTCATGACCGTGATACTCGGATCGCCGGCCGCCGCCGCCACCCTGGTGGAGGTGACCAGCTTCGGCAGCAACCCGGGCAACATGCGGATGCACGTCTATGTGCCGGACTCGCATCCGGCCTCGCCGGCGATCGTGGTGGCGATGCATGGCTGCGGCGGCTCCGGTCCCGGCTTCTACCAGAGCAGTGAGTTCGCCTCGCTGGCGGATCGATATGGCTTCATCGTCATCTACCCGACCGCCACCCAGTCGGCAGGGTTCGGCAACTGCTTCGACACCTGGTCGGACGCGGCCAAGCAGCGCGGCGGCGGCAGCGATCCGGTCTCGATCGTCTCAATGATCGATTATGTCGAGCGGACCTATCAGGGAGATCCGAACCGGGTCTACGCCACTGGAAGCTCGTCCGGCGGCATGATGACCCAGCACATGCTCGCCGTCTACCCGGACGTGTTCAAGGCAGGGGCTTCCTTCATGGGTGTGCCCTTCACCTGCTTCGCCGGCGCCTCCGACTACCCGCCCGGAAGCAGCAGGTGCACTGGCGGGAGCATGGACCGAACACCCCAGCAGTGGGGCGATGCGGTCCGCCAGGCGTACCCGGGATACTCCGGCCCCCGCCCGCGCATGCAGCTGTGGCACGGCACCAGCGACACCCTCGTGCCCTACTCGCTGCTGCGAGAGTCGATCGAGCAGTGGACCAACGTGTTCGGGCTGAGCCAGACGCCGACCAGCACCGACACCCCGCAGGCAAACTGGAACCGCAGCCGGTACGCCAATCCGTCCGGCACCGTGCAGGTGGAGGCGTACAGCATCCAGGGCGCCGGGCATGCTCTTCCGCAGAGTGGTATGGCCCTCTACGCCATCGAGTTCTTCGGCTTGACCACCAGTCCGACCGACACCACGCCGCCGACCACGCCAGGCACCCCGGTCGCGTCCAACGTGACCGCCGCCAGTGCCACGCTGACCTGGACCGCGTCCACCGACCAGGGCGGCTCCGGCTTGGCCGGCTACAACGTCTACCGGGAGCAGGGCGCCACCGACCCGCAGCTTGGCCAGTCCACCACCACCTCGATCACCCTGACCGGGCTGAGTGCCAACACCCAATACCAGGTGTACGTACGGGCGCGTGACGGCGCGGGCAACCTGTCGGGCAACTCCGCGCCGGCCACCTTCACCACGGCCGCCACCGGAGGCGACACCACGCCGCCGACCGCCCCGGCCGGGCTCACCGCATCGGGCACCACCGCGACCGGCACCAGCCTGACCTGGACGGCCTCCGCTGACGACACCGGTGTGACCGGCTATGACATCCTGCGCGCTCCCGGCGCGACGGGCGGCACGTTCACCCAGGTCGGCACCTCGGCCACGACCTCGTTCACCGACACGGGCCTGACTGCGAACACCACCTACCGCTACCAGGTCCGGGCGCGCGATGCCGCCGGCAACGTCTCACCGGTCTCCAGCACCGTTCAGATCACCACTCAGGGAGGCACGACCGGTGCCTGCTCGGCCACCCCGACCGTGCAGTCCCAGTGGGGGAACGGGTACGTGATCCAGCCGCTGACCATCACCAACACCAGCACCTCGACGATCACCAGCTGGACCGTCACCTTCACCCTGCCGGCCGGCCACACCCTGACCGGCTCGTGGAACGCCACCATCAGCACCAGCGGCCAGACCGTCACGGTCAGAAGTGTCAGCCACAACGGCACGCTCGCGCCGGGAGCCAGCACCGCCAGCTTCGGCTTCCAAGCGAGCAGGCCCAACGGCAACACCGCCCTGCCGTCCGGTTACACCTGCGCCTGACCGTCAGCGCGCATTCTTGATCACGGCCCGTCATCGACAGGTGGGACCGGGCCGTGATCAAGGGATCCGCGCCGGCGGGAGAACCGGCTGCGTACCGCCATCGTGCTGTGGCAGGGCCGGCGACCGCCCGGTAGCAGGCTGGTGGTCTCGTCTGGAAACGGGCGGGGTCGAAGCCCAGCGTCACAGGCCCTTCCATGGGGGAGCCGCCAAGCCTCACGAAAGCGAGCAGATGCTGGCCGTCGCCAAGGCCCATGGCGCGTCGGTGGCCAGGCTCGGTTGGCCTGGACGCTGCGGCAGGGCCCGCACGTCCTGGGGATCAACTGGAGGCCGATGTCGCCGCCGGGTCCGGCTCACGAACGAGGAGATCGACCTGCTCAACGCCCTCTCATGCTGACTGATGACCATCCGGGGTCTCAACGAAACTCCGCGAAAACGTACGCCAGAGAGCCCCACACCGGCCTGAAAGTCCGGCGCTGGCCCATGTTGAAGACCTCCATGGCCCGAACGGCATCCTGCTGCGCCACTACTGGCCGGCCGAGCAGCCACAGCCGCTGGTGGTGTTCGCGCACGGCGGTGCCTTGGTCATCTCTGGCCTCGACACCCACGATCGCACCGTGCCCGCGCGTAGCCGAGTCCTGCCAGGGCAAGGTGCTGGTCAGCGGGGCTCGTCCCGGGCGGTCCAGCCTTGCTTGGTGATGAGCCTGGACAGCGCCGCGAGTGCCGAAAATCACGTCCGACGGTCTCCCTGGGCGGCTCGTCGAGGTCAGTGTGGATCGCCTCGCCTCGACCGCGACCTTGCCGTCGTGAGCAGTTGCGCCATGCGGACGCTCCGCGGGCCGGCGAAGTCGAGACGGCGGGCCACGCCCCGCTCGAAGACGCTCCGGCAGACTGATCGGCGAGGAAGTCCGACTGCTTGTGGTTGTCGCCCTCCAGAGCCAGTCGGTCGCCGGAGCACAGCAGCGCCTGGAGAGCGTCGCCGATCCGCCCGGCATCCGGTACCCGCCCAGAGACGTACGGCCGGACCGGTGGCGAGCGGGATGGGTTCGGCCGGGTCCTCGTCGACGAGTGCGCGCAGGCTCAGTGCCGCGACGGCCCGTGCTGCCGGGACGACCGGTCCGCGCGGTGTTGGCTGCCATGCCTGGCGGCCCCTCCGGCGAGCTTGTCGCATTCGGCGCTGGGGCAGCGTACGAGGTCGCCGTCCCGGACGTACAGCCGGTTCTCCTCGTAGCTCAGCTCGCCTGCTGCCAGCAGCCGGTAGAAGGTCTGCCGGGTGCCACCCGACCTGACCTTGTTGTAGAAGGGCGTGGAGCGCGCATCACCGGTGGGCTGGTCGTAGCGGAAGTCGCCCGCTAGAGTTCTGCCGAGCCTGGTCAGGCAGGTGGCGTAGCCGATCTTCGCCGAGATGGGCTTCATCGCGAATCCGGCCATCAGGCCGTAATCCTCATAGCGGTAGAGCTGCGCGCCTCCGGCATTCTTCACCCGGGCCCTGCACCGCTTGACAGAGGGCACGGCAGAGGTGGCCTCACGCATGAACGACCGGGATGGCTTGGCATCGCCCTGGCGACGGTATGTGAAGCCGGTGACTTTCGAGGGTTTGGTGGTGTCGGTGCACTGCGGTGAGAGGTTGAGCGCCGGCTCCGAGCCCGCATCGCCGATCATGCGCTGCGAGATGCTTTCCCTCGTATTCACCAGCACGAGGTGATACTCGCGGCCTTCGACGCTGGCGGAGCGGTCCGCTCTGATGTCGACTGGCTTGCCGCCGGCCTGGACGAAGTGGCCGACCCAGTCGACGCGCGAGGTCCCGCATCCGTCCGTGGCGGCTGCCGCGGAGGCGGTTGCCGGCCCGGCTGCTGCGAAGGTCGCGGCGAACGGCACGGCGGCCAGGGCAGTGGTAAGGCGACGCTGCACGGCAATTCCACCTCTGAGAGTTATTGCATGACTACTTAAAGTATGAGGATGGCCGGAAGGCGAAGCAGCTCCCGCCGGGCGTGTCACGTCCGTCCGTCGCCGTCGCAGCGAGTAATATTTCTTTTTCTCCTTACGGAGTTTCCGCCGTGACACTTCTGAGCTTTGCCGGCAACGAGGTCGTTGTTGAAGGAAAGTTCTCCATGGGGCGCCTAGCCTGTCCGGTGCTAAAACCCTTCGTGAGGCTGACCTGGGGTTCCGCGCGTCGTTAAGCGGCTCTATAGCACTCACGGATCAGACCGCAGACAGCGTTTCGTCGCTGTATTCGAGCCGCGAGATCGACCGTCCCGGCCGGATCGTGAAGGGGTCGGCGCAGTGACGCTGGCTGATGCGGACGGTGCTGGTTGTACGCCTCTCGTACCCGGCCAGGATCTAGATGCCGCTCACCAAGGACCAGAAGGTGGTCGAGGCATTCGCGCCGGAGCGTGCCGATGAGTTGCTTGCCCCCGCGTTCGCCCGCGGGGAGCGCGGCGGAATCTTCAGGACGGGTACGCCCGCGCCGACGAGCACCTCGTCAAATGCTCTGCCGAACTTTGCGCCTGCCGATAATCACATCCGCCCAGGTCATAACTCTGCGAGGGCTTCACGTGGCGTACTCGAACTCCGGTCACCCGGGAGACGGAAGCGGGTGTAGCAGGATGATCCGCTGTGCTCCTTCGCCTGGCCTACTTGACCGTCACGAACGCCTTCGCAGCGCTTCGGCTGCTGCCCATGAGCGATCGAGACAAGGCGTGGAGATTCTCGCCCTGCGGCACCGGATCACCGTCCTTGAACGCCAACTCGGAGCCGACACCAGATTGCGCTGCTTGAGCAGCAGGAAACCGCAGTTCCACTCGCGTAGGGTGTCATCCAGGTTCTCGACCCGCAGATGCGCCATCTCGGGCTTGTCCGCCCGCATCATGGCCCGCAGCCCCGCAAGGAGGAAACGCTGGTCGTCGAGGCTGTCAGGCTCCCTCACCTGCCGCCTCCCCATCTCGACCGCCGCGTGGATCAGCAGATCAGCTCGTCGCGCGTCGTCGAGCCGGTCCTCCTCGGCGACGCCCTCCCACAGCCACTCGGCGTCCGACGGCGGCAGGTAGTACAGGCCGTCGCCCCACCGCGGCTTGGGTGACCCAGGCGATAAGGAACCTCGTCATGGACCTGGAGGACGCGAGCTGCCGGGCACGCTTCCTGATCCGAGACCGTGACGGCACGTTCCCCGCACGCATAGACGAGATCCTCGCCGAAGCCGGGATCCAGACCTGCAAACCTGCCGCCGCGAACTCCTGGACCGCTGCCTGCTCTGGAACGAACGCCACCTACGCCACGCCCTGGGCGAGTACGAACGCTTCTACAACGAGCATCGCGCTCATCAAGCCCTCGACCAGGCGCCTCCACTCCGGGCCGTCCCTGACCCGATCCCCGAACCGGCGCGCATCATCGACCTGAACATCTGCCGACACGACCGGCTCGGCGGAGTCATCCACGAATACTCACACGCCGCTTGAACTGCACGGACGTAATTGTCGGCAGGCACACAGCCCAGCAGGAGGCCGATATCCACCTGCTGGGCTGTCCTGTCCGCCATGGCCGTCCTGAGTGAGCGCCTAGTCCAGATCCCAGCCCGGGCCCGGATCGGTGCTGTTGCCCCAGGGGGTGCAGTCCCACGCAGTGGTCTTGACGCAGCCGCGGAAATAGCGGCCCTCGGTGCCCTCGTTGACCGCCCGTGACGTGACCGAGTCGTACCCGCCGCCAACGGTGGCGTGGCAGTTCTTCACCTCACCCTTGTAGGTCCAGTCCAGGGAGACGGTGTCGCCGGCACTGAGCTGGTCACCCCACACCCAGTAGATCCAGCCGTATTGGTTGGTGAGCTTGCGGTACAGGTGGACCCAGCCGTAGCCGCTCGGGCCCGACCTCTTGGCCACCCAGTCGTTGGTTCCGGGGAAGCTGTAGGGCCACAGGTTGCGCCCGCATGACAGATCGGAGGCCTGCGCGTCGGCCGCAGAGGCCAAGGTGGCCATGGCTGTTACCAGGACGACTAGAACGCGTTTGACTCTCATGAAACCTCCGTGGGGTCCGGTGCACTCAGCAATCGTTGATCGGGAGAGGGGCAGCCCGCATCGGAGGCGACGCTGATCTTCGGTTCTGCTTTCCAACGGATTGACAAGCGCCGGCGCAGAGGTGATCAAGCGTGCGACGCCTGAGGAGGTCCCACCGATCCGTCGGAACGCGTAGCGAAGGCCGGCTTCGCGGCTGATGTGATCAATGCGGTGAGCGCCTAGCATGCGCAGGTGCCCGCACGTTTGGTAGTCCTGGCTCGTCGGCATGCGCAGCTGGTGGACGTGGTCGTCGCGCTGGGGTTGACCGTCGCGTCGTGGATCTTGCCCCTCATCGAGCCGCAGCCTCCGGATCGGCTGCCCGATGCGCTCGGCCTGGGCTTCAGCGCGCTGGTCAACCTGCCGCTGATCTGGCGCCGGCGCATGCCGGTGACGGTGCTGCTGGTCTCCTGCGCCGCCGCCATGGCCTACCACGAGCTGGGCTACCACTACGGGCAGAACAACATGGGGCCGCTGCTGGCCCTGTATTCGGTGGTCGTGCATCGCTCGCCGTGGGCGGCGCTGCCGGGCGGCGCCCTGGTGTTGATCGAGTGGACGCACGCCAACTCGTGGCTGCCCGCCGCCTTCTGGTCGGCCCTGATCAACGCGACGTTCGTGGTGGGCTGGATGTTGATCTTCGCCAGCGGCATGCGGCTGCTGGCCAAACGCAACCAGCAGTTGGCGGATCTGACCGAGCGGCTACGGATCGAGCAGGAGGCCACCGCCGCCCGGGCGGTGGTTGAGGAACGGGTGCGCATCGCCCGTGAGGTCCACGACGTCGTGGCCCACCACGTCAGCGCCATGGTGATCCAGGCTGACGGCGCCGCCGCCGCGCTGCTGGATGCCGACCTGCACGAGGTCGACGGCGCCATCGGCGCGATCGGTCGGGCCGGTCGGGCAGCCCTGGCCGAGCTGCGTCTCGTCGTGGGGATGCTGCGGGAGGCCCCGACGGCGCCACAACCCGGCATCGAGGCGATCGGACCCCTGGTGGAACGGACGCCTCTGCAGGCTCGCCTGCGGATCGACGGACCGGCCCGCCAGGTGACGCCGGCGCTGGGGTTGGCGGCCTACCGGATTGTGCAGGAAGCTTTGACCAACACCATCAAGCACGCGGGAAAGGGAGCCACGGCCGAGGTGACTCTTCGCTACGCCACCGACGGGCTGCACATCCGGATCCGCGACGACGGCGCCGGCCGCGCAGCCGTACGAACCCGGACCTCGCCGCCGGAAACGGCCGGCCATGGCCTGGTCAACATCAGCGAACGGGCGGCCATGTTCGGCGGGACCAGCCATGCCGCCCCCTTAGAGAGAAGCGGGTTCCAGGTTGATGCGATACTGCCGTGGACGTAGCACATGACGGTCGCTATCCGCGTCCTGCTGGTCGACGATCAGGAACTGGTCCGCACGGGCATCCAGCTGGTGCTGCGCCGTGAACCGGACATCACCGTGGTCGGTGAGGCCGGCGACGGCGGGCAGGCGCTGAAGGTCCTGGCCGAAGTCGAGACCGACGTGGTCGTCATGGACGTCCGCATGCCGGGCATGGATGGCCTGGAGGCCACCGCCCGGATCTGCGCCGAGAACGGGCCGAAGGTCCTGGTGCTGACCACCTTCGACCTCGACGACTACGTGTTCGGCGCACTGAAGGCCGGCGCCAGCGGATTCCTGCTGAAGGACGTCGGACCCCAAGCCTTCGTCGAGGCGATCAAGCTCGTGCACCGCGGCGAATCGGTCCTCGCGCCGTCGGCGACCCGGCTGCTGATCTCCCACTTCGTTTCCCACCGCCCGCGACGATGCGCCGATGTCGCCCTTCAGCGGGCTGAGCTGCTGAGCCGCCGCGAACGTGAAGTTTTGGCCATGATCGCCGCAGGGCTGTCCAACGCCGAGATCGCGGCTCGAATGTTCGTCTCTGATGGGACCGTCCGCACTCACGTCAGCCACATCCTGGCCAAACTTGAGCTGCGTGATCGCGTGCAGGCCGTCATCTTCGCCTACGAGAACGGGCTGATCGAGCCCACCTGACCACACGACCGCGAGGGACTCGCCGAAGCCGGCATCCCGACTTCTGCAACCAGTACCGAGGCCGCCAAGCTCTGTATCGGGCAGCCCTGCTGCTGCGTTCTGCCCCGGACTCGATCATAGGCTCCGGGCGAATCATCGACCTCGACGTACGCCGACGAGACCGGCTTGGCGGCGTCCGCCGCGAGTACTCACATGCCGCTTGACCTGGACGGATGGAATTATCGGCAGGCGCAGGGCTGGCATCGCCATGTCACCTTGGTCAGCGCCGCGCACCTGCTCCGCACCGAGCTGCGCCTGAGCCACCCCAAAGCAGCAGGGGTGGCCTGACCCTCTACACGATCCCAAAGAGCTGCAGATCACGCTGGCGATCTGGTCCGGCCGTTGCCCAACCTGCCAACAACGACCACCCGACACCTAACAAAAGCACTACGGTACTAGGATATAAGCCGCAATCTACTCAAATAAAACGCGCTCTGAAGTCCCGGAATTCGGCGAGGACATCGAACCCGGCCAGACCGACCCGGCCCAGACCTTCTGGGTCAACTCCGGGCACCTCACGCTGGTGCACCCGTCGGCCGTCCACGTAGAAGGTATAGGTCGAGCCCTTCCTGGTCACCTTGAGCGTGTGGAAGTCATCGGGGTCGAAGCCGAACGGCCATGGGATGCGCTCCCAGCTGAACACACCCTTCTCCATCACCAGGACGGTGAGCTGGCCGCCTGCGGTGAGCGGTTCGACGTAGTAGCCGATGTCGTTACCCGGCTCCGTGTTGGAGAACAGCAAGCCGTACTTCGGGGTCTTGTCCCGGCGGCCGTAGTCGAGCAAGCGCGCGCGGACCGAGAGCGTGAAGCTGGTGCTCATCGGCCGCTTCGTCCACATCAGGAACCCCCAGCCGGGGCCTGTGGGTCCTTCGGGGTATCGGGTCAACTTGGCGCTGCGTGGGCCGGTGATGTCCCACTCTGACACGTCACCCTTCGTATCCCAGCGTGCAGACACTGCAGGGCGTCGTGTGAGGGTTGTCGTCGGGGTGGGGGTTGGAGTGGTGGCCGACGAAGGGGTCGGGCTTGTGCTCGGAGTGGCCTTCCGGGCGGAGGCCGGCGGGGTCGTGCCGGTTGGCGTGGCAGGAGCCGGCGAGGCTGAGGCTGGCAGGCCGAGCGTGGTGGTGGCCGCTGGGTCTGCGACTGCGGGCGGGCTGGTTAAGGGCGGGGGCCACAGGATGTAGGCCGCACTCACCGTCACTGCCACCCCCGCCGCCACCGCCACCGCCACAGGCCGTCCCCATTTGGAGGTACGGCGGGCAGCATGGTCTCGTCTAGGCGCCGCCGGTGTGGTGCCACGGCGAGAAACCCCGGGTTTGCCGTGATGCTCGCCAGGGCCGCTGTCCCTGTGAGGTTCACTGGGCACGCTGTCCCGGCGAGCCTCACCAGGTCCGTTGTCCCTGTGAGAGTTGTTGCCGGGCACGCTGTCCCGGGGAGGCGTCACGGGTGCGGCGGCTGGGGAGCCATCCATCAGCGCGTGCCAGGCCGTCTGGGCGTCAGGGCGCAGCGCGGGATCCTTCTGAAAACACGCCGTCAGCACGTCATGCAGCGGCTCACCGATGGCCCGAAGGTCAGGCTCGATGTTGAGCACCCGATGCATGACCGCAGGGATGGAGTCGAGGCCGAAGGCGGGCGAACCGGTGGCGGCATAGACCATCGTCCCGGCCCACGAGAACAGATCCGAGGCGGGCCCGATCTGCTCGGCCTGAATCTGCTCGGGCGACATGTAGCCGGGCGAGCCCACCACCCTGCTGGTGGTAACGGAGGAGGCGTCCATCGCCCTGGCGATGCCGAAGTCGATCACCCTGGGCCCGTCAGCGGCCAGCAACACGTTGGAAGGCTTGAAATCGCGGTGCACGATGCCCGCCCGGTGGATGGAGATCAGCGCGGTCATGGTCGCCACCGCGAGCCGTACCAGATCGTCGCCGGTCAAGGGGCCACGCGTGCGTACGGCCTGCTGGAGGGAGACGCCCTCGACCAGTTCGGAGACGATGTACGGCACGGCGCCCGCGAATCCGACGTCGAGCACGCGTGCCGTACAGAACTGGGCCACCCGGCGGGCCAGCTCGACCTCACGCTGGAAGCGCTGTACGGCGGCGGTGTCACCGGCGAAGCGGGCGTGCAGGACCTTGGCCGCGATGGCGGTGCCGTCGGGTGCCCGCCCGGCGAAGACGGCGCCCTGGCCGCCCTCACCGAGGAAACCGAGAAGCATGTAGGGGCCCAGCGCTGTCGGATCCCCCTGGCGCAGTGGCTGCATGAAGGGGATCTTAGAGTGCGGTTCGAGCCTATGGCCGTTATGTCGTAGTTTGATCGTGTGGATTTGTAGCGTCGGGCAACGGCATCCTTGTGGCGTCGCACCACAAGCCACACCGCGACGGCAAAAGCCGCAGGCCAAGCGACAGCCTCTGCCAAGCCTGCGACCGCTTCGATCAACTTCGCCCAGTCCGCCATGGCCTGAGCATCGCGGCGCTAACAGCCGCACGGAAGGCCAGTGCCCAGACCGTGACTAACTAGATGCCGCCACCGCGGAGCGGATTCCGATGTCGGTTTGACTAAAAATTGGCCGATTGCACTGTGTCCTAACTCGGCCTTTCTGGCCGGTATTTCAATAAGTGACAGGGATGATTCGCTCGCCAGATCGGGGCGTTTGATGGTGGCCGTACAGTCCAGCCACTTCGCCGCCTCCTCATGCTGTGCCTTTCACACCAACTGGGCCCGCCGCCATGCGATCAGCGCGGGGCCATTCTGCGTGAGGCCGGGTTTTCCGACCGAGGCAGGCAACCGGACGTCCCGGGCTCGGGTGTGTCCAGTTTTCGGTGTATCTCAATTTGCTTTAGTTAGCGGGTGGTCGGGGTCAGGCGGCCTTCGAAGGTGATGGCGAAGGCGTTCAGAGCGGCCTTCCAGCGGGTGATCCAGCGTTTGCG
>NZ_VCKX01000167.1 GCF_005889725.1 Nonomuraea zeae
CCTGCCCTCGTCCTCGCCTCGCCCCCTGCCCCGGTCCGGGGTCACCTGTCCCGTCCGAGGTCACCAGCCGGGCGTCCCTTACCTGAACTGGCCGTCCACCAGCCCCAGCAGCCCCCTCAGCTGCTCCCGCTGCTCCCCCGACAGCACCGCGAACAGATCCTCGCCCGCCTCGATGCGCGCGTCGCGGGCCCGATCGGCGGCGGCCTGCCCGTCGAGGGTGAGCACGACCAGCGTGGAGCGGCGGTTGGCGGGATCGACCTCCCTGCGCACCAGCCCCGCCTCCTCCAGCGCGTCCACGACGGGCGTCAGCGAGCGCGGCACGATCCGCAGCTCCTCGGCGAGCTGCACCATCCGGAGCGGCCGGTCGGCGTCGGCCAGGGCCCGCAGCGCCCGCGCCTGGCCGGGATTGAGCTCCAGCGGCACCAGCCTGCGCACATATCCATGCCGCAGCCGCTTGCTGACCAGGTGCAGGAGCTCGGCCAGCTCCTTGTCGGCGACGCCGGTCGCCGCACCCCCAGCAGCGCCCCCAGCAGCGCCCTCTGCAGTGCCCTCTGCCGCACCGTCGATGTGGCCGCCCATACCGTCCTCCATGTCAGTAAGTTTAGCCGGAACAAATATGAGCTAACCTCTGTTTGAGTGGACATCTGTTAAGGAGGCGCCACTTGGAGGACGAACCTCGCGCGCCACTCGGGCGCATCATCAGACTGTTCACCCCCTACCGCGGCCGCCTGACCCTCGTGGCCGTGCTCATCCTGCTGTCGTCGCTGGTCTCGCTGGCCTCGCCGTTCCTGCTGCGCGAGGTGCTGGACGTGGCGATCCCCGCCAGGGACGCCGGGCTGCTCACGATCCTGGCACTCGGCATGATCCTGGTCGCGGTGGCCACCAGCGTGTTCGACGTGCTCCAGACCCTGGTCTCCACCACGATGGGCCAGCGGGTGATGCACGACCTGCGCCTCACGGTCTATGGTCACCTGCAGCGCATGTCGCTGGCGTTCTTCACCCGCACCAAGACCGGCGAGGTGCAGTCGCGCATCGCCAACGACATCGGCGGCATGCAGTCGGTGCTGACCACGACCGCCTCGTCCTTCATCTCCAACCTCACCTCCGTGATCGCCACCGTCGTGGCGATGGCCGCGCTCGACTGGCGCCTGACGGTCATCTCGCTCGTGTCGCTGCCGGTGTTCGTGTGGATCAGCCGCAAGGTCGGCACCGAGCGCAAGCGCATCACCTCCGACCGGCAGCGCAAGCTCGCCACGATCTCCGCGATGGTCCAGGAGTCGCTGTCGATCAGCGGCATCCTGCTGGGCCGCACCATGGGCCGCTCCACCGAGCTGACCGCGCGCTTCGGCAGGGCCTCCGACGAGCTGGCCGACCTCGGCGTGCGCATGAGCATGGCCGGGCGCTGGCGGCAGTCGTCGATCCAGATCGTGATGGCCGCCATGCCCGCGATGATCTACTGGGCGGTCGGCCACACCGGCTCGATCTCGGTCGGGACGCTGGTGGCGTTCACGACCTTGCAGACGAGCCTGTTCAGGCCGGCGGTCTCGCTGCTGCGGCTCGGCGTGGAGGTGCAGGTCTCGCTCGCGCTGTTCGGCCGCATCTTCGAGTATCTGGACCTGCCCGTGGACATCCATCCGGGCAGCCGCACGCTCTCCGCCGTACGCGGCGAGGTCCGTTTCGAGAACGTCGGCTTCTCCTACGCCGAGACGCCCACCCTCACCGGCGTGGACATCACCGTGCCCGCCGGCTCCAGCCTGGCCATCGTGGGCGAGACGGGCTCGGGCAAGACCACGCTCAGCTACCTGCTCCCCCGGCTCTACGACGTGGACGAGGGGCGGGTGACGATCGACGGCCAGGACGTACGGGAGCTGACCTTCGAGACGCTGAGCGACACGGTGGGGGTGGTCTCGCAGGAGACGTACCTCTTCCACGCCTCGATCGCCGACAACCTGCGCTTCGCCAAGCCGTCGGCCACGGACGAGGAGCTGGCGGCGGCGGCGCGGGCCGCGCGCATCCACGACCACATCGCCGCGCTGCCCGACGGATACGACACGCTCGTGGGCGAGCGCGGCTACCGGTTCTCCGGCGGCGAGAAGCAGCGGCTGGCGATCGCCCGTACGCTGCTGCGCGACCCTCCGGTGCTCATCCTCGACGAGGCCACCAGCGCCCTGGACACGCAGACCGAGCGGGCGGTGCAGGAGGCGCTGGACACGCTGGCGCGGGGGCGTACGACGATCACGATCGCGCACCGCCTGTCCACGGTCAGGGACGCCGACCAGATCGTCGTGCTCGACCACGGGAAGGTCGTCGAGCGCGGCACCCACGACGAGCTGATGTCCCGCGCGGGCCACTACGCGGCCCTGGTCAGCCGGGACGAACCGCTCGAACTGGTCTGAGTTCGCGGGCCACCTGACACGCGGGCCACATCGGCCTTACCTGCTTGCCTACGGATGAGCATGGAGCTAACCTATAAATCAAGTTGGAGGTTAGCTCCAGCTCAACCAGCACCAAGGAGGTTTGGACAATGCTGTTGACCTCGATCGACCCCTTCTTCCAGGAGTTCGAGCGCCAGTTCGACCGTCTGGCCCGCCAGACCTTCGGCGGCGGTGGCGCCGCCATGCCGATGGACGGGCTGCGCCGCGACGACGACGTGCTCCTGCGCTTCGACCTGCCCGGCATCGACCCCGACTCCATCGAGGTGACGATCGACCGCGGCGTCCTCAGCGTCAGCGCGCGCCGCGAGGAGGAGATCGGCGACAACGAGCGGCAGTTCGTCCGCGAGCGCCCCATGGGGACCTTCACCCGGCGCGTCTACCTCTCCGAGCACCTCGACAGCGAGCGGATCGACGCGAGCTACGCCAACGGCGTGCTGGCCGTCCGCATCCCGGTGCTGGAGCGGGCGAAGCCACGCAAGGTGGAGATCCAGCGCGACAGCTCCCGCTCGGGCGCCAAGGCCATCAGGGCCTGACCCGCGGTCCGGGGGCGGGCGCCTCCGTCCGCCCCCCGGAGACCGCGAGGAGGTCACCATGCGAGACCTGCCATTCGACGACGAGCACGCCCCTCTCTACTCCCTCGGGCAGGTGGCGGAGATGCTGCAGGTCCAGCAGGCGTACCTGCGCCGGCTCGACCAGCAGGACGTGATCAGCCCGAGCCGGTCGAGCGGCGGCCAGCGGCGCTACTCCCGCCGCGACATCCTCGTCGTCCAGCACGTCACGCGGATGGCCGACGAGGGGATGACGCTCATCGCCATCCGCCGCATCCTCGAGCTCGAGCAGGAGCTCGCCGCCCTGCGCAGGGAGCTCGGCGAGGCCCGCGCCCGGCTGCGCGAGCTGGAGGATCCAGCCGCCCGCCGCCACGGGGTGCAGGGACCGCCCGGGAAGGGGCGGCCCGCGAGGTGACGGCTCGTACCCGCCTCCGCGGGCCCGTACTCTCGTGAACGTGCAGAACACGAGATACGCGCCCGCGGGCATGGTGTGCAGCGTCGACCACCTGGCATCCGCGGCCGGGCTGACGATGCTGGACCGCGGCGGGTCGGCCGCCGACGCGGCCATCGCCGCCAACGCCGTCCTCTCCGTCGTCGCCCCGCATCTGTGCGGCCTGGGCGGCGACCTGTTCGCCCTCGTCCACGACGGTGGCGCGGGCAAGGGCGTGACGGCGCTGAACGCCTCCGGCAGGGCGGGCTCCGGCGCCGACCCCGCCAGGCTGCGCGCGGAGGGCCACGTCCGCATGCCGCACCTGCACGACATCAGGTCCGTGCCGGTGCCGGGCTGCGTGGACGGCTGGCACGCGCTGCACGCCAGGCACGGCCGCCTGACCATGACGGAGCTGCTCAGGCCCGCGATCAGGCTGGCCCGCGACGGGTTCCCCGCCTCGCCGCTCATGGTGCAGGGCGCGCGGACGGCGGCCAAGCGGCCCGGTGGCGGCGACTTCGCCTCCGTACGCGCCGCGGGCGATCGCGTGACCAGGCCCGGCGTGGCCCGCGCGCTCCAGGCGGTGGCCGAGGGCGGCAGGGACGCCTTCTACCTGGGCGAGTTCGGGCGGGGCCTGATCGAGCTCGGGAGCGGCGAATACACCGAGGCCGACCTCGCCAGGCCGGGCGCCGACTGGGCTGAGCCGCTCAGGATGCGCGCGTTCGGCCACGACGTCTGGTCGATGCCGCCCAACTCCCAGGGCTACCTGCTGCTGATGTCGCTCGGCATCGTCGACGGGCTCGACCTGCCCCGCTCCCCGCGTCATCCCGCCTGGGCCCACCTGCTGGCCGAGGCCGCCAGGGTCGCCGGGCACGACCGGCTCGACGTGCTGCACGAGGAGGCCAAGGACCTGCTCGAAGCCGCCGAGATCGCGCGGCGGCGGGCGCTGATCGACCCCGCCGCCCGGCTCCGGCTGCGCGCGCCGGCCCGGCAGGGCGACACGACCTACCTGTGCGCGGTGGACGGCGACGGCATGGGCGTCTCGCTCATCCAGTCGAACGCGTCCGGGTTCGGCAGCATGCTGTTCGAGCCCCGCACCGGGATCAATCTCCACAACCGCGGCATCGGCTTCTCGCTCAAGCCCGGCCATCCCGCCGAATACGGGCCAGGGCGGCGGCCGCCCCACACGCTGACGCCGGCGCTGATCACCCGGCCCGACGGCACCCTGCGCACGGTCGTGGGCACGATGGGCGGCGACGCGCAGCCGCAGATCCTGCTACAGGTGATCACCCGGCTGCTCCGGCACGGGGAGGAGCCGGGTGCGGCGATCGCGGCGCCGCGCTGGCGGCTGGGCACCGGCGGGACCGGGTTCGACACCTGGGACGCGCCCGACGACGCGGTCATCGACCTGGAGGAGGGCTCGACCTGGTCCGACGGCCTGGCGGCGCTGGGGCACCGGGTGGCGGCGCTGCCGTACGGGAGCTCGTTCGGGCACGCGCATCTGATCGACGTACGCGCCGGCGGGATGCTGGCGGGGGCCGCCGATCCGCGGTCCCTGGTGGGATCGGCGATCGGGCTCTGACGCGCCCCTCGGGGAGGTCACGGACGGACAAGGAAGAGCAGGCGCACGCCCTGAGCGCGCCAAGAAGGAGGATTCCGGGCCGATCCCTGGGTAGGGGGCAAATATGACCGAAACACCTCCGAACCGATACGGCATGAGCGACGAGCAGGAGATCGAGGTCGCGGAGTGGACCGATGATCTCGGTTTCACTCATGAGGTCGCCGAGGATGACCCGCAGCACAGGGACACCCTCGACGAGCGACTGCGGCGGGAGGCCCCTGAGCGGCTCCACGAGCCCCGGCCCAAGCACCGGCTGACGCAGCCGGACGAGGGCCTGGAGCCCGACACGGAGGGCGAGGAGATCGGTGTGGACTGGGGCGACGACAGCGACGACCTGTCGGCGGAGGAGCGCGCCGTCCGCATCGACCCCGAGGAGAACCTCACGTAAGGCGCGGCAGGGCCGGCAGCAGCGCGTTCAGGTCGTCGGCGATCAGGTCGGCGGCCCCGGCCTGCGGGCGTTCCGCGTGCAGGTAGCCCCACGGGCCGCGGCGCAGCAGCGCGGTGCGCATGCCGGCCGCGGCGGCGGGCAGCACGTCGTTGTCGAGCCGGTCGCCGACGTAGAGGATCTCGGCGGGCGCACGCCCCGAGACCGCGGCCACCTTGGCGAAGAACCCGGGCTCCGGCTTGGACACGCCCCAGCCCTCGGAGGTGTGCACGGAGTCGGCGGGCAGGTCCATGGCGACCAGCGCGTCGTAGGCCCGTCTCGGCTGGTTGCCGGCGATGATCACCTGGTACCCGGCGGCGCGGAGGGCGGCCAGGGCGTCGCGCACGTCGGGGTAGAGGTCGTCGGCGTCGAAGTGGTTACGCAGGCCGCCGGGGTCGTCGCGCTCCCAGGAGGCCTCTTCCTCGCGCAGGTCGAAACCGGGGCGTACGAGCTCGAAGGCCTCCTGGTGGGACCGGTCCAGCGCGGCCATGCCGCCGAGCGCGCCCATCAGCACGAACCTGCTCACGCCGAGCCGGTCGGCCCAGCGCGACCAGATGCGCGTCTCGTCGATGAGCGTCTCGCCGACGTCGAACACCACGGCCTTGATCATCAATCCCCCTGCACGATTCCGGTACAAAGGTGATTTTTCCACGTGATCGACGTGGGACGATCCGCCCACCGCTCGTGACGGCAGCCCGTCGCGGACGACGACATACTCAGCGTGCCCATTCGAACACGAAGGGATAGATTTCATGGTCGCCATGATGCAAAAAGAGCACGACACGGAATCGACTTGCATGAGCGGTCCCCCATCACCGCAAACCGCTCGCGAGCTGTTCGATGCCCTACTCCCCCTCCCCGGTTTCCGGGCCGAGGTCATCGAAGGGAACCTGATTGTGAGTCCGCTCGGCACTCCAGAGCACACCTGGATGGCGGTAGACCTGTACAACGCCCTCCTCCCACTCTGCCAGGATCGGGGCGCCCGGAGGCCTGACCATCGGCATTGAAGGCCCTCGGGACGCTCTCGTGCCCGACTACGTCCTGACGCCTCCCGACTGTCCGCGCTGGGGAAGGGAGAGCTGCTGTCGTCCGGTCTCCTCATGGTTGCCGAAGTGGTGTCACGTAGCAGCGTCCGCATCGACCGCGAGGACAAGCGGCGCCTTTACGCGCTGGGCCGAGTGCCGCTCTACCTGCTGATCGATCCGCTCGCCGAGAGTCCGAGCTTGAGCGTGTTCAGCGAGATCAAGGACGAGGCATATCAGGTGATGACCACCGAGTGCATCGGCACGCCGATCAAGCTGCCCGCCCCGGTCGACTTCGAGCTCCACACCTCCATCTTCAAGGTGTGACCGCACCCCGCACAAGATCGGCCGGGTGCCAGGAGGACTGCCTGTCCGTCACCCCGAACGGCTGCGCGGGACGGGCGTCCGTCACGCCGACGATCTTGTCACGCGGGTCGTCACGGGCGTTGTCGCCCTCTCGACGTCCCGCTGACGAACAGGCCCTGGTGCCGCCCGTCCGAAGCTCTCCCGGGACACCACGCGATCAGCACACGTGGACGCCTCGGTTCGGCCGCCATCCCCCTATCGGACGGTGATGCTCTGGGACAGCAAGGAACTGCCGCCGGAAGGCTCACGACCAGCGCTGTACTTGCCGCCGTTACAGGTTTCGAGGTTGACGCCTTGGGAGGCGCTCCCGTCGAGACAGTAACCGCTCTTCACGTGCACGGCGTGGCGACGGCCATGGTGAGCGCGGCTGCTGCCACGGCTGCGGTTTGGATAATGGCACGGGGACCCATCGTTCTCCTCGGGTGTCACGCACCTCGTCAAGGTGTGAGCTTCTCCATCGCCTTCGCGATCCGCTTCTCCGACACCGGCGTCGGCGTCCCCAGGGTCTGGGCAAAGAAGCTCACCCGCAGCTCCTCGATCATCCACCGGATCTCCACCACGTCCGGGTCCCCCCGCCGCGCCGGATGCAGCTTCTGCAGCACGTCGTGATAGTCGTCCTCGACCTTGTGCACCCGGTCCATCCACTCCTCGTCCCGCCACGGCTCCTCGGGGAGCTTGCTGAGGCGGCGGTCGATTGCCCGGAGATATCGCAAGATGTCGGACAGGCGCCGGTAGCCGGTGGCCGTGACGAAGCCCGGGTAGATGAGCTTGCCGAGCTGGTCGCGGACGTCGTCCGTCGAGGCGCCGGCGCGCAGCGCGTCCAGGCGGGCCCCCGCCTCGTGCCAGACGACCAGGATCTGCTCCACCTTCGCCAGCACGTCCGCCGACCTGTCGTAGAGGCCGGTCCGCACGTGCTGGTAGAGGCGGTCGAAGCCGACCGGGTCCCAGGCCGGGCCGCCGACGTCCTGCATGAGCTGGTCCACCGACGCGTTGACCACGTCGTCGAACAACGCCACCGCCCCGCCGTGCGGGCTGCGTGACAGCGCCAGCTTGGCCTGGTTGGACAGGCCGCCGAGCAGGGACTTGGCCGGGTTGGTGACGTTGAGCAGCAGCAGGCGGCGCACGCCAGGCCAGTGGGAGCGGCGCTGCTCGGCCTGCGTTTCGAAGATCTTGATGGAGACGGAGTCACCCGCGTCCACGAGCGCCGGATAGCCCTTCATCCGGCCCTGCTCGAAGACCTTGGGCAGGGTCCCGAAGCTCCACGTGTGCAGGCCGGTCTGCTCCAGGTCGTCGCCCGCCTGGGACAGCGTCTGGCGCAGGCGCGGCGCCAGGCGGCGCTTGAGCGCGTCGAGGTCTTTGTCCTCGGCCACCGTCCGCTTGCGCTCGTCGATCACCCGGTAGGTGATGCGCAGGTGGTCGGGCACCTGGTCGAGCTGCCAGGCGTCATGCGGCACGCGTACGCCGGTCAGGCGCAGCAGCTCCCGCTCCACGGCCGCCAGCAGCGGCTCGCCGCCCTGCTGGACCGCCGCGAGGACCTGCTTGGCGTAGTTGGGGGCGGGGACGAAGTTGCGGCGCAGGTGCTTCGGCAGCGACCTGATCAGCGCGGTGATCAGCTCCTCGCGCAGGCCGGGGATCTGCCAGTCGAAGCCGTCGGAGTTGACCTGGTTGAGCACCTGGAGCGGCACGTGCACGGTCACGCCGTCGGCGTCCGCGCCGGGCTCGAACTGGTAGGTCAGTTTCATCCGCTGGCCGAGCTGCCGCCAGGCGTCGGGGTAGTCGTGGGCGCTGACGTCGGCGCCCTCGTTGACCAGCATCTCCGGCGAGAACGCGAGCAGCTCCGGCTGCTCCTGCCTGGCCTGCTTCCACCACGAGTCGAAGTGCCGGGCCGAGACCACGTCGGCGGGCACCCGCCGGTCGTAGAAGTCGAACAGGGCCTCGTCGTCCACCATGATGTCGCGGCGGCGGGCCCGGTTTTCCAGCTCCTCGACCTCTTCGAGGAGCCGGCGGTTGTCCTTCAGGAAGCGGTGGTGGGTGTCCCAGTCGCCCTCGACCAGCGCGTGCCTGATGAACAGCTCCCGCGACAGGTCGGGGTCGATCCGGCCGTAGTTGACCTTGCGGCCGACGACGAGCGGCACGCCGTAGAGGGTGACCTTCTCCAACGCGATCACCGCGCCCTGGTTCTTCTCCCAGTGCGGCTCGGAGTAGGTGCGTTTGACCAGGTGCTGGGCGAGGGGCTCGACCCAGTCGGGCTCGATCTTGGCGTTGACCCGCGCCCACAGGCGGGAGGTCTCGACGAGCTCGGCTGACATGACCCACTGCGGCTGCTTCTTGGCCAGCGTCGAGCCGGGGAAGACGGCGAAGCGGGCGTTGCGGGCGCCGATGTACTCCTGGATCGGCCTGCGGCCGTCGGAGCCGCGCTTCTCCACGACGTCCTTCACGCCGATGTGCGACAGGAGCCCGACGAGCAGGGACACGTGCACGTGGTACGGCTGCGCGGGCTGGCTGTTGGGCTGCGCCCCGAGCGACTGGCGGAGCTGGCTGTAGATGTCCTGCCACTCGCGGACGCGCAGGTAGTTGAGGAACTCGGCCTTGCACAGCCGCCTGAACGCGCTGGAGGACAGCTCCTTCTGCTTGTCGCGCAGGTAGTTCCAGACGTTGAGGTAGGCCATGAAGTCGGACTCGGGATCGGCGAAGCGCCGGTGCTTGTCGTCGGCCTGCTGCTGCTTGTCGGATGGACGTTCGCGCGGGTCCTGGATGGACAGGGCGGAGGCGATCACCATGACCTCGCGCAGGCAGCCGTTCTTCTCGGCCTCCAGCACCATGCGGCCCAGGCGCGGGTCGACCGGGAGGCCGGCCAGCTTGCGGCCGATGCCGGTCAGCCTGCTCTGGGCGTCGAACGCGCCCAGCTCGTGCAGCAGGCTCACGCCGTCCTTCACCTGGCGGCGGTCCGGCGGCTCGACGAACGGGAACGCCTCGATGTCGCCCAGCCCGATCGAGGTCATCTGCAGGATGACCGAGGCCAGGTTGGTCCGCAGGATCTCCGGGTCGGTGAACTCGGGCCGGTTGAGGAAGTCCTCTTCCTCGTAGAGCCTGATGCAGATGCCGTCGGAGGTGCGGCCCGAGCGGCCCTTGCGCTGGTTGGCGCTGGCCTGCGAGATGGGCTCGATCGGCAGGCGCTGCACCTTGGTGCGGTGGCTGTAGCGGGAGATGCGCGCGAACCCGGGATCGACGACGTATTTGATGCCGGGAACCGTGAGCGAGGTCTCGGCCACGTTGGTGGCCAGGACGACGCGGCGGCCGGTGTGACGCTGGAAGACGCGGTGCTGCTCGGCGGCGCTCAGCCGGGCGTAGAGAGGCAGGATCTCGGTGTTGCGGAACTCGGCCTTGGCCAGGGCGTCGGCGGCGTCGCGGATCTCCCGCTCGCCCGACAGGAACACCAGGATGTCGCCGGGCCCCTCGCCGATCAGCTCCCTGCAGGCGTCCACGATGCCCTGCGTCTGGTCGTCGTCCTCCTCCAGCGGCCGGTAGCGGACCTCGACCGGGTAGGTGCGGCCGGAGACCTCGACGATCGGCGCGTCGTCGAAGTGGCGCGAGAACCGCTCGGGGTCGATCGTGGCGCTGGTGATGATGACCTTGAGGTCGGGGCGCTTGGGCAGGAGCTGTTTGAGGTAGCCGAGGATGAAGTCGATGTTGAGGCTGCGCTCGTGGGCCTCGTCGATGATCAGGGTGTCGTACTGGTCGAGCATGCGGTCGTTCTGCAGCTCGGCCAGCAGGATGCCGTCGGTCATCAGCTTGACCAGGGTGCGCTCGCCGGCCTGGTCGGTGAAGCGCACTTTGTAGCCGACCACCTGGCCGAGGTCGGTGCCGAGCTCCTCGGCGATGCGCTCGGCGACCGTGCGGGCGGCGATGCGGCGGGGCTGGGTGTGGCCGATCAGCCCGCGTACGCCGCGCCCCAGCTCCAGGCAGATCTTGGGGATCTGGGTGGTCTTGCCGGAGCCCGTCTCGCCCGCGACGATCACGACCTGGTGGTCGCGGATGGCCGCGAGGATGTCGTCCTTACGCTGGGAGACGGGCAGGTTTTCCGGATATTTCACCTCTGGTACGGCTTCGCGGCGGCGGGCCAGCCGCTGCTCGGCACGCTCCACGTCGGCGAGGATCTCCGCGACGATCTTGTCGCGGGCGTCGCGCGAGCGCACCCGGCGCATGCCGTCGAGCCTGCGGCGCAGGCGCCGCTGGTCGCGTGGCATGAGGTCGGGCAGGCGAGACTGGAGCTCGGCGAGCGGAGAAGACAACGAAGGCGTTCCCATACTGCTTTCAGGATATTTGAGCCCCGCGGCCTCGGAGCCAACGGCCCATGGTGCCTGATCGCGCCGCTCGCGCGCATCCCAATATCCCCGGCCCCGGCGCAGGGCCGGGGCGGCCGGGTCACCGGGGCCGTACAGCGTCATAAGGGACGCCCAGGACAGGCAGAGACGCCGGAGACGGGCGGGGGCGTCAGGCGCGGGTGGCGGCGGCGCAGGCGGCCCCGATGATGCCGGCCTCGTTCTGCAGGCCGGCCGGCACCACCGGCGTGTCGATGTGGACGTGCGGCAGGAACTTGTCGGCCTTCTTGCTCACGCCCCCGCCCACCACGATCAGCGCCGGCGAGAACAGCATCTCGACGTGGCGCAGGTATTCCTCCACGTGCCCCGCCCACTTGTCCCAGCTCAGCTCGTGCTCCTCGCGAGCCCGCGCCGAGGCCCGGTGCTCGGCGTCCTTGCCCCGGATCTGCAGGTGCCCCAGCTCGGTGTTGGGCACCAGCTTCCCGTCCACGAACAGAGCGCTGCCGATTCCCGTGCCGAACGTCAGGATGAGCACCG
Organism: Nonomuraea zeae; assembly: GCF_005889725.1. Classification (GTDB taxonomy): domain Bacteria; phylum Actinomycetota; class Actinomycetes; order Streptosporangiales; family Streptosporangiaceae; genus Nonomuraea; species Nonomuraea zeae. The sequence goes on from NZ_VCKX01000167.1 coordinate 11,703, forward strand.
TCCCCTTCCGGTCCCGGCCGTGCCCGAAGGTCATTTCGGCCGTCCCCGCCGCGTCGGCGTCGTTCAGGACCGTCGCCCCGCCGAACAGCTTGACCGCGTTCACCCCGACCCAGGAGTGGTGCACGTTCGCGGCCGTCATCACCACCCCGTCCACCACGACGCCGGGAAAGGTCACCCCGACCGGACCGTTCCAGCCGAAGTGCCGCACGATGGCGGCCACCACCTCGGCCACCTCATCGGGTTTGGACGGCTGCGGCGTCTCGATCCGCAGGCGTTCCTCTGTCAGCTCGCCGATCTTGGTGTCGACGGGGGCTCCCTTGATCCCGGAGCCGCCGATATCGATGCCCAACACTTTCATGATTCTGCTTCTCCCCCACAGGGCGCGAAAAAACTCCCTCGCCGATATTTCCGGACCCAACTGAACCCGCTCCACGCCCTCCGCGTATCTCGCGTCACAAGCGCTAACTAGGAGGCAACGGATGCGGCCACGCATCATCACACTCTGCGCTGTTGCGGTCGTTTTGGGAGCGACTCTCACCACTCCCGCACACGCCACCACCAGGACTCGTTTCGACGTCATCAACCTTGTGTCGGACATCAAGGGCAAAGCCCCGGTCACCGACCCCAAGGTCGTCAACCCGTGGGGCCTGGCCATGGGCAAGACTCTGTGGGTGTCGAACACCGGAACCGGCAGTGCCACCGTCTACTCCGGCACGGGAAAGAAGGAGCAGACCGAAGTGGCCATCCCGGGCGGAGCCCCGACAGGCCAGGTGTTCAACCCCGGCGATGGCTTCACCGTCAAGGGCAAGCCCGCCACGTTCATCTTCTCCAGCCCGAGCGGCGCCATCAGCGGCTGGAACGCCGAGGCTGATCCGGCCAACGCGATCATCGCGGCGTTCACCCGCGGCGCTGACTACAAGGGACTCGAGCTGGTCGAGACGGACGACGGAGCCTTCCTGCTGGCCGCCGACTTCGCCAGCGGGCGCATCCACGCCTTCGACGAGGACTTCCAGCGCATCAGGCTGGCTCGCTGGCAGTTCAGGGACACGGCCATCCCCTCGACGTACAAGGCCTACAACGTCGCCGTCGCCAACGGCAACATCTGGGTCGCCTACGCCCTGCGCGACCAGTCCACCGGCAAGCCCGTCTTCGGCGCCGGCAAGGGCTTCGTGAGCCGGTTCAACGCCGAGGGGCGGCTCACCGGCCGCATCTCCAGGGTCGGGCTCAACGCCCCCTGGGGCCTGACCGCCGCGCCCAAGGGCTGGGGCCAGTACGCGGGCGCGCTGCTGGTCGGCAACTTCGGCGACGGCACCGTGCACGCCTACAAGCGCGGCCGTCACCTGGGCTCGCTGCGCTCGGCCGACGGCCGGCCGATCGTGCTGCCCGGCCTCTGGGACCTCGAGCCCGGCACCGCGGCCACCGGCGGCGAGAGCTCCCTGTGGTTCTCCGCCGGCATCGACGGCACCAAGCACGGCCTGATCGGCGTGATCGCCCCGCAAGGAACGAAGGTGAGCTCGGCCGGCACCCCGGCACCGTCGAGCAGCCCGACGGATCACTCCGGCCACAAGACGAGCGCCCCTACCCAGCCCTCCCAGAATCCCTACGGCGGGTACTGACCAGGCGCTCTCGCGCCGCCGCCCCCCGCCAAGGCGAGAAGCGCAGCTCGCCGAGCACGGCCGGGGGCGGCGGTCCTATGACGTTTCCGGCGCGGCCGGCGCGAGCCGCGCCGGAAACGACCCCCTGATCCGGTACGCGTGATCGGTCCCCGTCTACAGTCGGGATCGTGAGTGAACGAGGCTTCAGCGAGTGGCTCAGGCAGCAGTGCGAGCCCGAGTGGACAGCGGTGGTGACCCACCCCTTCGCCATGGCGATCACGACGGGCTCGGCGGGCGACGAGGAGATGCGGCGCTACCTGGAGCAGGACTTCCAGTTCGTGGACTCCTTCACGGCCCTGCTCGGGGCGGCCGTGGCCAGGGCCGACACGTTCGAGGCGCGGGTCCCGTACGGGAAGTTCCTCGGCCAGGTGGCGACCACCGAGGAGAAGACGTACTTCCACCGGGCGCTGGCCGAGCTGGGCGGGCGGACCGACGCCGAGCCCGAGCCGGTGACGGCGGCCTTCAAGCAGCTCATGGCCGAGGTGCGGGTGGCTCAGGACTACGTGCTGATCGTCGCCGTGCTCTGCGTGGCCGAGTGGTGCTACCTGGGCTGGGCCTCGCGGGCCGAGGAGCCGCTGCCGGAGAGCTTCGTCCACCGGGAGTGGATCGAGCTGCACGAGGGCGCGGAGTTCCGCGCCTGGGTGGCCTTCCTGCGCGGCGAGCTCGACCGGCTGGGCGCCGGGCTTGACGAGGAGCGGCGGGAGGAGGTCCTCCAGGTGTTCCGCCTGGCGGTGGAGCTGGAGCGGGACTTCTTCGACATGGCCCGCGCCCCGGCCTGAGTCACCCGAGCACCGCCGCCAGGTCGCCGAACGTACGGAAGTGCAGCCCCGTCATGCCGAGCGCCCTGGCGGCCTCCACGTTCGGCAGCCGGTCGTCGATGAACAGGCAGCGCTCGGCGGCGACCCCGGCCCGCTCGGCGGCGATCTCGTAGATCCTTCTGTCGGGCTTGGCCACGCCGACCCTGGCGCTGCTGACCACGTCGTCGGCGAAGTAGGTGAGCCCCAGCTCGTCCATGTGGCGCTCCAGCGTGTCCATCGCGTTGGTCACGATGATCACGGGGACGTGCTGCTGCGCCTTGGCCAGCAGCGCCCTGACTTCCTCGTCCACCCAGAACCGCACCCGCAGGAACTCGTCCACGGCCGCGCGCGCCCGCTCGTCGCCGCCCAGCGCGGCGGTGATCGACTCGGCCCACTGCTCCTCGGTGACCAGTCCAAGCGTCGGCGGCATGATCAGCTCGGGGTCGAAGGCCGTCTTCATCAGCGGCAGGCCGTAGCGGGCCTCGATGTCGGCCTGGGCGGCGTGGTCGAACTGGCGCAGCACGCCGTCGAAGTCTGAGAGAACCGCGTCAAAGGGGATCACAGCTCCCCATTGTGCCGGGTGAGCCCGCCGTCGTCGCCGCCGCCGGATTTTCCCGCCCCGCCCCAGGTACGGGGGCGACCGGCGGCACTACCATCTCCGAGACAGGATTCGGTATCGGAACGGTAGGGCATGGAAGATCACCAGCTGCCACGCGAGCTGTGCCAGCTGTTCGCCGACGGCGGCAGGGGGCGCCGGCTGCCTGCGGGGCTGCCACCTGGCGACGTGGTCTGGCCCGATCCGGGCTACACGCGGCAGGGCGAGGCGGCCAGGCCGGCGTTCTGGATGAGCGACGAGCCGGCGGCCGGCGAGGACTGGGCGCGGCTGCGCTCCTGGCACCCCCACAGCGGCCTGTGGCCGGTGCTGCTGGACGAATCGGCGCAACCCTGGGCCATCGGCCAGATCGTGCCGGACGATCCCCGCCAGATCGACCACTTCACCGCCGAGGGGTTCATGACCGAGGTGTGGCAGGAGTGGGTGTCGCAGATGCCGCCGGACGCGCTGGAGGAGCTGGAGCCGTACGGCGCCCTCTGCCCGGGCCCGGCACCGCCCGGGGTGCTGAAGGCCGAGCCTGAGGCGGTCGCCGACTGGCTGGCGGGCGAGCTGGCCGCCAAGGCCATGCCGCTCGGCCTGGTCGCCGCCTCACGGAGCGCGGACGCGCTGGCGGTCATGGGCTGGCAGGGCGCGCTGCACCACAACGACTGGATGGTGCCCATGGCGGCGGTGGTGCGCAGCTGGGAGGACCGGTTCGGGGCGCGGGTGGTGAGCGTCGGGTTCAACACGCTGGACCTGAGCGTGGCCGGGCCGCCGGTCGATCCCGAGCACGCGCTGCACGTGGCCGCCGAGCACTGGGCCTTCTGCCCGGACAACGTCGTCCAGGGTCCCGGCGACCTGCAGAGCTACGCCGAGCAGATCATGGGCGTGCACGCGTGGTCGTTCTGGTGGGACTGAGCCCGGCGGGGCTGAGCCCCCAGCAGGACTGGGCCCGGCAGGGCTGGGCCCGGCGGGACTGGGCCCGGCGGGACTGGGCCCGGCGGGACTGGGCCCGGCGGCGGCATGCTTGCGGCCGCCCAGGGCCCGGCCAGGCGGATCGGCCGAGCCCTTGATCGCGACCGGGGCGCGCGGGGTTTCACGGGATGCGCGCCACGGCGCCATAGCTGCCCGACGAGCTCGGCTGCTCGAAGCAGGCGAGCTCGTGACCGTCGGGCCGCCATTCCGGGACCCACACCAGCCCCGGCTCCACCAGCACCAGACCGTCGAGCAACGCCTTGACCTCCTCCCAGGTGCGAATCGCGTGCCCGGGGAGCGTCATCGCCACCAGGTCGTGAATGGCGGACAGCAGCTCCGGCGGGATCCCGTCGAACGTGGTCTGCAGCAGGGACAGGTAGCTCCGTTCAGGCACCACCTGCCGGATCCGCTTGATCACGTAGTGGAAGTACTCGTCGTCGTTCAGGCTGTGGGTCGACAGCAGCAGCACGGCCATGGGCCGGTCCCAGTCGAGGAACGTCTGCACGACCCGGTCGTCGAGGACGTCGTCGATCTCGCGTATGTCGCCCTCTACGACACGTACGAGGTCGGTGACGGGCTCGATCGTGGCCCTCGCTCCGGCCAGCACCATCGGGTCGCTCTCCACGTACACGACGCGGGGCGCGGAGGCGCGCAGGGCGTCCCTGGCCACGTCGTGCAACTGCCGGCCCGCCGGCAGGCCGCTGGGGACTCCGCTCCCGACGATCACGAACTGGTCCACACCCTCGGTCGCCAGGTGACGGACGACGCGGCACAAATAGTGGAGCACGGCCCGCGCGGCGGTCGTCGTGACGGGAGCTGCCTGATCGTAGCGGCGCACGACTTCTCGGTCCGCCACGAAATTGTTCTTTCCACCCGCAGCCGCATCGAGAATGCGGGTGATCCTCGCTTGGGTCATGTCCAGCTTCGCCAAGTTTCGGATGGCACGCTGACGCATTGAGTGTTGCCCCTTTCCCCTCGCCCACTATCTCGGGAAAAGCTGATCCTTACGGACCCCACTCGATGACCCAGAACATATGATCCTCGCTACACCGAGGAAGACAACCGGAAAACCCATTAGTTTTCGGTATATGTGAGTAACCTCGGCTATGCGTAATGATCTTCCATCCAGGAAACAGATCATTTTCCGAGCGAACGCGAAATCCTTTCGCGATGGAAATTCAACACCTCGAACGTCTCGTCGCGCGTGGTGGTCGTCACCGACAGCTTCGTGAACGCCTGGTGGTACGCCTCCACCGCCGCGGTGTCGGTGATCAGCTCCTCCGACTCGATGCCGTGGGCGCACGCGATGTCGGGCTCGAACGCCTCGGCGAAGCGCCAGAGCGTGAACGGGCCGGTGCGCGGCACGTAGGCGGGGTCGTCCATCGGCACGACGTGCAGCGAGACGTTGGGCCGCTTGGCGTGGTCGATCAGCATGTCGAGCTGGCGGAGCTGGACGTGCTGCCCGACGATCGAGCGCAGCAGGACGCTCTCGTCGATCACCGCCCACACCACGATCCCGCCGTCGCGCGCCAGGGCCTCCTGGCGGGCCATCACCAGGGCCAGCGCCTCCTCGACGGTCTGCTGCCCGAGGGTCGCGGGCCCGGCCACCGCGATGGCGGCCCTGGCGTATTCCTCGGTCTGCAGCAGCGGCGGCACGAACTGGGTGTGATACGTACGGATCACCGTGGCGCGCTGTTCGAGCGCGTAGGCGGTGGCCAGCCAGACCGGCACCGAGTGCGCGTCGTACCAGGCGGCCTCGCGCTCGCCCCTGGCCAGCGACAGCACGTATTCGCGGATGGGCGGGACGGCGACGCCGTAGACGGTGAGCAGGCGCTCGACGGTGATGGGCGCGGGGGCGAGCCGGCCCTCCTCGATGGCGGGGATCGCGGCGGCCCCCCTGCCGATGGCCGTCTCGACCTGCTCCACGGAGAACTGGGCGGCCAGCCGCAGGCCGTGCAGCCGCTTGCCGAGCGCCCGGCGCTGCGGCCCGCTCAGCGGCGCGGCCGCGTCGGGGATGTCGGAGGTGGGCTCGGGCTCCTCGGGCAGGCCCTCGGCCTTGCGGGCGAGCTCGACCACGCCGCGCAGCACGGCCAGCGAGCTCTCCGACAGCCCTGAGGCGGACAGGCCGATGGTGGCGGCCCGCAGTTGCAGATCCTCCACGGCGCCCGACTCCAGATGGTCGTCGCCGACCAGCCAGCCCACGCTCACCTGCAGGCAGGAGGCCAGGGCTCTGAGCACCTGGAGCGTCGGGTTGGTCTGCTTGCCCGTGCGCAACTGGCTGACGTAGGCACGGGTGATGGGGATGCCCGCCTCCGTCAGCGTGGAGGCGACCTGCGCGCCGGTGAAACCGCGCTTGGTCAGCGCGAGATCGAGCCGCTCGGCGAAGTTCGCCACGGCACACCTCCCTACCGCCCGTGAACTTTTCCAGCGTAAGGGACTCGGGCCCCACTGTCCCCTGCCATGCGGGCAAGCTCTGCCACGCAGGCAGGTATCAACTTATGCGGAAACTGTCAGTTGACATAGCCCTAGCCGTCAGCGGACTATCAGAGCGTGTGGTAACTGAGACTTAACAGTCGAGGGGTTCAGGAGAGTTCTCCGACGAGGAGGTGGCCGGACGTGACCATGGATTCCGCGGACATCAGTTCCCGGTTCCTCGAAGATCCGGCGTACCACGGGCAGGAGCAGGTGGTCCAGCGCGTCTGCGCGCGGGTGGCGGGGCCGGTGGCGGGTGCCGGCGTACACGTCGCCGGCCTGCCACTCGGCGGTCTCCAGGTATGGCTGGACGACCCCGGTCACCGCTGGCGGTTCTACCACCGGATGGCGCGCGAGCTGCGGCTGGCCGGGTGGCACACGGAGACGGGGCCTGATCGGCTGCTGTTGCTCGGGTGGAGTGCGGTCTGCCTGAGCCACCGCGCCAGGATGCTGAGCGCGGCCCTGACGGGCCGGCTGGCCGACTTCGACAAGACGGCGTTCACGGCCGTCATGCTCTCCACCCGGCTGTGTCACGAGGGGTTCCCGATCGAGGAGCTCCCCGCCGAGGTGGAGGCTCGCTGTGGCGACGCGCTGCGCTGGCCCGCCCGGCTGGCCGATCTCGACGGGCTGGAGCGCAGATCGTCTCTGGAGCCGCTGCGGCTCAGGCTGGCCCAGGTGGCCGGGCTGGAGGCCAAGGTGAGCCGTCGATGTGGCGAGCATCTCTCGCTCGCCTCGAAAGTCGCTCGTACGGTGGCCGGTGGTGCGGGACCGGTCTCCACGGGCGCGGACCCATCCCGTACGGGCCAGTCCCGTGCGGACAAGTCACGGGCGGTGCCGTCGCGTACGGCGGGACCGCGGGCAGGGCTGACGGAGCGCATGGTCTGCGTCAGCGTCCCCAACAACGTGACCACGAGCACGCGGACGACATGATGACACCCAGACTCCTCTCCGGGCGCCTGGCGATCCCGCCAGGCGGGCCGAGCGTGCTCACGCCCGGCCCGGCCCTCCACTGCCTGGGCGCGGCGACGGTCATCACGACCGCGCCCCGGCAGGCTCTGCGGAGGGAGCGGCCTGGTCAGGGCTCTGGTCGGAAAACGGTCGCCGCGAAGATGTTCCCCGTCTCGCGCACGCTCTGCGGCGTGCGCGCGGGCGGTGGGACGCTGGTGCTGCAGTCAAAGGACGGGTGGTCACCGGCCGGGCCCGGCCGGCGCGACCCGTTCGACCCCTGCGCAGGATTGACGGCAGCGCCGACGCTGCTGGCCCCGGCGCTTCCCCATCCCCCCGGCACCGTTCGGCACGTGCCGACATCCGTCGGCCCGGTGCTGTTGGCCTGCACGGTAGCGGCTGGCGTGCTGGCCATCTCAAGGGGTAGCGTCTGGGGTCGGCTTCCTCCACGTCCGCTGGATCATGCGGACACGTACGCCTCCGCGGCCGGTCACCGTACCGGCCGCCATGGGGCGAACCACGTGCAGCCGGCCTTTTCGCCGACCGCCGTTCTGCTCGCCGCCACGGCGCTGGTGCGGGTCGCCGGGGCGTCGGGACGTGAGACCGGCCATCGATCTGCGGCCATCGATCTCCACGCGCGGCGGAAGAGGGGCCGGCGACGCTTCGCCGGCCCCTCGCCGGGCCGCGCCCCCAGCTCCGGCAGCTTCCCGCGTCAGGCCGGGAAGGCGCCGGCGCGCCGCAACACGCCCGTTCTGTTCACCCATGGAGTCACCAACCCGCGATGACCAGGAGCGTGCCCATGCTCACCGACGATCTGCTCCGGTACCGACCACACGAAGTCCACGCGCGCGGCCAGAGGCCCGGCACGCCGCCGCCGTCCTGGGGCGAGGACCAGGACGACGTCCCGCCGCCGGCAGAGCCCGCGCGGACCGTGCACAGGATGCGCCGCATCCGGCGGGTGTCCGTGCAGGCCAGTCCCGAGATCGACCAGGCGCCGCGGCACCGCGCGTCCTGACCACGCCTTCTCTCCCAGGAGGGGAACCCCAATGCGCACCGTCCTCGCACCCGCACGTAACGGGGGTGTGCCATGAGCCGCGGCAGGGTGGGCGTGATCGTCGCGCCCGCGAACCCGTCGGCGGAGCCCGAGCTGACCCGTCTGCTCGGCTCACGCGCCGACATGCACGTCACCCGCTTCCCCGTACGGCCGGGACCGCTGGCCGGACGGCTGGAGAGTTACAACGAGGCGCTGCCCGACCTGGTCTGGGCGTTCGACGGCCTGCCGCTGAACGCGATGGTCATGGCCTGCAGCGAGCCCCGCTACCTGATCGGCCCCGACGAGGATCGCGGCCAGTGCGCCGACCTGACCACCGCGACCGGGGTGCCGTTCGCCTCCGCCACGCTGGCCACCCGCGAGGCGATGGAACAGAACGGGGTGAACGACATCGTCCTGGTCTCGCCCTACGAGCCCTGGCTGACCGAGCTGGCCGAGCGGTTCTGGAAGAGCGCGGGCCTGAACGTCACCCAGGTGGTGCAGGTACGCGCCAAGGACGGCTACTCCTCCTACGCGGTCACCCCGTCCGAGCTGATCACCCAGGTCGAGCTGGCCGAGCTGCCGGCCGACGCGGTGCTGCTGTTCACCGGCACCGGCATGGCCACCCTTCCCGTGCTCGGCCCGCTGAGCACCGGCAACGACCGCGTCCTGCTGACCTCGAACCTGTGCACCGCCTGGTGGGCGCTGTCCCGGGCCACGGGCCGGCACCTGACACTCAGCCGCGTGCCCTACCGCCGCTACATGAGGGCCCCGAGGGGGGCGCACGTGGGAGGTGCGGCATGAACGGCGTCATCGTCGTCGGAGCCGGACCCGCCGGTCTGACCGCGGCGCTGTCGCTGGCCAGGGCGGGCATCCCGGTCACCGTGCTGGAGCGCGAGAACGAGCTCAGCAGGCTGCCCAGGGCCTGTACCTTCCACCCGGCCACGCTCGACCTGCTCGACGACCTCGGCGTGGCCTCCAGGCTCGTCGCCAAGGGCCGCGTCGTCGATCGGGTGCAGTGGCGCGACAGGTCGGGCATCGTGCTGGCCGAGATGGGCATGGACCGGCTGGACGGCCTGACCAAGCATCCGTTCCGGATCCACGCCGACCAGGCTTCGCTCACCCCGCTGCTGCTGGCCGCCCTCAGCGCCTACCCGGACGTGGACGTGCGGTTCGGCACGCACGTGGACGGCGTGGCGGAAGGCGGCACAGGGATCCGGGTCCGCGTCGGCCACACCTGGACGCGGGCCCGGTACATGATCGCCGCCGACGGCGCGCACAGCACGGTACGGGGCTCGCTCGGCCTGCCGTTCCCCAGGTCCGCCTATCCGACGCAGGCGCTGCGGGTCTTCAGCGACTCGCCGCTCGACCGCCTGCTGCCGAGCCTGGCGCCGCTCACGTACGTACGGGACGTGCAGCAGTCGTGCACCCTGCTCGCGCTGCCCGACCACTGGCGGATCATCTTCAAGATCCCCTGCGACTCGCACGAGCCGCTGTCCACGTCGAACCTGTCCCTGCTGGTCCGCAGGGCGCTGCCCGGGGCCCGCGAGCCCATCCACGTGACGGGGGCCGACCGGTTCGGCCTGTCCAGAGGGGTGCTGACCTCGTACCGGTGCGGGCGGGTGCTGTTCGTGGGCGACGCGGCGCACCTGACCTCGACGGTCGGCGGGCTCAACATGAACGCGGGCATCCACGACGCCGTCGAGGTCGGCCAGGTGATCGCCGCCGTGATCGGCGGCTTCGCCCCGCCGGCCGCGCTGGAGGCGTGGGCCTGGCGGCGGCGCTCGGTGCTGCTGCAGCGGGTGATCCCGCGCGGCGAGACGCGGCTGGTGGGCGTGCGCGAGCGCGACAGCGCCAGGCTCGCGGCGGCCATGGCCGGGCTGCGGGCCATCGCGGGCGACCCGGACGCGACCCGGGCCTACCTGGCCCAGGCCTCGCTGCTGGACACCGTGCCGGGGAAGACCTGACATGCCGCCGTGAGGAGCGTGTCCCGCGTACCGACCCGGAGCCGCGTACTGACTGGAGGAGGTGTGACGCCGGATGTGGCGAACCCTGTCTGATGACGCTCGCCAAGCCATTCGCGACCTGTGTGACAAGCACGGAGCCCGCCTCTACGACTACTGCCGCACCGAGCTCGCCGCCGGCGAGGCCGAGCAGGCGGTCGCCGGCACGGTGCTGACGGCGTACATGTACGCGGAGCGGGTGCATGATCCCGCCCTGCGGCGGTCCTGGCTGTACGCGGTGGCCCGCGCGCATCGCGCGGTCGCCGCCAAGCCCGCGAGCATCGGCTCCTGGTCGCGCCCCGGGCGCATGTCGGAGCTGCTGCCCGAGGCGCTGCTGTCCCTGGACCGCCCGCAGCGCGAGCTGCTCGACCTGTCCGTACGCCACGGCCTGGCGGACGCGGAGCTGGCCGCGGTCTTCGAGCTGGACCTGGCCGAGGTGCACGCCATCGTCGCCGAGGCGGCCGCCGGCCTGGAGGAGTGGTTCGCCGCGATCATCGCCGCGCGCAACCCCGACGGCTGCCCCGATCTGACGGCCCGCGTGGCGGAATGGGTCACGGCTCCCGGTAGGCGGGCCAGGGCCAGGATCGGCCGGCACATCCAGTCCTGCGCGAGCTGCCAGGCCGCGCCCAGGACCGTGTCGGCGGCCGCGCTGCTGCGCCGCCTGCCGATCGCGACACTGCCCGGAACACTTCCCAACCGGCTGGCGTCGGCGCAGCCGCTGCCTGGAGACGGGCCCGTCTGGCGAGCAGACGGCTTCCCCGTGCAGGCGCGCACTCTGGTGGAGCAGGGCTCGGCGCCCGCGCCCCAGGACGCCGACGCCACGCCGTCCGCCCCGGTCGCCGGCCCCACGACGGCGACCGCGGGAAAGCCCTGGTCGGCGGCGGGCGCGGCTGCCGCCGACCAGGAGCCCCCGCCGGCTCCGGCCGTGCGCGGGCGGCACCCGTTCACCCCGCCCAGCCGCACGCGGGCCTTCCGCGGCGCGAGCCCCGCCCAGTACGGCGACAAGCTCGTCTACAGCGCCGTCGTCAAGGGCTCCAGCAACGGCTCGCACAGCAACGGGGCGATCATCCGCTACGGCGGGATCACGCTGGGCGCCGACACCTACGGCCTGGACCAGCTCCAGGGCGACGGCGCTCAGTGGCAGCAGTTCTGGCGGGACCGGCCGGAGGACGACGACCCCGAGGCCGGGGCGCCGATCAGGGCGGTGGCCAGGCTCGGGCTGATCGTGGGTGTGGGACTGCTGGTGGCGGGCCTGGTTTGGGCCGTCATGAACGCCCGCCAGCACCCGGCCGCGCTCACCAAGGCCGCGTCGGAGACGAGCGTGCTGCTGGAGGAGCCCTCACGCTGGGTGGCCGCGGCCACCACCGCCGCGGGATCGAACCTGACGAGCGTGGCCAGGAAGGCCGAGCTGCCCAGACCGGCGGCCCCGGTGGCCCGGCTGGCGCCGTCGGCGCTGTGGCTGGGCTCGGCGCGTACCGGGTCGTTCTCGCTGGCGTGCACGGGACGCTGCCAGATCACCTCAGCCACCGGCACGGACGGCATCGCCGTGTCCGGCACGACGGTCAAGGTGCGCGTGCCCGTCTCCCGGCCCGGCTGCGCCGCCCGGCCGAGCGTGCAGCGGGGCAAGGTCACCGTACGGTGGGCGGGCCGGGCCACCGGCGACGGCACCCGGACCGGCGGCGTCACCGCCGGGAAGGGCACGCTGACGCTGAACGTGGCCTGGACGGTCGCCACGGACAGGGGCACGCGGATGCTGGACGCGCGGCGCGGCGTCTACTGGAGCAACTGCGAGTGAGGGGCCTTGGGCTCGGACGAGCCCAAGGCCGCGAACGGTCAGAAGAACTGGAACTCGGGCTCGGGCTGCGGCAGGTCGAGCCGCTCAGGCCCGCGGAACCCGGCCGTGTCCTTGGGCACGTCCGCCAGCGGCGTCCCCAGCACGAACGGCACGACGACGCTGCTCCTCGCCAGATCGACGGTCACGGTCGCGCCGGTGCCCTCCTCCGAGGTGTACGTGGCGTCGGTGCCGGCGATCACGAGGCCGATCCGGTGGCCCTTCTGGAACGTGTAGTCCTGCGGCAGCGTCAGCCACTTGACCGTGCCGTACGTCCCCGGGGGCAGCGGCGTGCTCTGGCTGAGCGAGCCGCGGTTCTGCACGTCGATCCAGCCGCGGGCGACGATCTCCAGCGGGCGGGTGGCCACGTTCGTGACGACCTTCCGGTAGCAGGCGTCGTCGGCCGCGGTGCTCTCGCCGTGGCAGTCCTCCTCGGTCAGGGTGGTGATGCCCTGGCCGCGCCGCCAGTCGACGCGGGTGCTCTCGCCGAAGTCGACGAGCAGGGCGGTCAGGTTGGCGGTGGGCCGGTCCAGCTTGACCCGCAGGTCGGCGGTGGGCGTGCCGGACAGCCGCAGGTTCAGCGGGAGCGCGCCCGTGGTGAACGCCACCCGTCCGGGGTTGGCCGTGCCGACGTCCGCCACCATGTCGGTCTCGCTCAGGGCGAGGTCGGTGAAGGAGGCGGTGCTGTTCCTGGCGGCGGGCTTGAGCCCGAGGCTGCCGTCGGCCGCGGGGCGCAGCGACGCCTTGAGCGCGAACGGCGCGGGCCAGTCGCGCTGGGTGATCCACCGCGCCGGGCCGATCTCGACGTCCGCACGGGGCTCCTGGGTGATCCCGTTGCGCACGCCGTGCAGCCAGTGGTCGAACCAGCGGTGCAGGGTGTCCACCCACAGGTCCCTGCGGCCCTCGAAGTCGAACGGGTCCACGTGCTGGGTCTGGCCGACCCAGATCTTGCGCGGCACGTTCCGGTCGGCCAGGGCCTTCCACCAGGTGGAGAAGTTGTCGGGCTTGACGTTGAGGTCGTTGACCGTGTGGATGACGAAGACGCTGGCCTTGACCTTGGAGACGTCGCCGAGCAGGCCGCCGATGTAGTCGCGTTCGGCCCAGAACGGGTTGTAGTTGCCCGTGTCGTCGCCGTCCTCGGCGTCCATCCTGTCGCGTACGGGCTGGCACTTGGGCTCGGGGTCGGTGTCGACGTAGTTCGCCAGCCAGGAGGCGTAGTCGTAGTTGTAGATCACGCCGTTGGAGCGCTGGTACTTGTACCAGGAGCTGATGGCCGAGATCGGGACGATCGTCTTGAGGCCCTCGACCCCGGTGGCGGCGACCGCGTTGGCGAGCGTGCCGTCGTACGACTTGCCGATCATGGCGGACTTGCCGGTGGTCCAGTCGGCCACGGCGGGGGTGCCGTCGGGCTTGACGGCCTTGGCGCGGCCGTTCAGCCAGTCGATGACGGCTTTGCCGCCGAGGACGTCCGCCTTGCCGCCGATGTCGGGGCAGCCTTCTGACCTGGTGGTGCCGAGCATGTCGACGTTGAGGACGGCGTAGCCGCGCGGGACGAAGTAGTTGTCGTAGAACAGCGGGAATTTCGCGACATTTCCGGCGGCGTCGTATATTTTCCGTTCCGACTCGTTGCCGCGGCCCGAGTTGTCGTAATACGGACTCTCATCGATGATCACTGGCACCTTGAGCCCCGGGCCGGACTCCTTGGGCCTGATGATGTCCACGCGTACCTTGTCGAGCCTGCCGTCCAGGTCGCTGTCGACGGTGGACTCGACGTACACGTGCTCGCGGATCGCCTCCGCGTACGAGAAGACCGGCTGCGTACGGCCGTTCTCAACGGTGATGGCCGGCCCGGCCGAGGCTTGGGCCGGGGTCGCGATCGCCAGGGTGAGGGCGATGGCGACGAGGGTCGGGCGTAATTGTGGCACGCGTGACCTCCGTGCAGTCGACGGAACAAACCGCAATCTCTCAGACGGCCTGGGAGCTGGCAAGATCCAGGGCATGGATGTTCACGAGAGAGTTCGGGGCTGCCTGCTGGGCGGGGCGGTCGGGGACGCGCTGGGGGCGCCGATCGAGTTCCAGTCGTTGCGGGAGATCCGCCGGGATCACGGCCTGGACGGCATCTCCGGATATGTCACGAATTGGCGAGGTAAATCGGCGCTGATCACGGACGACACCCAGATGACCCTCTTCACGGTCGAGGGTCTCCTCCGCGCCCGCGCCGCCGGCCTGCTCGACGTCCCCGGCAGCGGTGCCGTCACGGCGGTGCGGGAGGCGTACCTGCGCTGGCTGGACACGCAGGACCACCACGAGCCCCCGCCCGCCGACCGCCCCCACCGCACGGGTGCGCTGCGGGAGGAGGGCTGGCTGTACTCCAGGAGGGCGCCGGGCAACGCCTGCCTGTCGGGGCTGCACCGGCACTTCCCCGGCCCGTCCCCGCTGGGCGAGCCCGGGCCGGTGAACCCGGACTCGAAGGGGTGCGGCACGGTCATGCGCTCGGCCCCGTTCGGCCTGGTCACGACGGAGGCCCGGGAGGCGTTCGAGCTGGCCGCGGCGTGCGCGCAGATCACCCACGGGCACCCGACCGGCTACCTGGCGGCGGGCGCGTTCGCGGCGATCGTCGCGCGCCTGATGGCCGGCGAGACGCTGGCCACCGCCGTCCACCAGGCCCTGAGCCTGCTGGCCGGCTACCCGGCGCACGAGGAGACCACGGCGGCCCTGCGCGCGGCGCTGGCCCTCGCGGCGGGCGGCGAGCACACGCCGGAGGGGGTGGAGTCGCTGGG
>NZ_VCKX01000168.1 GCF_005889725.1 Nonomuraea zeae
TGCTCTCGCCGAACCGGATCTCCACGTCGCCGGGGACGGCGTCGAGCAGGGCGCGCGTGTAGGGGTGGGCCGGGCTGCCGTACACGGCCGACACGTCACCGATCTCGACGATCCGGCCCAGGTACATGACCGCGACCCGGTCGCTCACGTTGTGCACCACGCCGAGGTCGTGCGAGATGAACAGCAGCGACAGGCCGTGCCGGGCCTTGACGTCCTGCAAGAGGTTGATCACCTGCGCCTGTACGGACACGTCCAGGGAGGCGACCGGCTCGTCGCAGATCAGCAGCTCCGGCTCGAGCACGAGGGCGCGGGCGATGGCGATGCGCTGGCACTGCCCGCCGGAGAACTCGTGCGGCCGCCGCCCGCCCGCCGTGGCCGGGTCCAGGCCCACCTCGGCCAGGGCCGCGTCCACCCGCTCGCCGGCCGCCCGCCGGTCCCGTCCGGCGATGACCAGGCCCTCGGCCACCAGGTCGCGCACCCGGCGGCCCGGGTTGAGCGCCGAGCGGGGATCCTGCCACACGATCTGGAGGCGGTTGCGCACCTTGCGCAGGTCACGGCGCGACAGGGTGGTCAGCTCCGCCTCGCCGAAGCGGACGCTGCCCTCATCAGGAGGCGGCAGCTGGAGCACGGCCCGCCCGGTCGTGGACTTGCCGCAGCCCGACTCGCCCACCAGCCCGAGCGTCTGGCCGCGCCGTACGGCGAATCCGACCCCGGACACCGCCTCCACCACGCCACCGGGCACCCGGAACCGTTTGACCAGGTTCTCCACGTGCAGCAGAGCAGGCTCCGCCGTCATCCGGCGTCACCTCCTTCCTGTCGCCGCGCTCCGGCGGTGATCTCAGCGCTGATCTCGGCGGTGGTCGCAGCGGTGGTCTCGGTAGTGGCGTCGGTAGCGGGCTCGGCGCCCGGTGGATAGAGGCAGGCGTGGGCGTGCGCGCCCGGCTCCCCTTCCGCGAGCGGGGGAGGAGCGGCCCGGCAGGACGGTCGTACGGCCGGGCAACGGGGCGCGAACGCGCAGCCGGACGGCGGTGCCGCCAGGTCCGGAGGCGCGCCCGGGATCACCCGCAGCCGGGCGTGCGGCGGGGCGTCGAGCCGGGGGATCGCCCCGAGCAGCGCCTCGGTGTAGCGGTGGCGGGGACGGGCGAACACCTCGCGCGTGGGGCCGCGCTCGACGATGCGGCCCGCGTACATGACGGCGGTCTCGTCGGCGCGGCCGGCGATCACGCCGAGGTCGTGGCTGACCAGGATGAGCCCCATGCCGCGCTCCCCGGCCAGCTCGGCGAGCAGGTCGAGGATCTGCCGCTGCACGGTCACGTCCAGGGCGGTGGTCGCCTCGTCGGCGATCAGCAGGGCGGGGTCGCAGGACAGCGCCATGGCGATGGTGATCCGCTGGCGCAGACCGCCGGAGAACTGGTGCGGGTAGTGCTTCAGCCGGCGTGCCGGATCGGGGACGCCCACCTTCTCCAGCAGCTCGGCCGCCCGGTCGCGGGCGGCGGCCCTCGACAGGCCGAGGTGGTGGCGCACGGCCTCGCCGATCTGCCGGCCGACCGGCACCACCGGGTTGAGCGCGGACATGGGGTCCTGGAAGACCATGCCGGCGTGCCGGCCCACGAACGCGCGCCGCGCCTCCGGCGGCATGGCCGTCAGTACGGCGCCCGCCAGGGAGATCGAGCCGGAGACGGCCGCGCCCGGGGCGGAGGCGCCGACCAGCGCGCGTACCAGGGTGGACTTGCCGCAGCCCGACTCGCCGACCAGGCCGAGCACCCGCCCGGCGCCGAGAGTGAGCGAGACGCCGTCCACGGCGCGCACCACGCCCTGGTCACCGGGGAGGTGGCAGCGCAGGTCCCGCACCTCCAGCAGCGCTTCCCGCGAGGAGGGGTCCGTCATCGCGCGTCACCCGGCCCCGGGTCCACCCGCGCGCGCAGGCGTTCGCCCACGGTGTTGAACGACAGCACGGTCAGGAACATGGCCGCGCACGGCACCAGCACCAGCTGCGGCGCGAAGGCCAGGAAGTCCTTGCCGGCCGCGATCATCGCGCCCCAGCTCGGCGCGGGTGGCGGGATGCCGACGCCCAGGAAGCTCAACGCCCCCTCCATCATGATCATCAGAGCGGCCGTCACCACGGCGTACGACGCCACCGGCGCCACGCAGCCGGGCAGCAGCTCGCGGAACACCAGGCGGCCGTGCCCGGCGCCGAGCGCCTGGGCCGCCACGACGTACTCCCTGCTGAGCCGCGACAACGCGGCGGCCTTGGCCAGCCGGGCGAACGGCGGCACGAACAGCAGGCCGAGACTCGCCACCAGCGTCCAGACGCCCGGTCGCACGACCGCGGCCAGGGCCAGCAGGAGCAGCAGCGGCGGGAAGGCGAGAATCGCGTCGAGCAGCACGCCGATGGCCGACTCCGCGACACCGCGCAGGTAGGCGGCCAGCACGCCGAGCAGCCCGCCGGCGACGGCGGCCAGCGCCGTCGCCCCGAGGCTGACAGCGAGGGAGATCCGTGCCCCGTGGACGAGCCTGGACAGCACCGACCGACCGATGCCGTCGGTGCCGAGCACCTCGGGGAAGGCGGCGAACGGCGGGAGGTTCGGCCCGCCGACGGGCGCGTCCGGCGCGGCGAGCGGCAGCAGGCCCGCGCCGAGCGCCAGCAGGACGAGCAGTGCGAGCCAGCTTCCGGCCAGCCACAGGGCGAGGCCGGGCCGCCGGCGGCGGCGCGCGGCGACGGGAACGGTGATCGCCGTCATCGCGCCCGCGTCCTCGGGTCGAGCACCGTGTAGCCGAGGTCGACGAGGGCGTTGACCACCACGTACGCGGCGGCCACCAGCACCACCAGCCCCTGGATCACCGGGATGTCCTTGGCCGGGATGGACTGCAGCGCGAGCCCGCCCAGCCCCGGCAGCGCGAACAGGCTCTCCACCACCACCGAGCCCGCCAGCAGCCGGCCGAACACCACCGCCGCCATCGTCACCAGTGGCAGCGCCGACGGCCGGAGCACGTGCCGGAACAGGATGTAGCGGCGGGGCAGCCCGCGCGTGGCCGCCGTACGGACGAAGTCCTCCCTGAGCGTGGCTGCGACGTCGCCGCGCAGCAGGCGCAGCAGCGCGGGCGTCTCGCCCACGGCCAGCGCCACCGCGGGCAGGAACGCGAAGTGCAGGTTCCCCGCGATCCCCTCCGACAGCGGGGCCCACCCGGACACCGGGAACCAGCCGGTGGTCAGGGCCAGGAGGTAGATGAGCACGACGCCGGCCACGAACACGGGGACCGACATCAGCGCCGACGACGCGGCCGTGACCGCGCGGTCCAGCGGCCCGCCGACCCGCGAACCGGTGTAGACCCCGAGGGGCACGGCGATCAGCAGGGAGATCCCCACCGCGAGGAGCGCGATCTCCAGGGTGACCGGCAGCCGGTCGAGGATCGTGGCGAGCACCGGCTGGCCGGACTGTACGGACCGGCCGAGGTCGCCGGTGACCAGGCCGCCCAGCCAGCCCAGATAGCGCTCGGGGAACGGCCGGTCGAAGCCGTGGACGGCGTCCAGCTCCGCGATCTGCTGCGGCGTCGCGGACGGGCCGAGTATCGCCACGGCCGGCGAGCCGGGGATCAGGTCCACCAGCGCCGCGGCGGCCAGGGTGACCAGCAGGAGCACCGCGAGCAGGTGGGCGGTCCGCCGCGCCGCCCGGCCGAGCCGGAGGCGCGGCGCCGCCGCGAGGGTGCCGACGGCCATGCCTCAGCTCCCGTCCAGCCCGAGACGGTCATAGAGCAGGCAGCCGTCGCCGTGCAGGGTCAGCCCGGTCAGCTTGGCGCTGTGCACGGTGTAGGCGATCTGCGACCGGTACGGCAGCACCGGCAGGTCGGACATGACCAGCCGCTCCACCGTGGCGTAGGCCGCCCGCCGCCCGGCCTCGTCGGCGCTGTGGCGCCCCTCGTCCAGCGCGGCGTCCACCTTGGGGTTGCGGTAGCCCATGTAGTTGGTCTGGCCGCCGCTGTGCAGCAGCTTGTACAGGTTCGGCTCCGGATCGGCCACCGGCACGATCTGGGCAGACAGCGCGAAGTCGCGGTTGGTGAACACCTTGCGGTCCAGCGCGGCGTTGTCCAGCACCTCGATCTCCACCTGGATGTTCTTGAGCCCGCTCAGCCGGCTCTGCAGGTATTCGGCCGAGCGCCGGAAGAACCCGCTGGCGGGCATGGAGATGGTGAAGCGCAGCGGCTTGCCGGCGGCGGCGAGCTTGTCCAGCAGCCGCTGCGCCCCGGCCACGTCCTGCGCGGGCATGGCGCCGGCGGCGGGGCGGAAGGGGGAGGACGCGCCGTAGAGACTGCCGGGCGTGGTGGAGCCGGGATCGACGACCTGCGCCATCTCCTCGGTGTTCAGCGCCAGGACCACCGCCTTGCGGGCGTCGGGGTCGTCGAACGGCGCCCGCGCGGTGTTGAAGATGAGCATGGGGCCGCCGCCCGCGGGGGCCTGCGTGACCTGCAGCCCGGAGCCCTTGGCGCGCTGGATGAACGACAGGTCGGAGCCGGGCACCGCGGCCTGGGCCTGCCCGCTGGCCACGGCGTTGATCCGCTGCGCCGGGTCGGCGATCACCTTGAACGTGAGGGTGTCGAGGAGCGGGGCGCCCTGCTGGTAGTAGGAGGGGTTGCGGGTCAGCGTCATGTGGTCGTCGCGGACCCACTCCTTCAGCACGAACGGGCCCGCGCCGACCGGCTGCTGGGCGAACGCGGCGGCGTCCTTCCCGATGGCGGTCGGCGAGCCGATGAAGGCGAGGCCGGTGGCGATGACCCGGTCGAAGGCGAGGTTGGCGTCGGGCAGCTCGATGGCCAGCGTCCGCTCGTCGGAGACCTTGAACGTGGCGCCCTTCACCAGCGTGGCCAGCGGGGAGCGCGTCTTCGGGTCGGCGATGCGGTCGTAGTTGAACTTGACCGCCTCGGCGTCCAGCGGCGTGCCGTCGCTGAACTTCAGGCCGGGGCGGAGCTTGATCGTCCACACCTTGCCGTCGTCGGAGGCCGTCAGGCTCTCGCCGAGGCCGGGGCTCACCTTGCCGGTGCTCGCGTCCGCCCAGAACAGCAGGCCGAAGATGGCGGAGAGGCGGTTGGCGTCTCCGGACGGGGTGAGGTTGAACAGCTGGGCGGGGTCCAGCCCGCGCACCGCCTCGACGCCGAGGACGACGGTGGCGGCACCGCCCTTGCCGGGCGCCGGCTGGGCGCCCTGCTGAGGCTGCGTGCCCGCGGAGCAGGCGGCGGAGAAGAAGAAGAGCAATGCGCTGGCGGCGGCCGTCAGTCGATGTGGCACGGGGCACCCCACGAGAGTTCTGGGAGACGGCGACCCTGATCAGAAGGTGGGCCGCGCCCGGAGGATTTTCATATGTGTAACATAAAGCCCATCGACCGTAAATAGATCTGCCGTATTTATGGCGGGTTTGCTGGTCGGGCGCTTCGGCGATCGTGCGAGTGGTCGCCGCACGATTGCGAGCGGAACGTCTAGCGGTACGCCGGCGGCCGGGCGAAGAGTGCCCGGACCTGCGGCGCTCACCTGCACGAGCCCCGGGTTGCGGGCGCCCAGGGCGCCGGGCGGAGGCGGCCCGGGACCTCCGGAGCGGGCGGCGCCGAATTGACGATCTTCGCGGGCGTGCCGGGCGTCGGCCGCCGGTCTCGTGCGGCGCGAACGGCGAGTCCCTTGACACCGGCGGCGGGCCGGGGCGGGTGCGGAGGCCGGTGATGCCGCCGTCCGTCCGGGTTCTTCGCCGAGCGGGGGAAGCGGAGGGTAGACGGATCCGAGATGGTAGGCAAAGCTTTGACGAAAGTCACGCAATTGTCATATGTTCCGCGATGTTCCCCAACTACCTGACGAGGTGTCGTACATGGATCTGTCTGGGAAAGTGGCCGTCGTCACCGGCGCGGGCCGGGGCCTCGGCCGGGCGTACGCCGAGGCGCTGGCCGCCGCCGGCGCGGCCGTGGTGGTCAACGACGTGGACGCCGCGGCCGCCGAGAGCGCGGTCGCCGCGATCGCCGGCGCGGGAGGCCGCGCGGTCGCGGCGCCAGGGGCCGTCGGCGGCTCCGAGGTCGCCGGGCGGCTGGTGGACACGGCCGTGGCGGAGTTCGGCCGGCTGGACGTGATGGTGACCAACGCCGGCGTGCTGCGCGACCGCGTGCTGTGGAAGATGTCCGACGACGACTTCGACACGGTCATCGACGTTCACCTGCGCGGCACGTTCACCTGCGCCAGGGCCGCCGCCGTACGGATGCGCGAGCAGGGCGAGGGCGGCCGGATCATCCTGATCTCCTCTCCCGCCGGCCAGCGCGGCAACTTCGGCCAGACCAACTACGCCGCCGCCAAGGCCGGCATCGTCGCCATGGCCAGGACTTGGGCGATGGAGCTGGCCAAGGCCGGGATCACGGTCAACGCGGTCGTCCCGGTGGCCGCGACCGAGATGACGAAGACCATCCCCGCCTTCGCCCCGGTGCTGGAGGAGGCCGAGCGCGGCGGCGGGCCACTGCCGGACTGGCTGCGCAAGGACGAGGGCATGGGCACGGTCGAGGACGTCGCCGGGCTGATCGTCTACCTGGCCTCCGACGCCGCGGCGGAGGTGACCGGGCAGGCGATCGGCATCGGCGGCGACAAGCTCGCCCTCTGGTCGCACCCCGCCGAGAAGACGATCGCCTACGCCGACGGCGGCTGGAGCGCCGAGGCCATCGCCGCGTCCTGGCACGACGGTGTCGGCGCCGAGCCGGAGACGTACGGCATCCCCGCCCCGAAGGCGCCCGTGTCATGAACATCGACGAGCTGACCGCCCTCGACGTGCACACCCACGCCGAGGTCTCCAAGGACGGGCACGGATCGCTGTCCCCGGAGCTGTTCGGCGCCTCGGCCGGCTACTTCGGCTCCCACGAGCGGCCCACGATCGACCAGATGGCCGCCTACTACCGCGAGCGCAGGATGGCCGCCGTGGTGTTCACCGTGGACGCCGAGCACGCCACCGGCCACCCGCGCATCTCGAACGAGGAGATCGCCGAGAGCTGCGCCGCCCACTCCGACGTGCTCATCCCGTTCGCCAGCGTGGACCCGTGGAAGGGGCGGGCAGGCGCTCGCGAGGCCCGCCGCCTGGTGAGCGAGTACGGGGTCAAGGGCTTCAAGTTCCACCCGAGCATCCAGGGCTTCGCCCCGAACGACCCCCTGGCCGGCCCGCTCTACGAGGTGATCGAGGAGCTCGGCGCGGTCGCGTTGTTCCACACGGGCCAGACCGGCATCGGCGCCGGGGTGCCGGGCGGGGCCGGGATCCGGCTCAAGTACTCCAACCCGATGCTGGTCGACGACGTGGCGGTGGACTTCCCCCACCTGAAGATCATCCTGGCGCACCCGTCGTTCCCCTGGCAGGACGAGGCCCTCGCCGTCGCCACCCACAAGCCGTCGGTGTACATCGACCTGTCCGGCTGGTCGCCGAAGTACTTCCCGCCGCAGCTCGTCCGCTACGCCAACACCCTGCTCAAGGACAAGGTCCTGTTCGGCTCCGACTACCCCGTCATCACCCCGGACCGCTGGCTGGCCGACTTCGCCAAGCTCGACATCAAGCCCGAGGTCCGCCCCAAGATCCTCAAGGACAACGCCGCCCGCCTGCTCGGCCTCACCTCCAAGGAGACGACGTCATGACCACCACCGCGAACGGCCTGGCGGAGATCAAGGCGCTGGCCGGCCAGGACCTCGGCCACAGCTCCTGGCTGGAGATCACCCAGGATCGGGTGAACACCTTCGCCGACGCCACGAACGACCATCAGTGGATCCACATCGACCCGGACCGGGCGGCGCAGGGCCCGTTCGGCGGCACGATCGCGCACGGCTACCTCACCCTGTCCCTGCTCATCCCGCTGTTCGGCGAGCTGCTCGACATCCAGGGCGTGCGGATGAGCATCAACTACGGCCTGGACAAGGTCCGTTTCCCCAGCCCGGTCAAGGTCGGCGGCAAGGTCCGCCTGGCCGGCCGGGTCGCCGAGGTCGAGGACGTGGCCGGCGACGGCGTGCAGATGCACCTGGACTTCACCGTCGAGATCGACGGCTCGGCCAAGCCCGCCTGCGTCGCCCGCGCCATCTACCGCCACTACGCCTGACCGCCCGAGCTGTTGGAGCCCGCCTCTCACACGAGGCGCCGGCGCCTCGGCCGTCTGACAGGAGCCCTCATCATGCGCAACGCCGGACTGGGAGGATGGCCCGCCCGACGGGCCCTGATGAGCCCGGACCGCACCGCGTTCGTCTTCGGCGACCGGGCGGTCACGTACGCGCAGGTGCACGAGCGGACCACGGCGCTCGCTCATCGCCTGCGCGCGGCCGGGGTCGCGCGCGGCGATCGGGTCGCCTACCTCGGCCCCAACCACCTGGCCTTCGCCGAGACCCTGTTCGCCACGCACCTGCTCGGCGCGATCTTCGTCCCGCTGAACGCCCGGCTCGCCGCCCCCGAGCTCACCTACATGCTGGACCACTCGGGCGCCCGCCTGCTCATCCACGCGCCCGAGCTCGCCGCGACCGCCGCGGCCCTGCCCGTCACCCGCATCGCCGTCGGCGACCTGCCCGCCGAGTCCGGGGACGCGGAGCCGGTCGACGTGCCGGTGGCCCTCGACGACCCGGCCCTGATCCTCTACACCTCCGGCACCACCGGCCGCCCCAAGGGCGCCGTGCTCACCCACGGCAACCTGGTCTGGAACACCTTCAACCTGCTCGCCAACGTGGACGTCACCAGCGACGAGGTCACCCTGGTCAGCGCTCCGCTGTTCCACGTGGCCGCGCTCAACCAGACGCTGCTGCCCACGTTCCTCAAGGGGGGCCGCTCGGTCATCATGCCCTCCTGGGACGTGGAGCGCTGCTACGACCTCATCGCCGAGCACCGCGTCACCTGGATGTTCGGCGTCACCACGATGTTCGCCGCGTTCGCCCGCTCACCCCGCTGGCCCGGAGCGGACCTGTCCTCGCTGCGGCTGCTCATGGCCGGCGGCGCGCCCGTCCCGCCCGGGCTGATCCGCACCTACCAGGAGCGCGGGCTGGTGTTCTCGCAGGGCTACGGCATGACCGAGACCGCGCCCGGCGCCACCTTCCTGGAGCCCGCCATGAGCGCCCGCAAGGCCGGCTCCGCCGGCGTGCCCGTCTTCTTCTCCCGCGTCCGCGTCGTCCGCCCCGACCTCACGGACGCCCCGCCCGGCGAACCGGGCGAGATCCTCATCGACGGCCCGAACGTCACCCCGGGCTACTGGAACGACCCGGACGCCACCCGGGCCGCCCGCGCCCCCGGCGGCTGGTTCCGCTCCGGCGACATCGGCGCCTACGACGCCGAAGGCCACCTGTACATCATGGACCGGGCCAAGGACATGTACATCTCCGGCGGGGAGAACGTCTACCCCGCCGAGGTCGAAAGCGTGCTGTCGGAGCACCCGGCGGTCGCCGAGGCCGCCGTCTTCGGCGTCCCCGACGACACCTGGGGCGAGGTCGGCCGGGCCGTCGTCGTGCTCAAACCGGGCGCCGGCGCCGACGCCGAGGACCTGGTGGCGTTCCTGCGCGGCCGGCTGGCCGGCTACAAGGTCCCCCGCTCGGTGGTCTGGGCCGACGAGCTGCCCCGCACCTCCTCCGGCAAGATCGTCAAACCGGCACTCCGGGCCGCCTACACCTGAGCCGCCCGCGAAGCGGGGCGGCTCCCGTCGCCGGTGCTCAGCGCCCGCGCCGCAGCCCCCGCAGGAAACTCCACAGCGGGGAACGCGACCGCTGCTCCGCGGCCTCGCCCCCGCCGGCCGGCCGCGTCTCCGGGACGCCGGCGTCCGCGGGCGCGGGGACGCGGCTCGCCGCCAATTCGTACTGGACGGGCAGCGACCGCAGCGCGCGCATGAAGGGGGAGGGGCGCCAGGGCAGCTGGTCGGGCGGAAGCGCCGGCTTCAGCTTCGCGCACCGGGTGAAGAGGCGTTGCACGGCGATCGTGGTGATCTGGGTCGCCAGCCGCTGGCCCAGGCAGGCGTGCGGTCCGGCTCCCCAGGCGAGGTGCGCCCGGGTGCTGCGGATGGCGTGCTGATCAAGCGCGCCCGCGAACCGCGGATCGGCGTGGGCCGCGGCGACCGAGAGCATCACCGGGTCGCCGGCCGCGACCGTGTAGTTCCCCAGCTTCACGTCCGCCATCGGGAAGCGGAAGGTCAGGTTGGCCATGGGCGGGTTGAGCAGGGCGGCGCGGTTGACCGTCTCGTCGATCGCGCCCACGGACAGGGTCTCCCACATGGCCGGGTTGGAGACGACCTCGACGACCACGTTGCAGACCAGGCTGGCGGTGAAGTCCAGCAGGCCGGGCAGCATGAGGAGCTCGCGGGCCAGCTCGTCCAGCGTGAGGTCCGGGTCGGCCGCGATCATGTAGGAGGGCAGGTCGTCCCCGGGGTGCTGCCGCTTGGCGGTGGCGAGCTCCGTCATGGCCGCGTACAGGCGCTGGAAGGCCGCGGCCGCGTCGGGGCCGGCGTCGATCATCCGCCAGATGTCCATCACGACCTCCTCGCCGCGGGCGGCGGTGAAGCCGAGGAGGCGGTTGGCGACCATCAGCGGCAGGGGCCGGGCGTACTGTGCCGCCAGGTCCGCCCATCCCGTGGGGCCGCCTTCCGCCAGCACGCCGATGAGGTCGTCGGCGTACTGCCTGATGGCCTGCTCCAGCAGCTGGGCCTGCGGCTGGGAGTGGTCCTGGAACGGCGCGAGCGCCTTCGTCCACGCGGCCCGCAGCTTGTGCTGCGTGGCGCCCTCCGCGAAGGCGGAGTTGTTGACCTGGAACACCGGAAGCAGCGGCCAGTCCGCGGGGACGCTGCCCTCCGCGTGCGCCCGCCACCTGTCGAC
Organism: Nonomuraea zeae; assembly: GCF_005889725.1. Taxonomy (GTDB): domain Bacteria; phylum Actinomycetota; class Actinomycetes; order Streptosporangiales; family Streptosporangiaceae; genus Nonomuraea; species Nonomuraea zeae. The sequence goes on from NZ_VCKX01000168.1 coordinate 10,829, forward strand.
GTTCTTGCTCCAGATGCCGCCCTTGTTCTGCAGGACGTGCAGCACTTCCTCATATCCGGTGACGAACCAGACGGGGACACCGAGGAGATCGACGGGGGCGACCGGGCCGTACTCGGCGCGCAGGCGTTCGTGGACGGGGCCGGGGTTCGCGTCGTAGTCCCTGGTGAGCAGTGCTTCCACCGACATCGATGTCAAGGTTTCCGCCGACTGCCGGGGCCACGGGCCATTGGTCACAGTGATGAACTACCTCTCTCTGGTCACCGCTCGCGCAAATGGGAGCTACCGGCCAAATCACTTAAGAGTTCTGTAGCATCACGTATACCGTCCGTCATGGCAAGAGGAGCGCCCCCGCGTCTCACATCGGGCGTCTACCGGGAGTGCTGCCGGGCCAGGGCGAGGCTCACGCAGCAGCGGTCGTCGCCCGGTTCGAGCCTGGCCTCCACCGCTGGCGGGGCGAGGCTCTCGACCAGGCCGCTGATCAGAGCGTGGTTCATGTGGCAGACGAGCTCGGTGTGCGCCTCGGCGAGCGCGTGGAACGGGCAGTTGGCCATGATGGTGCGCTCGCCGTCGCCGCGGGGCGCGTAGCCGTACTCGCTCAGCGTCCCGGCGGCCAGGTCCAGGGCGGCGCGCGGGGTGGCCGGCCAGCAGGTAGTCGCGGCTCGGCAGGGACACGGCGATCTCGCGGGGCGCGCGGCGGTAGAGCTTCGAGCTGCGTCCCGCGCCCGGCCCCGACCGGCCTGCCAGCCGGGCGTACACGGCCTCCAGCAGGCCCTCCGCCTCCAGCCTGTCGAGGTGGAACTTGGCCTTGTGCCGGGCGATCCCGACCGCCTCGGCGGCCTGGTCGCGGCTGACGGGGGCCGGCTGCGCGCACACGAACAGATACAGCTCCTGGCGTACGGGCTGCCCCTCCCACCAGGCATTCGCGCTGCTGCGCACCGCGTTCACGGTGGCCCCCATCCTGTTCGGGCTCGACAAGTTCACCAACATCCTGACCGACTGGACGATCTACCTCGCGCCGTGGATCGACCGGCTCGTCCCCGGCGACGCGACGACGGCGATGCGGATCGTCGGCGTCGTCGACGACGTCGCGCTGCGCGACTTCGGCCTCATGGCGGGGGCGCTGGCCCTGGGGCGGCTCGCGGGGGAGCAGCAGGCCGAGCAGGACACCTGGCGCGCGGCTCGATCACTCCGGCGCGATGACCCGCCAGGCCGACGGGTGCACCGTCCAGGCGTGCGAGGGCCGGGCCGGGCACAGCTCCCCGTCGGCGTTGGCGGGGATCGGCTCGCCGTCGACGGTGATCGAGCGGGCCCGGAAGGTCACGACGTCGGCATGCGTACGCTGCCGGCCCAGTCGCAGCAGCACCCCGAAGGTGAGGCGGGCCAAGGGCGAGACGGCGAAGGAGACGACGACGTCCGCCAGGCCGTCGTCGGGCCGCGCCGCCGGAGTCAGCGGGGTGCCTCCGCCGATGGAGGTGCCGTTGCCGACGCCCACCATGAGGACACGCCGGCGGCCGTCGGCGACGGTCTCGCCGTCCACGCGCACGCGCAGGCGCCACCCCTTGGTGCGGACGCCCGCGAGCAGCGCGCCCACGGCGTAGGCGGCCCTGCGCAGCCACGGCTTGAGCGGAGCCGCCTGCTCCGAGGCCAGCGCGCCGACGCCGACGTGCACGGCGTTCACCACGATGCCGCCCTGATCGTCGACGAGCAGGTCCATCGGCCGCTCCCGGCCGTGCAGGACGACCATGGCGGCCTCGCGGGGATCGAGCGGGAGGCCCAAGGCGCGGGCCATGTCGTTGCCCGTGCCCATCGGGATCAGCCCCACCGGCCGCGCGGCCAGTTCGTCGCGGGCCTGCAGCTCCGCCACCAGCGTGTGCAGGCTGCCGTCGCCGCCGAGCACGACGGGCACGCGATCGGCGTGCTCGTCGAGCGCCCGGCCGACGTCGCCCGGCTGCTCCGTCACCCGGACCACGACGTCGGCCTCGCCGCCGAGGGCGTCCAGGACCGCCTGACGCTGCTCCTCGCCCGCCCCGCCCGCGGCTGGATTGCCCATGACCAGCAGTCTGCGACCCATCGCGCCTCTCTCCCGACGTCCTGGCCCGCTCGATGCCCGTGAATCAGGCGCCGAAACCGCCGGCCGGCTCGCTCCCCGCGCGGGGCGCGCCGTACCAGCGCCAGCTCGTCCTGCGGGGACGCCGGGGTGTCTCCAGGCGCCCGGTGGCCCACAACAGGGTGGACCACGGATCGTCCACCACGGGCACGTCGGGGAACAGCCGCGCGAGCGCCAGCTCGCTCAGGTCCTGCGGGGGATCCCAGTCGCGGCGCAGCCCCTGTGCGATGTCGTGGGTGTGGACGAGCGTCTCGACGACGCCCATCGCGGCGAACCCCTCCGGGTCCGAGGCGCCGAAGACGTGCGGGGCCAGAGCGGCGGGGTCGGCGGCGTCGATGACGGTCGCGAGCAGGCCGCCACAGGCCGCCACGACGGTCAGCAGCCCCTCGGGCCCCGCCTGCTCGTCACCGAAGATGACGTTGGCCGGCCCGCCCGGCCGGTCGCTCGTGATCCGCAGCGGTACGCGCGGCGCGTCCATCGGCTGCGCGAGGCCGAACCGCAGGGCGTAGGTGAGCAGGTCGTCCGCGAGGTGTTCGAGGGTCTCCCAGCACGTCCACTCCAGCCCGGCGGCCCGGACCTGCCAACCGGTCGCGGGCGCGCCGGTGAGGGCGCCGACGCAACAGGCGACGGCCTGGCGCACGTGCTTGCCGCTCACCAGCATCTGAGTCCTCTGGGGCATGCGGAAATCGTACTGTTCGCCCGCCTCCCCTAGGGCGGATCCCTTAGTCGTGGGGTGGTACGCGCCCGGCCCGGCGTACGCGTGGAGTCGCAGGCCGATTGCCTCCCTGGGCCTGACGATCGCCGCGGCCGATTTCGCCAGTCTGAACTCAGACGAAAACGACCTCGGCAGGGGAGCACGAGATGACCACCACCATCGAGAACACCATCGCCAAGCTGGCCGCCTGGCTGTCCAGGCACAGCATCGACATCCTGCGGGTCAGCCTCGGGCTGGTCTTCGTGGCCTTCGGCACGCTCAAGTTCTTCCCAGGGGTCAGCCCGGCGGAGGCGCTGTCGGTGGCCACGCTGGAGAAGCTGTCGCTCGGGATGCTGTCGGGCTACGCGGCCCAGCTCGTGATCGCCGGCATGGAGGTCTTCATCGGTCTCACGCTGGTGACCGGCAGGCTGCTGAAGACCGGGCTGGTCGTGATGGCCGGCGCGCTGGCCGGGTTCTTCGCGCCGTACGCGCTGTTCTTCACCGACCTGTTCCCCGGCGCCCCGACGCTGGAGGCCCAGTACATCTTCAAGGACATCGTCCTGGCCGCCGCGGCCATGGTGATCGGCGCCCGCGCTCTCGGCGCCCGCCTGGTCCCGGCCCAGGATCGCCGCGTGGAGCGGGCCGACGGCCTGCGCGAGCGGGTGGCGGCCTGAGACCCGGCGCGATCGTGCCTCCCGGACCCGGTCCGGGAGGCACGATCGCGTGTTCCTCATCCGCGGGCGGGCAGTCCCAGCAGGCGGCGGGTCTCGGCGTGGACGCGGGCGGACCGCACGCCGAGCTCCATCGGCGAGTCGAAGTGGTTGCGCCCCGGCTGCTCGAACGCGGTCACCCGGCACCCGCGAGCCCGCAGGCACGCCGCGAACGCGGACGACTGCCGCTTGAACTCGCCGGTCTCGCGTTCCCCCCAGGCGACGACCACGGGGCAGCGGAGGCCGGGCAGGAACATCGGGCTGCAGTCGCGCACCTCGCCCGCGTCGATGCCGGCGACCTCGTTCACGTAGGTGAGCCGCACCGGCGCCAGGTCGTAGATCCCGCCCAGCAGCACCGCCCCCGCGATGGGGGCGGCCGGCAGCCCCCACCGCCGCCAGGGGGTGGCCAGCAGCATGGCCGCCAGGTGGGCGCCGGCCGAGGAGCCGGAGACGACGATCCGGCCGGGGTCGATGCCGTGCTCGGCCGCGTTCCGCCACAGCCAGGCGAACGCGCCGCGGACCTGGTCGACGATCGCGGCGAGCCGGGCGTGCGGGGCCAGGGTGTGGTCAGGCGTGACGTAGGCGGCGCCCGCACCGACGAAGGCCGGAGCCGCGAACGCGCTCTCCTCCTTGGACAGCGCCTGCCAGTACCCGCCGTGGACGAAGAACAGGGCGGGGCTCCCGGCGCTGCCCGCGTCCGTCGCCGGCGGCCCGTACACGTCCAGCCGCTCATCAGGCCCCGGCCCGTACGGCAGGTCGCGCTGGAGCAGGCCGGCCAGCTCCGCCCGGGCCTGCCGGCTGCGCAGGGCGTAGTCGTCCAGGAACGGCCGGAGGTCGGCCACCATGCTGCTCGGCGAGTACTGGACGTCCAGTTGCTCCTTGTCGAAGCCCCGGTACACGCCCGCCGTCATGGCAGCAGCCGTTCGACGGTCTCCTCGCGCGACCGTCGCAGGAACCCGATGAAGTCGCTGCCGCCGGTCCCCTTGGCGTCCGCCCCCTGCTCGAACCGGTTGATGTAGCGCCCGGTGATGCCGATGTGCTGCGCCCTGAGCCGGGCCAGCCCGGACACGGCCGCGTTGTACGCCTCGGACAGCCGCGGCAGCTCCTCGCGGTGCCGCGCCGCGAAGTCGCGGACCGAGGGGCCGGACTCCAGATCCTGGAGGAAGCGCCGGTGCGGCCCCGGCATGTACGCGCGCATCCCGGTCAGGAAGCCGGCGGTCAGCTCGTCGCGATGCTCGACGTCGAGCCCGGCGTCGAAGGCCTGGATGAGGGAGCTCTGCGCGGCGCTGCCGCCGGCCAGCACCAGAGGCTCGCGATCCACGCCCTCGAACCGCAGCCCCGGCGCCGGCCAGCCGGTGAGGAACGGCCTGATCCGGTGGTAGAAGACGTAGGGGTCGCACCAGCGCTCGACGTCGAGGACCGCCTCGGTCACCCGGCCGAGCACCTTCGCCAGGCCGAGCAGCGCCTCGGCCAGCCGGGCGTGATCCTCTGCCGCCACGGCGTGCTGCGCCTGCACGAGGAGGGGCAGCCCGGGGGCGCCGGACAACTCGACCCCGACGGTCGCGAGGTAGAACCACTTCTCGTCCACGCCGCCGAGGAACGTCAGCTGCGTGTCGGCGTTGGACATGCTCAGCGGCTCCGCCGCGTCGATGCGCCGCCAGTTGTTCAGCACGATCGAGGCGTGGGAGACGATCGGCGCCCGGTCCAGCAGCCGGGCGAGCTCGTACAGCGGGCGGGCCACCGGGGCCGGGAGCGTGCGGGCGAGCGGGCCGGTGCCGTGCACGTACGCGTTCGCGAGGCAGGACAGCAGCAGCATGGCCCGCTCCCGCTCGCCGCCGGACGCCAGCCCGTCCGGTGTCAGCACGGGCATGGACGCGATCGCGGCGCGAAGCCGCCCGGTCATGATCAGGGCCGCGATGTTCCCGGCGACGTCCTCCCAGGGCCGGTAGCGCGCCGGGAGCGCGTCCACGGGGTCCTCCCCGGGCACGAAACCGCGGCGCTCGTCGATGGCGTACTCGCCCAGCGCGGTGACGAGCGGTCTGGCGGCGCGGGCGCGCGTCGTCTTGTGGGTCACAGGGCTCTTCTTTCCTCGCTTCCCGGCTTCGACCATGCCCGGGAGCGAAGCGGCGCTGTTCCATTGGATCATCCGCCGCCGCTTTCCGGCGGTAGGCCGGAGGAGAGGCGTGGCTGCAAGCCGAGATCAATCCCCGCGCAAGGCGCCGGCCCTACCGTCGCAGCGTGTCCAGACGACTGGTTCTCGGCGGCGCCGCCCTCGCGGCGGCCGCGGCGATGACGCTCACCTCCGCCGGCCCGGCCTCCGCCGCACCGGCCTCCGACTCCGGCCCGGCCGCGGCTCCCGCGCCCGGCAAGGTGGCCGGCAAGCTCTTCCGCGCCTGGCTGGCCGGCGACCGCGCGGCCGCCGCGAAGGCGGCCACCCCCGCCGCGGTCAACGCGATCTTCGGGTACGTCTACCGCGCGCCCGACCGCTTCGACGGCTGCTCCGGCAACGTGTGCCGGTACGTCCACACGAGCGTGCGCGTGCCGGGCGGGCTCGACGGCATCGCGATGGTCGTGACCGGCTCAAAGGTCACCAAGGTCTACCAGTCCCGGCACATCGTCAAGCCGTCCACGGTGGCCGCGCACCTTCTCGCCGCCTGGAAACGCGGCGACCGGTACAGCGGCCTGGAGGTCGCGAGCGCGGGCGCGGTGAAGACGCTGTTCAAGGTGAAGTACGACCCGAAGGGCGTGACCCACTTCTTCCAGGGCTGCACCAAGGAGCCGAAGGGCTACTCGTGCGCCTACTCCTACGAGGGCGGCGCCATGCTCATGCACGTGCGCGGCTCCAAGACCAGGGGATACGAGGTCGGCTCGATCACCTACCTCGCCGACTGACGGCCGGTCAGCGCGTGGACTCGCGCACCTCCAGCGTGAAGGGCGCGGTGTGCGCCTCGGTCGGGCGCGACGGGTCCTGGATGCGGGCGGTCACCAGCTCGACCGCCTTGGCGGCCATCCACCGGTGGTCGGGGGCCACGGTGGTCAGCGAGGGCACCATGTACGCCGACTCGCTGATGTCGTCGAAACCGGCCAGGCGGAGGTCCCGGGGGACCAGGACGCCGCGGTCGGCGAGGCCGCGCAGGACTCCTTGGGCGACGGTGTCGCTCACCGCGATCACGCCGTCGACCTCCTGGCCGGAGTCGACGAGCCGGTGGGCGGCCGCCCGGCCGGACTCCAGCGTCATCCCCCTGGCGGCGAACAGCAGCGCCGGATCGGCTTCGAGCCCGAGCGCGCCGAACGCGGCGAGATAGCCCTGGTAGCGGCGCGTCACCACGTTCACGCCGTAGAGGGCGTCGCCGGTGACCAGGGCGATCCGGCGGCAGCCTCGTTCGATCAGATGCGTGGTCGCCGCCTTCGTGCCCTCCTCGTTGGGCATGGCGACGTGGTCGAAGCGGGCGGCGAAGTCCTGCTCGCCGAGCATCACGATCGGGTGGCCGGCGCCGGTCAGCCGCGGATCCTGGGGATCGAGCCCGACCGCGCTGAGGATCAGCCCGTCGAAGTGCAGGGCGTGGGAGTGGGTGATCGCGTTGAACTCCCCGGCCGCCGCCGCGCCGGTCTGCTCGATCGCGACGTGGAAGCCGCGCTCGCGGGCCTGCTCGATGACGTGGGCGGCGAGCCGGCCGAAGTAGGGCCGGTCGACCTCGGGCACGGCGAGCCCGATCACGCCGGTCCGCCCGGATCTGAGCGTCCGGGCGGAGACGTTGACGCGGTAGCCCGACTCGCGGATCGCCTCCAGCACGCGGCGGCGAACCTGCTCGCTGACCCCCGCGCGGTCGTTGATGACGTTGGAGACCGTCATCTTCGACACCCCGGACAGCTTGGCGACGTCGCTCATGGTGACCATGCCGCTCCTCAGGTCCTGCCCCCTCCGGGCGATAGCCGCGCATTCGAGCTTACTGCGCCGCACCGGCGGCGACGAAGGCCGCGATGGTCAGGCGGGAAAGGCCGCCGCGGTCAGGCGAGAGACGCCTCCACGGTGACGAAGGAGTGGGCGGGCAGGTGCACCCGCAGCCCGGCGGACGTCGGCGTCACCTGCTCGTGGGCGCGCGGCGCGACCGCGGCGGGCGCCTCCGGGGTGTTGTGGTCCTGGAGGTTGGCCGCGGTGAGGATGCGGGCGCGGACGCCGGTGACCGAGCCGCCGCGCAGGTCCAGCACGACGTCGGCGGGCTCGGCCGCGTCCAGGTTGGAGAGCGAGACGAGCACCCGGTCGTCCTTGCGGCTGGCCGACAGCGAGACGGTCGTCAGCTCCGCCGAGCCGACCGTGCGGGCGGGCGCGCCCGATGGCAGGTCCACCCGGAGCGAGGCGGCGTCGTGGTGGCCCTTGTTCATCTCGAACACGTGGTAGGTGGGCGTGAGCACGAGCGCGCCGGAGTCGGGGTCGGTGAGGATCATGGCCTGGAGGACGTTCACGGTCTGGGCGATGTTGGCCATGACCAGGCGGCCGGCGTGGCGGTGGAAGACGTCGAAGTGCAGGCCGGCGACCAGGGCGTCCCTGAGCGTGTTCTGCTGGTAGAGGAAGCCGGGGTTGGTGCCGGGCTCGACGTTCCACCAGGTGCCCCACTCGTCCAGGACCAGGCCCACGTTCCTGCCGGGGTCGTAGCAGTCCATGACGTTGGAGTGGCCGGTGAGGAGCTCGTCCACGCGGGCGGCCTGGACCATCGTGCGGTAGTAGTCGTCGGTGCCGAACGCCGTGGCGTCGCCCTTGTCCTGCCAGGTGCCGGGGATCGTGTAGTAGTGCACCGACAGCGCCTGCATGTAGCCGGCCGGCCGGTAGGCGCAGCCCAGGTCGCCGAGCTGCTTCATGAGCGTCTCGGTCCAGGCGTAGTCGCCGGAGTTGGCGCCGGCGGCGATGCGGTAGAGCTTGTTGCCGCCGTGGTCGCGGCTGTAGGTGCCGAAGCGGCGGGCCTCGGCGGCGTACTGCTGGGCGGTCATGTTGCCGCCGCAGCCCCACGCCTCGTTGCCCAGCCCCCAGAACGGCACCCGCCAGGGCTCCTCGCGGCCGTTGGCCTTGCGCAGGCGCACCATGGGGGAGTCGCCCTCGCGGGTGAGGTACTCCACCCAGTCGCTCATCTCCTTGACCGTGCCGGAGCCGACGTTGCCGCTGATGTACGGCTCCGCCCCCAGCAGCTCGCACAGGGCCATGAACTCGTGCGTGCCGAAGTGGTTGTTCTCCTCGACGTTGCCCCAATGCGTGTTGACCATCACGGGACGATCGGCCTTCGGCCCGATGCCGTCCATCCAGTGGTACTCGTCGGCGAAACAGCCGCCCGGCCAGCGCAGGTTCGGGATGTTCAGGGCGCGCAGCGCCTCGACCACGTCCAGCCGGATGCCGCCCTCGTTCGGCAGGTCGCTGTCCTCGCCCACGTAGAAGCCCCCGTAGATGCAGCGGCCCAGATGCTCGGCGAAGTGGCCGTAGAGATGCCTGCTGATCAGCGGGCCTCGGACGTCCACATTGATGACTGCGGACACGACGGCATCGTGCACAGGAGCACCCCTGTTCTCATGATTTATCGATATAAACAGCGGCAACCTTTATCGATACAGTCCGGGGTGTCAAGGCCCGCGGGGTCGAAACCGTGGAAGGATGTTCACGTAAACATCGGCCTGGGACGACAGGCAGGCAGGAGTGGTTGTGACCGCTGATCACGGGCCGCGCTGGCTTCGCTGGCCCTCCGAGCCCTCGCGCCCGCGGCTGGCCTTCGGCGCCGACTACAACCCCGAGCAGTGGCCCAGGGAGGTGTGGCAGGAGGACGCCCGGGCGATGCGCCACGCCGGGGTGAACATCGTCTCCCTCGCCATCTTCTCCTGGGCCCGCCTCCAGCCGGGTCCCGGCCGGTGGACCTTCGGCTGGCTGGACGAGGTCATGGACCTGCTGCACGCGTACGGCATCGCCGTGGACCTGGCCACCGCGACCGCGTCCCCGCCGCCCTGGCTGACCGCCCGGCACCCGGAGGTCCTGCCCGTCGACCACGACGGGCGCACGCTGTGGCCGGGCGGGCGCCAGCACTGGCGCCCGACGTCGCCGATCTTCCGCGAGCACGCGCTGCACCTGGTCCGGGCCATGGCCGAGCGGTACGGGACGCACCCGGCGTTGGCCGCCTGGCACGTCTCCAACGAGCTGGGCTGCCACAACGTCTACGACTACTCCGGCGACGCGGCCGCCGCCTTCCGTGCCTGGCTGCGCACGCGCTACGGGACCATGGAGGAGCTGAACCGGGCCTGGGCCACGGCGTTCTGGTCCCAGGCGTACGGCGACTGGGCGGAGATCCTGCCCCCGCGCCTGGCCGCCTCCTACCCCAACCCGACCCAGCAGCTCGACTTCAAGCGGTTCTCCTCCGACGCGCTCAAGGATCACCTGCGGGCGGAGCGGAGCCTGCTGGCCGAGCTGACGCCGGGCGTCCCGGTGACCACCAATTTCATGGTCATGGGCGAGACGAAGGGCATGGACTACGCGGACTGGGCGGGCGAGGTCGACTTCGTCTCCAACGACCACTACGTGCTGCCGGGACCCCAGGCGCAGGACGAGCTGTCGTTCTCCGCCAACCTGACCGGCTGGCTCGCCGGGGGCCGGCCGTGGTTCCTCATGGAGCACTCCACCAGCGCGGTGAACTGGCAGCCGGTCAACGTGCCCAAGAAGCCCGGCGGCCTGGCCCGCGACTCGCTGACGCACGTGGCGTACGGGGCCGACGCGGTCTGCTTCTTCCAGTGGCGGCAGTCGGCCGGCGGCGCCGAGAAGTACCACTCGGCGATGGTCCCGCACGCCGGCACCGACAGCGAGGTCTTCCGCTCGGTCGCCGGCCTCGGCGCGACCCTGGAGGCGCTCGCGCCGGTCGCGGGCACCCGCCGCCGCCGGGCCGCCGCCGCGATCGTGTTCGACTGGGACTCCTGGTGGGCCGCGGAGCTGGACTCCCATCCCACCTCCCGGCTGCGCTACCGGCAGGAGGCGCTGGACTGGTATTCGGCGTTCGCGGCCGCGGGGGTCCGGGCCGACGTCATCCCCGCCGGCGAGTCGTTCGAGCACTATGACCTGCTCGTCGCGCCGATCCTGCACGTCGTGCCGGGGGCGCTCGCCGAGCGCCTCGGCGCGTACGTGGCCGGCGGCGGCCACCTCGTCACCACGTACTTCTCCGGGATCGTGGACGAGCACGACCACGTGTGGCTCGGCGGCTACCCCGGCGCGCTGCGCGAGCTGCTCGGCATCCGGATCGAGGAGTTCGGGCCGCTGCCCGGCGGCGACCGGGCCGAGCTCGACCTCGGCGTGGCCGGCACGCTGTGGAGCGACCGGATCGACGTCACGGAGGCCGGCGTCGAGGTCGTCGCCCGCTACACCTCGGGCGACTACGCGGGCCGGCCCGCCGTCACCACGCGCCCTGCCGGAACCGGGTCGGCGTCCTACGTCTCGACCAGGCTGGGGCCGGACGGGCTCGGGCCGGTGCTGGCGCGGCTCCTGGCGAGGAGCGGGGTGCGGCCGGAGCTGCCCGCGGCCCTCGCGGGGAGGGTGGAGCTGGCGGTCCGCGCGGGGGAGGACGCCGACTACTGGTTCCTGGTCAACCGTACGGACGAGGAGGTCGAGGTGGGCGAGGTGGCCGGCGAGGCGCTCCCCGGGCCCAGCCTGGCCGCGGGCCGCACGCTGGGGCCCCGGCAGGTACGCGTCCTGCGCCGCCCGGCCTGAGCCGTCGCGCGGCCCGAGCTGGGCACCGGCCGCGCCGCCGGGTCTGAGCCGTCGCGCGGCCCGGGCCGAGCACCGGCCGCGCCGCCCGGGCTGAGCGCCTGCCGCGTGGCACGGACCCGGTGCCGCGCCCGCCGGCCGGTCGCCGGGCGGCGGGCGCGAGGGGGTCACTGGATGCTGAAGCCCTGCTCCTGGCCGTACTTGACGGAGGCGTCCTGCCACGCCTTCAGCCCGTCCTGCAGCGTGCCGGCCCCGGTGTAGGCCTTGCCGACGGTGTCGTTGAAGACGCTGTTGGCGTACACCTGGTACGGCAGGTACGACCAGCCGCCGACGACCTGGCTCGCCGACTCGGCGAGGACCTGGTTGACCTGCTGGTCCCCGAAGTAAGGCAGCTTCTTGTCGCGGAAGCCGGGCGCGTTGAGTTGCGCGGTCGTGGCGGGGAAGGCGCCGCCGTCCGTGCGGGTCTGCGCGCCCTCGTCCACGCCGGCGTACTTGATGAAGGCGTAGGCGAGGGTCTTGGCGGCGGCGGCCTCCGGGACGGCCAGGGAGCTGCCGCCGTTCTCGGAGGTGGCCTTGCCGCCGCTCTCCCACTGGGGCATGGGGGCGACCCGCCACTTGCCGGCCCCGGCCTTGACGCCGGTTTCGAGGTTGGCCGGCATCCAGGCGCCGATCACCAGCGTGGCGATGGTGCCGTCGCCCAGGCCCTTGTACCAGGCGTCGCTCCACGAGCCGACCGGCGCGAGCAGCTTGCCGCTGACGAGCTGCTGCCAGGCGGCGGTGAACTTCTGGGTGCCCGCGTCGCTGAAGTCGACGCCGACCTTGGTGCCGTCCACCCGGTACGGCTTGCCGCCGGCCTGCCAGATCAGGCTGGTGGTGAAGCCCGCGTCGCCGATGTCGTTGGTGATGTACGCCTTCGGGTCGGCCGCGTGCAGCTTCTTGGCCGCCGCGATGTACTCCTCCCAGGTGGCGGGCACCTCGATCTTGTGCTTGTCGAAGACGTCCTTGTTGTAGAACAGCGCCATCGGGCCCGAGTCCATCGGCAGGCCGTAGACCCCGGCGCCGGAGTGGACCGAGCTCCACGGCCCGGGGGTGAACGTGCCCTCCAGCTTGTCCGCGCCGAACGGCGTCAGGTCGGTCACGGACTTGGCCAGCGCGAACTGCGGCAGGGCGTAATACTCGATCTGGGCGACGTCGGGGACGCCCGAGCCGGCCTTGATGGCGTTCTGCAGCGCGGTGTACTGGTCGTTGCCGGTGCCGGCGTTGACCAGGTTGACCTTCACCTTCGGATACTTGGTCTGGAAGTCGGCCAACACCTGCTTGAGCGTCGGCTCCCACGCCCAGACCGTGATCGAGCCGCCGGCGTTCAGCGCCGCCTCCAGGTCGGTGGCCGACGCGCTCGGGGCCGGGGCGGCCCCAGAGCCGCCGTCACCGGGGGAGCCGCAGCCGGTGGCGATCAGCGATACCGTCAGGGCCGCGCCCACCAGGAGCGCGTGGCGGCGGGTCATCGTCATGAATATCCCTTTCAGAGGTGTATCCGGGGAGGCGCGGCGCCGGTCACTCCTTGACGCTCCCGGCCGCCAGGCCGGACTGCCAGTACCGCTGCAGCAGCAGGAACGCCGCGACCAGCGGGACGATGGTGAGCAGCGAACCGGTGATCACCAGATTGAAGATCGCCTCGCTGCCCGCCGTGGACGCCTGGGCGTTCCACCTGTTGAGGCCGAGCGTGAGGGGGTACCAGGCCGGGTCCTTGAGCATGATCAGCGGCAGGAAATAGTTGTTCCAGGTGGCGACCACGGCGAACAGCAGCACCGTGACGATCCCGGGCGCCAGCAGCGGCAGGCTGATCCGGAAGAACGTCTGGAACTCGCGGGCGCCGTCCACCCGGGCCGACTCCAGGATCTCGTCGGGCACGGCGTCGGCCGCGTACGTCCACATGAGGTAGAGCCCGAACGGCGAGACCAGCGACGGGATGATGATCGCCCACGGGGTGTCGGTCAGGCCGAGACCGGCGAACATGAGGAACGTCGGGACGGCCAGCGCGGTGCCGGGCACGGCGACCGCGCCGATGACGATCGCGAACACGGCCTTCTTGCCGGGGAAGTCGAACTTGGCCAGCCCGTACCCGGCGACGGTGGCCAGCAGGGTCGCGCCGCCCGCGCCGGCCAGCACGTAGAGCACGGTGTTGAGCAGCCAGCGGGTGAAGATGCCGCCGTCGTAGGTGAAGGTGGCGGCGATGTTGCGGAACAGGGCGAAGTCGGAGTCGAACCACAGGCCGAACGACCCGAACAGCCCTTCCTGCGTCTTGGTGGCGTTGATGACCAGCCAGGCCAGCGGGAGCAGCGTGTAGACGAGCATGATCGCGGCCACGGCGGTCAGCGTGGCGCTGCGCCGGCCGCGCGGCGACGAGGGCCGCCGGCGGCCGCCCCGGATGACCAGCGGGCCGGCGGATCCCCTGGCGCGGGGGGTGCGGGCGGTGGTGGTCACGGTCAGGCTCCCTTCCGCATGCCGCGGAGCTGGACGACGTAGGCGATGACCATCGTGATCAGGCCCATGACGATGGCGACGGTCGCGGAGTAGTTGAACTGCTGGCCGGCGAAGGACAGCGAGTAGGCGTAGACGTTCGGCGTGAAGTAGGTCGTGATCGCGTTGGGGGCGAGGCTCTTGAGGATGCTGGGCTCGGTGAAGAGCTGGAAGCTGCCGATGATCGAGAAGATGGTGGCGATCAGCAGGGCTCCGCGCAGGGCGGGGAGCTTGATCGCCCAGATGATGCGGAGCTGGCTCGCGCCGTCGATCTCCGCGGCCTCGTACAGGGACGGGTTGACCACGCGCAGGGCCGAATACAGGATCAGCATGTTGTAGCCGACGAACTCCCAGGTCACGATGTTGCCGACGGCGGCGAGCACCAGGCCGGGGGAGAGCGGGTCCGGCAGCGACAGGCCGAGCGACTCGTTCAGGTTCGCGACGAGGCCGAAGCGGGTGCCGTACATGAAGCCCCACATGAGCGTCGCGACCACGGCGGGGACGGCGTAGGGCAGGAACACCGAGATGCGGAAGAAGCTCGTCCCGTACAGCCGGCCGCTGTCGATGGCGAGGGCCACTAGAAGCGCCAGGAACAGCATGATCGGGACCTGCACGACGAGGAAGAGCGCCACCCGCCCGAAGGCGGACCAGAACTGCGGGTCGCCCAGCGCCTTGAGGTAGTTGTCCGCGCCGACGAAGACGGTCCCGCCGATGAGCTGGGTGCGGAACAGGCTCAGGTAGATCGAGTACGCGATCGGGGCCAGGAAGACGAGCGCGAACACCGCCATGAACGGCCCGACGAACCGCCAGCCCGTCCAGGATCGCCGCTTGCGGGCCGCCGCCGGCCTCCAGTCGCCCGGCGTGCTCGCCTGCGAACTCGCGACCACCAGTCCAACTCCTCCCCAGCGCGGGTGTTTACGTAAACATTTCGCGCCGGCGATGGGCATTGGCGAAGCGGGGCCCTTGAGGTTACGGGGATGGTCCAGCGGTGATGTTTACGTAAACTTTCGTGCGGTATCGTGGCACCGGCCACACGGCCCGTCAAGGTTTGCCCGACGTCAACGGCAGGCAGGGGTGGTGGCGAATGGACCGGGGCGATCGCGAGCAGCCGGGGGTCCTGCCGCGGGGCGGCGCCCACCGCGGCGCATCGGGGGTCCCGGGCGGGCGCCGCAAACAGCGCGTCTCGATGGCCGACGTCGCCAGGCTGGCGGGCGTCTCGTCGCAGACGGTGTCCCGGGTCTCCAACGGCTATCCCGGCGTGATCGACGCGACCCGCGAGCAGGTGCTCGCGGCCATGCGCGAGCTCGGCTACCGGCCCAACAGCGCCGCCCGCGCCCTGCGTTACGGCCAGTTCAACACCATCGGCGTCATCCTCTTCGGCCTGGCCTCCACCGGGAACAGCCGCACCGTGGACGCGATCGCCACCCACGCCGCGGCCGAGGGCTACGCCATCACCCTGATGCCCATCGACGTGCCGACCCAGGACAACGTGCTGGGGGCCTTCACCCGCATGGGCGAGCTGGCCGTGGACGCGGTGATCGTCATCCTGGAGATCCACCTCCTCGACGCGGCCACCGTGACCCTGCCGCCGGGCGTGCACGTCGTCGTCGTGGACTCCGACGCCGGCGACCGCTACTCCGTCGTCGACACCGACCAGGCCGACGGGGCGCGGCGGGCCGTGCAGCACCTGCTCGACCTGGGCCATCACACCGTCTGGCACGTCACGGGGCCGCAGGCGTCCTTCGCCGGCCAGCGCCGCGCCCGAGCGTGGCGCGCCACGCTCGAAGAGGCCGGCCGGCCCGTCCCCGACCCTCTGTACGGCGACTGGTCGGCCGAGTCCGGCTACGCCGCCGGGCTCGCGCTCGCCTACAAGCCGGGCTGCACGGCGGTGTTCGTCTCCAACGACCAGATGGCGCTCGGGCTGCTGCGCGCCCTCCACGAGCGCGGCCGGTCGGTCCCCGGCGAGATCAGCGTGATCGGCTTCGACGACATCCCCGACTCCGCCCACTTCATCCCGCCGCTGACCACCGTCCACCAGGACTTCGCCGAAGTGGGCCGGCGATGCGTGCAGCGGGTCCTGCTCCAGATCCGCGAGGGTCTGGCCGCGCGGCCGGGCACCGACCTGGTCCCGACCCGCCTGGTGGTCCGCCGCAGCAC
>NZ_VCKX01000169.1 GCF_005889725.1 Nonomuraea zeae
TCCTTCGCCACGCCCCTCGCCTGAGCCCCGTCCGAGGCCCTTGCCGGACCCGCCGCCGAGACCCTCTCCTGGACCCCCACCAGACCCCCAGCCGAGACCCTCTCCCGACTCCCTGCCGAGACCCTCTCCAGGGCCACCGCCGGGCCCTCGGCCGGGCGCTGGGTCGTTGGTCACCGTGGCTTCCTGGCCAAGGACATCGCGGTGCGGATCCTGGACAGCTCGCCGGCCAGCGCCGCGTCGCTCGGATAGTCGTCGTCCCACTCGAGCAGCACCCCCGGCGGCGTCGCGCGGGTGCACAGCTCGGTGAGCAGGTCGAGTACCTCCTGCGGCGCCGCGGTGGTGTGCGTGTCGTGCCAGATGCCGCCGTGCTCGTACCCGCCCGCCACGTGCACGTAGGCGAGGTGCTCCAGGGGCAGGGCGTCGAGCGCCGCGACCGCCGACAGGCCCAGGTTGAACTGGTTGGTGTAGAGGTTGGCCACGTCGATCAGCAGCGCCACCCCCGTACGATCGACCAGCTCGGCGAGGAACTGGGCCTCGGTCAGCTCGTCCTCCGGCCAGCCGAACATGGCCGCGACGTTCTCCAGCGCCAGCGGGACGGGCAAGGCGTCCTGCGCCCGGCGCACGTTCTCCGTGACGATCCGCAGGGACTCGCGGGTGCGCGGCACCGGGAGCAGGTGCCCGGCCTCGATCCCGCCACCCCGTACGAACGCCAGATGCTCACTGACCAGCGGCGCGTCGAGGGCCTGGGCACAGGCGGCCAGGTGCGCCAGCCGGGCGGGAGAGGGCGGCTCCGCGTCGCCGATCCCGAGCGAGACCCCGTGCGGGATCACCGGCAGCCCTCTGGCGAGCAGCACCTCCAGGGACTCGGGCAGGCGCGCGGGCCTGATGTTCTCCGCGACCACCTCCAGGAAGTCGACGCCGGCCATCCGCTCGATGGTCAGGTCCAGCTCGGGCCGCCACCCGATGCCGACCCCCAGCTCGGACCCCGCAACCGGCCCGGGCGCCGCACCTGGCTCGGATCCCGCGTCCAAGCGGGCCTCCATTCCCGGGCCGGCACCCACCTCCAGATCGGACACCCTCACCCTCCTCCTCCGCCGCAACCACCGCCGCCGCACCCGCTGCCGCCGCCGCAGCCGGACGATCCGCCCCCGCAGCCCGACGCGCCGTGCACGGGCGCGCCGCCGCAGCCCGGCGAGGCGTACCCAGCGTACGAGGACCCCGCCCGGCGACGGCGGTGGGCCCGGCCCCCGGCCTGGCCCCCGCCGAGCTCGGCCCGCAGACCGGCGTCACGCAGCTCCCCGAGGCCGTAGAGCGCCACGGTCACCGGCCCGGCCGCGACCCCCTGGACGTGGGCCTGCCTGGCCGCGTCGAGCGTCTCGCGGCCCGCCGAGGTCAGCGTGGTCAGCAGCGAGCGCCGGTGCCCGGCGATGGCGGCCTCGGCGACCACGCCCGCGCCCACGAGGACGAGCAGGCTCACCAGGGCCAGGAGGGCCGCGCCCGAGCCCGCGAGCAGGGCCCAGGGGAGGAAACCGCGGCCCGCGGCCAGGATCCCCGCCACGAACAGCACTCCCGAGAACGACAGCACGGACAGGACCCGCAGCCGCCGCCTCAGCGAGCCGATCTCGGTGAGCGAGTCGTCGGCGATGAGCAGGCCCTGCCCCGTGAGGTGCTGCTTGATCGCCGACACGGCCGGGCTCCTGGCGATCTCGATCCTGAGCGCGACCACCGGGAGCCCCGAGCGGTCGGCGACCACGCTCAGCGCCACGTCATCGACGGGATGGCGGGCCGCGGCGCCGAGGCCGACGTGGTGCACGCGCCCCCCGCGTGATAACCGGACGGCTCCCGAGTCGGCCAGCAGCGCGAGGGCGGTGTTCGCCACCCGGTGCGGGCCGCCCAAGAGATAGGCGAGGTCGTAGTGGTCGAGGCCGCGAAGACGGGCGCCGGTCTGGGCCGTCCGGAGGCCGGCGCGCCGGCGTTTGAGCTCGAAGGCGGTACGGGTGGCGAGCATCGCGATGATCACCGAAAGGATGAGCAGGAACAGGTCCATGGACGGCCTCCCCTCGTGCAGCCGAACAGGCTGGGTACCGGGAAGACGCATCGGGCGGGCACAAAGGTTCCGCCGCCGCGGACACAATTCCGAGTCCCCGGGGCGGCGGCTGAGGTCAGCTGCTCGATCCGCAGCTGGAGCCCCCGCCGCAGCTCGACCCGCCGCAGCTGGACCCACCGCCCGAGTCGGAGCCGCCGAAGTCGGAGCCGCCGTACGAGTCGCCGAAGGACTCACCGCCGAACGTGCTCCCGTCCCCGCCGCTGTGGCTGCCGCACGCGCCGGCGCAGTCGGCGCCCGGGTCACCGACCGACAGCTCGTCGCACAGCGTCTGGTCGCCGGCGTCCGCCAGCCCGTACAGGGCGACCGGCACCCCCACCGCCATGGCCAGCGAGCTCTGGTCGCGTACCCCTCTGGGGTGGTAGGCGCGCGCCGAGCGCAGGACCTCGCGCCCCTCCCAGGTGACGACGTTGCGCAGCTTGCGCCCCTGCTTGTAGACCCCGACGAGCCCCGAGACGACGGCGATCCCGCCGAGGAACAGCACGCCGACGAAGATCCGCTCCTGCCCGGCCAGACCGGCTCCGGCCAGCACCAGGACCACCACCAGGAAGATCACCGCGACGACCGTGGCCAGCCGCAGCCGGTCACGGTGCCGCCAGGCCCGGGCGTAGGCTCCCTGGTCCACGATCAGGCCGCGCGCCGCCAGCCCGCCGGCGAGCTGGGCCAGCGCGGGGTGCCCTTCGAGCGCCCGCCGCAGCTCGCTCGCCCGGTAGCCGCCCGGCCTGGCCGCCAGCGTGTCGAGGACGGCCTGCTCGATCGGCACCGGCGAGGGCGGCGCGCCGTGGACGGGGGTGACCTGCGAGCCGCGTGACACGCGCACGGCGCCGGCCGTCGCGAGGACGGCCAGCGCCGTGTTGATGGCCCGCCGGGGCCCGCCCGACAGGTACGCCAGCTCGTAGTGGGACAGGCTGTGCCCGGCCCCGCTGGGCGTGGCCCGGCCGACCCGTACGCGCTCGTGCTCGACCCGCTGCGCGGCCGCGCCGACCAGGAGCACCATCGCGAACGCGGCGACGAGCAGAACGTAGTCCACGGCCCCTCCTGAGCGGTACGGCAGTCCGCCAAGTTAAGGCGGCGCCGCCGTAGCGCACAAGAGGGGTTCGATCACCCGAGGCGGTCGAGCAGCGCGTTGTACTCGTCCCACAGCTGCTTCGGCAGGTGCGCGCCGAACTTGTCGAAGTGGGCGGGGATGAGCGCGGCCTCCTCGCGCCACACCTCGCGGTCGACGGTCAGCAGCGTGCGCAGGTCCTCGTCGGACAGGTCCAGCCCGTCGGTGTAGAGGTCCTCCGGCAGCAGGCCGATCGGCGTCGGCACGGCCTTGGCCTCGCCGTTGAGCCGGTCCACGATCCACTTCAGCACGCGGCTGTTCTCGCCGAAGCCGGGCCAGATGAACTTGCCGTCGGCGTTCTTCCTGAACCAGTTGACGTAGTAGATCCTGGGCAGCCTGGCGCCCTCGCGCCGGCCGATCTCCAGCCAGTGGCCGAAGTAGTCGCCCATGTTGTAGCCGCAGAACGGCAGCATGGCGAACGGGTCGTGGCGCAGCTCGCCGACCTTGCCCTCGGCGGCGGCGGTCTTCTCGGAGGCGACGTTGGCTCCGAGAAAGACGCCGTGTTCCCAGCTCAGCGACTCTGTCACCAGAGGTACGGCGGTGGCGCGGCGACCGCCGAACAAGATCGCTGAGATGGGCACGCCCTTGGGGTCCTGCCATTCCGGCGCGATGGTGGGGCACTGGGAGGCAGGCGTGGTGAAGCGCGCGTTCGGGTGGGCGGCGGGCTCGTCGCTGTCAGGCGTCCAGGAGCGGCCCTTCCAGTCGGTCAGGTGCGCCGGAGGCTTGTCCGTCAGGCCCTCCCACCACACGTCGCCGTCATCCGTGAGCGCGACGTTGGTGAAGATGCTGTTGCCCCAGAGCGTTTTGACCGCGTTGGCGTTGGTCACCTCGCCGGTGCCGGGCGCGACGCCGAAGAAGCCCGCCTCCGGGTTGATCGCGTAGAGGCGTCCGTCGTCGCCGAAGCGCATCCAGGCGATGTCGTCGCCGATCGTCTCGACCTTCCAGCCGGGAATCGTGGGCTGGAGCATGGCGAGGTTGGTCTTCCCGCAGGCGCTCGGGAAGGCGGCGGCGATGTAGCGGGTCTCGCCCGAGGGCGGCGTGAGCTTGAGAATGAGCATGTGCTCGGCCAGCCAGCCCTCGTCGCGCGCCATGGCGCTGGCGATGCGCAGGGCGTAGCACTTCTTGCCGAGCAGGGCGTTGCCGCCGTAGCCGGAGCCGTACGACCAGATCTCCCTGGTCTCGGGGAAGTGGCTGATGTACTTGGTGGAGCTGCAGGGCCAGGGCTTGTCGTCCTGGCCGTGCTCCAGCGGGGCCCCGACGGAGTGGACCGCCTTGACGAAGTCGCCGCGCTCCTCGATCAGGCGGAGCGCGCGGTCGCCCATCCGCGTCATGACGCGCATGGACACGGCCACGTACGCGGAGTCGGTGATCTCGACGCCGAGCTGCGAGATCTCGCCGCCCAGCGGGCCCATGCAGAACGGCACGACGTACATCGTGCGGCCGCGCATGCAGCCCTTGAACAGCTCGCCGAACGTCTGTCGCATCTCGGCTGGAGCGATCCAGTTGTTCGTAGGGCCCGCGTCCTCCTCCCGCTCGGAGCAGATGAACGTGCGGTCCTCCACCCGGGCCACGTCGCTGGGATCGGACTTGGCGTAGAAGCTGTTGGGACGGGCGGCCAGACGCGTGAGCGTGCCCTGCTCCACGAGGAGGTTCGTCAGGCGCGTCCACTCCTCCTCGGACCCGTCGCACCACTCGATCCGGTCTGGCTGGGTCAGGGCTGCGATCTCGCGCACCCACGCCGCCAATTCGGCGCTGGTCGTCGGTGCGGGTACTTCCACGGAAACGGACACGGCTGCGACTCCTCCACTCTCTCAGGGCCCAGTCATCATTAACGACGAAGCGGCCGGAAAGCCAATTGGCATAGACCTATTGGCTGGGCCGTCGCCGCAGGCAGCGGCCCTGACGATTGGGGGAGCCTACCCAAGCCGAGCGGATTTAAAAGAAGTAATTCAGCGCAGTGGTCCAGTCCAATAGCGCTGGTCTAAACCAATTTGCGAAGTGGTTTAGTCCATTCGGCGAACCGTTTCCGCTGGGTGCTCTCAGGAATTGACGTCCGGCCCTGAGGAGCGAACTCGGTCGACGTGCTGCAGCGCATCTCGCAAGTCCGCGAGCCACGTGTCGGTGTGTCTCCCGACCAGGCGTACGCACCAGGCCAGGGCATCGCTGCGGCTCCTGGCCACGCCGGCGGCCACGAGAGTGTCCAGGACCTGCCGCTCCGACTGGCGCAGCCGGGTCATCACCGGCACCGAGAGTGTGGTGAACATCACAGTCTCTCCGCCGCAGACGACACCCCAGGAGACCTTCTGCCGGAACTTGCGCTCCGCCTCGCCGGCGATCTCTATGCGCCGCTCGCGGGTCTCTTCCCTGAACCTCCTGGCCAGCCCCTCGATCAGGGCCGGCCGCTCGGCTTCGGGGGTGTCCTCGGGAGGGTCGGGCAGCGTGCCGAGCACCGCGATCTCCTCGCGGTCCCTGACGATCTCGGGCGCACCGGTGAACCACCCCTCGGGCAGCCGTCCGGTGAACCAGCCGTGAACCTGTGCGGTCTCATCGTCTGTTGCCATGTAATCATCATTACACCGTTGCGCGGGAAAATGCACGCGTCGAAA
Source organism: Nonomuraea zeae (assembly GCF_005889725.1). Classification (GTDB taxonomy): domain Bacteria; phylum Actinomycetota; class Actinomycetes; order Streptosporangiales; family Streptosporangiaceae; genus Nonomuraea; species Nonomuraea zeae. The sequence goes on from NZ_VCKX01000169.1 coordinate 5,816, forward strand.
CGGGCTGGTATGCAAAGCGGAAAGCCGGAGGCTAGCGGACCTTGCCGGCGGCCATGGGGCTGACGCGCACGACCCCGGCCAGGTTCCGGGTGTTCACAGGGACGATCTTGACGACGTCGCCGGTGCGCGGCGCGTGCAGCATTTTTCCCTTACCCCAATAAATCGCCACATGCGAGATGTAGTCCGGATTTGTCGGGTCATTGCGCCAGAAAAGCAGATCGCCCGGCTGCGCCTGCGCCAGCGGCACCTGCGGCCCCGTCACCCACTGCTGGTGCGTGACTCTGGGCATCCGCACCCCGGCCTGCCCGTAGGCCCACTGGACCAGCCCCGAGCAGTCGAAAGTGTCCGGCCCCTCGGCGCCCCACACGTACGGCCTGCCGAGCTTGGAGACCGCGGCCTTGAGCGCGACGGTGAGCTGCTCCCCCGTCATGAACGAGCCCGCCGGCCAGTTCTGCCTGACGGTCTGGGGCTGCGGCAGCACCGGGTTGACCATGGCCACCTGGGTGCCCTTGGGCAGCGCGTCGAGGATGGCCTTGCGCAGCGTGGCGGAGTTGGTCTTGGGCGCGCTGACGATGAGCGCGTTGTCGTGCGGCAGGCCCAGCGTGCGGCCGACGTTCTTGGACACGACGGCGTCGACCGCGCCGAACCCCGTGGTGGCGTACGCGCCGATCCGCAGCGTCCCCGCGGGACCCGCCACCCTGCGGTGCAGCGCGAGCCCGCCGTCGTTGCCGAGCACGAACGAGACGGCCACGTCGCCGGCCGCGACGTTCTGCCACAGCGGGTCGGAGGCGGCGGTCACCTTGGGGGTGTAGGAGCGGAAGGAGGAGGGGTTGACGCCGAGCGTCTGCACGCGCTTGCCGTCGAGCATGATGGACGCCGCGTCGGCCAGCTCCAGGGCCCGCACCCCGCGCAGCTTGGCCACCTTCTGCAGCAACTCGTTGGTGAACGGCTTGCGGGTGAGCACGAACAGGTTGGGTTTGTGCAGCTTGCTCAGCGGCGCCACCGGCTGCGCGACCGTCGCCGGCTGGCTGGCCGGCGGGCTGGTCCTGGGCCGCGGCTGCTTCTGCGCCATCGGCGTCGACTTGGGCGTGGCCTGCGCGCGTGCGCCGGACGGTAAGGCCGCGGCCTCCGGCCGTACCAGCAGCAGCACGTCGGCGGTCAGCACCGCGACGAGCGTGACCACGATGAACGGCACCAGCTTGAACGTGTTACGCCGCTTCCGGGATTTGACCAGAAAGCTTAAGTCCTGCCGAATTCCGGATGAATGCGAAAATTCCGCCGGGCCAGCGAGGGCCCGGCGGTAGTCATCCATGGGTGTCAGTTGCCGATGTACGGCACAGCCTCGAGGATCTCGACGGTGTTCTGGCGTCCGTTGGGCATGGAGTAGGTGGCCTTCTCACCGATCTTCTTGCCGTTGATCGCCGCCCCGAGAGGGGACCTCGGGGAGTAGACGTCGATCGGTGCGCCGCTCTCCTCGCGGGAGGCGAGCAGGAAGGTGACCTCGTCGTCGTCGCCGACGAACCGGATCGTCACGGTCATGCCGGGGCCGACCACTCCCTCAGCCTTGGGGGCCTCTCCCACCTGGGCGTTGTCGAGGATCTGCCGGAGGTGGAAGATGCGGGCCTCCATCTTGCCCTGCTCGTCCTTGGCGGCGTGGTAGCCGCCGTTCTCCTTCAGGTCGCCCTCTTCACGGGCGGCTTCGATCTTCTTGGCGATGTCGACGCGCCCGGGGCCAGAGAGATATTCGTACTCCGCCTTCAGGCGGTCGTACGCCTCCTGCGTCAGCCATGTGACGTTCTCATCGCGAGAGTCGGCCACGGGTTCTCCTTGCTTGCCTAGGGGGCCCTGAGTTCACTTGAGGTTGCGTCCGGTTGAATTGCGAAAGGCTAACAACTCAACCGCTCCAACGCTTCCCCAAACGTCTCACTATACGAGATTGCAGTACTGGATGTGGACGGAAGTGGCCTGACCACTCGTGTCGAGGCTTTCCTTGAGCTGCTTACTACCCTCACCAGCCGGGATTCTTACTTCCTTGCTGCCCACTTCCGCGTGGTAGACGTCCAGTGCCCTGATCCGGCAGACCGCCACCCTATCGTCTGGCTTGTACACCTCAAAGGTGATCTCGGCCCGATTCTGGGCGTCCACACTGAACGACACCACCTGCGACGGCGCCTCCGAACCGCCCGCCGTCATCGACCACATCACGTAGCCCCAGCCCCCGGCGATGATGGCCACCAGCACGCCGATCACGATGTGGACGACAAGCCTGCCGCCTCGCCTGGGACGATCGGGAAACTCGTCGGGTGTGCCGAGAACGGGACCGTTCTCGACATCTCTGGTGACCATGGCGGAATCTCCCTGCACTCCCTCAGCGTTATCCGAGACAATTGTCGCTCGCGGGGGCACCGGTAGACGACTGGGCCCTCGCGACCGCCCAGCAGAAACTAACCTCTCTGGGCTACTGACCGGTCCTCCTACCGAGGAGACCCCATGAGGAGAGCGCGCTCGTGAGTGCACCGCTGAGGCTGATGGCCGTCCACGCCCATCCCGACGACGAGTCGAGCAAGGGCGCCGCCACGATGGCGCGTTATGTGCGCGAAGGCGTGGAAGTGCTGGTCTGTACTCTCACGGGCGGTGAGCGGGGATCGGTGCTCAACCCCAAGATGGACCGGCCCGAGATCGTTGCCAACATCGGGGAGGTGCGCAGGGCCGAGATGGCGCGGGCGCGCGAGATCCTCGGCGTCGAGCAGCGTTTCATGGGGTTCGTCGACTCGGGGTTGCCGGAGAGCGAGGAGGAGGAGCTGCCCGAGGGCTGCTTCGCCCTGCAGAAGCTGGAGGACGCCTCGGCGCCGCTCGTGGCGGCCGTGCGCGAGTTCAGGCCGCACGTGATCATCACGTACGACGACGACGGCGGCTACCCGCACCCCGACCACATCATGACCAACAGGGTCTCCGTGGAGGCCTTCGACGCGGCCGGCGACCCCGACCGCTACCCGGGCGCCGGCGACCCATGGCAGCCGCTGAAGCTCTACTACCAGATGGGGTTCACCAAGGAGCGCTTCGAGGCGCTGCACGAGGCCATGACCGAGCGCGGGCTCGGCTCCCCCTACGCCGACTGGATCTCGCGCTGGGAGGACCGCCCCGCCAAGTGGCCGGTGACCACGCGGGTGCCGTGCGGCGACTACTTCCAGATCCGCGACGAGGCGCTGCTGGCCCACGCCACCCAGGTCGACCCGGACGGCTTCTGGTTCGTCTGCCCGCGCGAGCTGCAGGAGGAGATCTGGCCCACCGAGGACTACCACCTGGCGCGCTCGCTGGTGGACACGGAGCTGCCGGAGGAGGACCTGTTCGCGGGCATCCACGCCGACGACGTCTCACCTGCCTGCCACTGAACGGACCACGGGATCCTGGTGGCAGACTGGAAGTGTGACAGTTCTAGCAGCGGGTGATGTGAGTCCGGGTCTGCTCGGCTTCGTCGTCGTGGCGCTCATCGGTGTGGCCCTGTACATGTTGATCAAGTCGATGAACAAGCAGATGTCGAAGATCCAGGTGCCGCACGCGGGCGACAAGGACAAGAAGGCCGAATAGATGCCGATCGAAGTAGTCGACAACTCGACGGAAAACCGTTTCGAGCTTCTCGTAGACGGCAAGGTCGCCGGGTTCGCCGACTATCGCCTGCTGCCCACCAAGGTCGTCTTCACCCACACCGAGGTCCTGCCCGCGTACCAAGGGCAGGGCCTGGCGGGCCGGCTGGTCGGCCACGCGCTCCAGGCGAGCGCCGACACCGGCCTGCGGGTCGTGCCGCTCTGCCCTTATGTGGCGAAATACATCGACCGCCACCCGCAGTTCAAGGAACTGGTCGACCCCGAGGACCACTGACCAGCGGCCCTCGGCCGGGCCGCGCTCAGGCGAGGCGACCTCGGCCGGGGCCGCTCTCAGGTCGTCAGGCGGGCCGTCCTCAGTCCGCGCTGGACGACCAGGCGTGCTCCAGCGCCTTCGGCAGCCCCCACCAGCCCAGCGGCGTGAGCACCTCGTCGGCGTCCACGATGCCGAGATGGACCCACAGGCTCACCACCGAGGTGAACAGCCCTTCGGTGGTGTTGAGGTCGTCGTCGTCCTGGTCGTCGACGTCGATGTCCTCGGACTCCGCGATGAGCCTGGCCATCCGCTCGGGTGAGGCCAGCACGCCCGGCCCGAGCCGGGCCAGCGCCGCCACTCCCGCCAGCCAGTCGGCGTGCTGGATCGCGCAGAGGTTGGCCAGCGCCGCGTCCTCCATGCTGAGCTCCCCGTCGAGATCGGCGAACTCCTCCGGCACGTCCCCGGTCTCCGACAGGTCGGAGACGGGCCCCGCCACCCCCGCCGCCAGCGACAGCCACAGCTCCATGTCGTCGTCGGGGATCGGCCGCTCGTCGAGCCCGGCGCAGGCCCGCAGCACGTTGGCCGGGTAGCCGGGCAGGGCCAGCAGCCCGCGCAGGCGCGTCACGGCGCTCTCCAGGTCCGCCAGGGGCAGCTCAGGCTGCTTGGGCAGCCCGCCCACGATGCGCCGCAGCTCGGACAGCGCGAACGCCTCCTCCTCGTCCCAGGCGGCGAACAGCTCCTCGTCCTGCTCGTCGCCGACCGCGAAACCGGGCTCCCTGCCGTCCGGCAGCGGCGTGCCCAGCCAGCGCTCCTGGAGGCTCTCGTACGCGGCGCGGGCTTCCTGGTCGCCCGCCGCCAGCGCGTCGGGATCGATCTCGCCCGAATCGACGAGCCCTTCGAGGTAGGCGACCAGGCGGGCGAACATCTCCGTGGCCACGGGGCCGCGCTCGTCCTCCTCCGGCCAGACGAAGTAACTCGGCGTCATGAGTATCGGCTCGGTGCCGGTGGACTCGACCCAGCGCTGCACGTCGCCGACCGTGGCGACACCCGACTCGATCGAGCTGAGCGTCGCCTTGGCGGAGTCCCAGAACGGCAGGGAGAGCGGGTTGCCCGCGGACATCATCGCCCGCCGCAGGTCGGGCAGCCCCACCAGGGCCACGCCGGAGGGCACGGCGAGCAGCGCGCGGGCCACGTCCCTGCGAGTGAGGGCGGTCGCCGGGCGGCCGGCGTGGGCGCACACGAAGTCCATATCCACGACCCGTAACCTACGCCGTCCCGGCCTCCCGAGTCAGCCGGTGAACACGTCGATCACCTCACCCTTGGGCGGTGAGCAGCGCGGTTTAGGGTGAGTGGAGGAGGTCCTGATGAACCGCTTGAAAGACGCCACCAGCCCCTACCTGCTGCAGCACGCGGCCAATCCGGTGGATTGGCACCCGTGGGGCGACGAGGCGTTCGCGGAGGCCCGTCGCCGCGACGTGCCGCTGCTGATCAGCGTGGGCTATTCGGCATGCCACTGGTGTCATGTCATGGCCCATGAGAGCTTCGAGGACGCCGAGACGGCCGGGCTCATGAACGAGCACTTCGTCAACGTGAAGGTGGACCGCGAGGAGCGGCCCGACGTCGACGCCGTCTACATGAGCGCCACGCAGGCCATGACGCAGCAGGGCGGCTGGCCCATGACGGTGTTCGCGACCCCCGACGGCCACCCGTTCTACTGCGGCACCTACTTCCCGCGCCCGCACTTCCGGCGCCTGCTCACCGAGGTGGGCCGCCTGTGGGCGAGCGACAGGGACTCCGTGCTGCAGCAGGGGGCAAAGGTGGTGGAGGCGCTCAACACGCACTCCACGCTGCCCGGCGGGCCCGTGCCCGGCGAGGAGACGCTCGCGGTGGCCGTGGCGAACCTGAGGGACTCCTTCGACGCGCGCAACGGCGGGTTCGGCGGCGCGCCCAAGTTCCCGCCGTCCATGGTGCTGGAGTTCCTGCTGCGCACCGGCGAGCGCGAGATGAGCGGGCGCACGCTGGAGGCGATGGCAAGGGGCGGGATGTACGACCAGCTCGGCGGCGGGTTCGCGCGCTACAGCGTGGACGCGCAGTGGGTCGTGCCGCACTTCGAGAAGATGCTCTACGACAACGCCCTGCTGCTGCGCGTCTACACGCACTGGTGGAAGTCGGGCGGCGGCGACCTGGCGCGGCGGGTCGCGCTGGAGACGGCCGGCTGGCTGCTGCGCGAGCTGCGCACGCCAGAGGGCGGGTTCGCCTCCGCGCTCGACGCCGACAGCGAGGGCGTCGAGGGCAAGTTCTACGTCTGGACGCCCGAGGAGCTGCGCGAGGTGCTCGGCGCGGACGACGGGGAGTGGGCGGCCGGGCTGTTCGAGGTCACGGGGACGTTCGAGCACGGCACGTCCGTGCTGCAGCTCCTGCGCGACCCCGACGACCCCGAGCGCTACGCCTCCGTCCGCGAGCGCCTGCTGGCCGCCAGGGAGCGTCGTGTCCGGCCGGGGCGCGACGACAAGGTCGTGGCCTCGTGGACCGGCCTGGCCATCGCGGCGCTGGCCGAGACCGGGGTGGTGTTCGAGCGGCCTGACCTCGTGGCCGCCGCCACCGAGGCGGCCGAGCTGCTCGCGAGCACGCACGTGGCGGACGGCAGGCTGCTGCGCACCTCGCGCGACGGCCGGGCCGGAACGAACGCCGGGGTGCTCGACGACTACGCGAACGTGGCGGAGGGGCTCATCTCCCTGTACGGCGTCACCGGCGAGGCCAGGTGGCTCAGGCTGGCCGGCTCGCTGCTGGACACCGTGCTCGACCGGTTCGCCGACGGGACGGGCGGCTTCTACGACACGGCGGACGACGCCGAGCGGCTCTTCCAGCGGCCCCAGGACCCCACCGACAACGCCACGCCATCCGGCCAGTACGCGGCCGCGGGCGCGCTGCTGTCCTACGGGGCGCTGACCGGCTCCACGCGCCACCGGGAGGCCGCCCACGCGGCTCTGGGGACCGTGTCCGTGCTGGCCGGCAAGCATGCCAGGTTCGCCGGCTGGGGGCTGGCCGTGGCGCGGGCGGCGCTGGACGGGCCCGTCGAGGTGGCAGTCGTGGGCCCCGCCGACGATCCGCGTACGGCCGCGCTGCACCGGCAGGCGCTGCTCTCCGACGCGCCCGGGCTGGTGGTCGCGCTGGGCTCCGGCGATTCAGGCGACAGCGACACCGGCAGGGGCTCCGGCGACCCCCTCGTGTCCAGGGAGGTCTTCCCCGCGCTGCTCGAAGGTCGCGGGACGGTTTCCGAGGCGCCCGCGGCCTACGTGTGCAGGGGATTCACCTGCCGGATGCCCGTGACCACCGTCGAGGAGCTGCGGGCCGAACTCGCGCGTTGACCCGCCGATGAAGCCGGTCGGCCAAGGCCCGGCGCGTCGAGCCGGTCGGCCAAGCCGGCGCGTCACGCCGGTCGGCCGAGGGCCCGGCGCGTCACGTTGGTCGGCCGCGAGGCCGGGCGCGTCAGTTCGCTGGTGAGCGGCCCGCGCTGTCCGAGCCCCGGCCGGTGTCCCGGCCCGTGCCCGTGTCGCCGTCGGACTCCGCCGAGGGCTGGTCGGGGAGCTCCGTGACCGGTGGGTCGGTCAGCTCCGGCTGGTCGGCGTCGCGCCGGTCGGTGTCCGGCTCGTCGGTGGCGGGCGGCTCGCTGAACGTCGGGTCGGGCTCGGGCGTGGGCCAGCCGTCCGGGTTCGCCGGGGGCGTGTACTCCTGGTCCGGCGCGTCCCTGTCCTGGTCGGGCACCGAGTAGTCGGAGGAGTAACCGTACTCGGACGGCTCGGGGAACTCCTCGACCGGCTCGCCCGCCATGGCCTCGGTCATGAACGCCCGCCAGATCTGCGCGGGCAGCTGGCCGCCGAACTGCGTGCCGTACCCGGGGATCTTGACCGTGGCGTTGTCGTCGCGGAACATGTCCACCGCCACCGCGAGTTGCGGGGTGAACCCGTTGAACCACACCGACGCGGAGTCGTCCGTGGTGCCCGTCTTGCCGGCCACCGGCCGGTCGTAGAGCCGGGCGGCGGTGCCGGTGCCGTACTTGACGACCTGCTGCATCGCGTACGTGGTGTCCGCGGCGGCCTGCTCGTCGATCACCTTGGTCGCGACCGGCTGGATGACCGTCTTCTCGCCCGCCCCGTTGGTGACCGACTTGACCACGTGGGCCTCCATGTGGACGCCCTTGTTGGCGAAGGTGGAGAAGCCGGAGGCGTTCTGGACCGCGCTGACCGAGGCCACGCCCAGCGGGAAGGAGGCGGCGTTCTCGTGCTGCTGGAGCTGGCTCTCGGGGATGCCGGCCGCCTCGGCGGTCGCGGCGACCTTGTCGAGCCCGACCTTCTGGCCGAGGTCCACGAACGCGGTGTTGACGGAGTTCTGGGTCGCGCTCACCAGGTTGATCCGGCCGTAGGAGCGATCGCTGTCGTTCGGGATCGGCTCGGCCGCCGACGCCACGCGCAGCGGCGAGTTGCCGTCGACCCTGGTGGACAGGTCGAAGCCGTTGTTCAGGGCCGCCGCCAGCGTGTACGGCTTGAACGTCGATCCGGCCATGACCTTGGCCGAGAACGCGCTGTCGTAGTAGGCCGACTGCGAGGGACGGCCACCGTAGAAGGCGATCACCTCGCCGGTTGAGGGGGCGACGGCCGCCAGCCCGGTGCGCACCTTCTTCGGCGTGCTCTCCGGGAGGACGTCCTCGACCGCCTGCTCGGCCGCGGCCATGAGCTTCTTGTCGAACGTGGTCACGATCCGCAGCCCGCCGCCGTTGATGTCCTCGTCGGTGTAGCCGCGCCGGTTGAGCTCGGAGGTCACCTGTTCGAGCATGTACTGGGCCTGGCCCTTGAGCTCGAACGGCTTCTTCGGCGTCTTGAGCACCGGGAAGCGCTGGGCCGCCGCCTCCCCTGCCGTCAGCGAGCGCGTCTGCCGCATCGCGGTGATCACCGACTGCCAGCGCTGCTGCGCCGCCGCCAGATCGCTGCCCTTGGGGTCGGCGAACCGGCTGGGCTGCTGGATCACGGCCGCGAGGTAGGCGCCCTCGGCCACGCTCAGCTTCTCCACGTCCTTGCCGAAGTAGGCGCGGGCGGCCGACTGGACGCCGTTGGCGCCGCGGCCGAAGTAGATCGTGTTGAGGTACTGCTCCAGCACCCAGTCCTTCGACTTGGACTGGTCGACCTTCATCGAGATGAGGATCTCTTTGAACTTGCGGGTGATGGAACGTTCCTGGCTGAGGCCGCTGTAGTAGTTGCGTACGAGCTGCTGGGTGATGGTCGAGCCGCCCTGGAGCTGCTGCCCGCTGACGGTGGACCAGACGGCCCGCGCGGTGCCTTTGAGCGACACGCCGCCGTCCTCGTAGAACGAGCGGTTCTCGGCCGCGATCACGGCGTCGCGTACGTGCTCGGGGACCTTGGTCAGCTCGACGTTCTTGCGGTCGACCCCCTGGCGGGCGAGCACGGTCTTGCCGTCGCGGTAATAGATCACCGAGCCCTGCGCGGTGGCCTGCTTCTGTGTCGTGTCGGGAATCGGGGTCATCGCCCACGCAATGGCGAAAAGCCCGACCAGCACGAGGATTCCCGCGCCAAATGAAAGCAGTAGAACCCTGAGAATCCGCCGCTTTCGCATCCCTTTTCCACCACCGATCCGCACCCTCGACCCCCTCGTCAAGCGTCGCCCAACCCCCGCAAGCTGGGCGAATGCCAAGGGTAAACGATCGACAATAGTGCCTCGTCCCTCTGCGATAGTACGACTACCGCACTCCCCGACGCGGAACATCGGCGACCAATGGCAGCACTCGGTAGGGAACCGGAGTGTCAAGGGCGATGATCGAATTAGTCCTGAGTACGCCCTGAACCTCCACGATCTCGTCGATTACCCGCTGCAAATCGGCATTGTTCCGGGCGACCACGCGGCAGAGCAGGTCGCTGTCGCCCGTGATCGTGTGCACCTCCAGCACCTCGGGGATGCCGGCCAGCCGATCCGCCACCGGGTCGTGCCCGGCGACCTGCCTGATCTCCATGCTCACGAAGGCCGTGACGTCGTAGCCGAGCGCCTCGGGCGACACGTCGGGGCCGAACCCGGTGATCACGCCTTTGGCGGTCAGCCGGTCGAGCCTGGCCTGGACCGTGCCACGGGCCACGCCCAGCCGGCGCGAGGACTCCAGAACGCCCAGCCTGGGCTCGGCCGTCAGGAGGGCGATGAGTCTGGCGTCAAGGTCATCGATCGTCATGCTGTACACATTTACCGGACATTCCGCTGTGGAGCTAGGCAGGTTGTGCACTCCATAGAGTAACTGTTGCGCAACTCGTCCAGTAAATTCGACAGTTGGCAGTATGAATGATGTCTTTCCGGTTAACGGCATGGACGCCGTGGTGTTCGCCGTAGGCAACGCCAAGCAGGCGGCCCACTACTACTCGACCGCGTTCGGCATGAGGCTGGTGGCCTACCGCGGGCCGGAGAACGGCAGCCGCGACGAGAGCGCGTACGTGCTGACCTCGGGCAGTGCCACGTTCGAGTTCAGGTCGTCGATCAGGCCGGGCACGCCGATGGCGCGGCACGTCGCCGAGCACGGCGACGGGGTGATCGACCTGGCCATCCAGGTGCCGGACGTGGAGGCGGGGTACGCCCACGCGGTCGCGCACGGGGCCAAGGGGCTGGCGGAGCCGTACACGATGGAGGACGAGCACGGCAAGGTGGTGCTCGCGGCCATCGCCGCCTACGGCCAGACGCGGCACACGCTGGTGGACAGATCCAACTACGGCGGCCCCTACCTGCCGGGCTACGCGCCCGCCCAGCCGCTGGTGGCGCCGCCCGCGACCAAGAACGGGCGGCTGTTCCAGGCCGTCGACCACTGCGTCGGCAACGTCGAGCTGGGCAAGATGGACGAGTGGGTGGAGTTCTACCGCAGGGTCATGGGCTTCACGAACATGGCCGAGTTCGTCGGCGACGACATCGCCACCGAATACTCGGCGCTCATGTCCAAGGTCGTGGCGGACGGGTCGCGCAAGGTCAAGTTCCCGCTCAACGAGCCGGCCGTGAGCCGCAAGAAGTCGCAGATCGATGAGTACCTGGAGTTCTACGGCGGCCCCGGCGTGCAGCACATCGCGCTGGCCACCAACGACATCCTCACCACGGTCGACCACATGCGGGCGGCCGGCGTGCAGTTCCTGGACACCCCCGACTCCTACTACGACGACCCCGAGCTGCGCGGGCGCATCGGCAAGGTGCGGGCGCCGATCGAGGAGCTGAAGAAGCGCAAGATCCTGGTGGACCGCGACGAGGACGGCTATCTGCTGCAGATCTTCACCCAGCCGGTGCAGGACCGGCCCACGGTCTTCTTCGAGCTGATCGAGCGGCACGGCTCGCTCGGATTCGGCAAGGGCAACTTCAAGGCCCTGTTCGAGGCGATCGAGCGCGAGCAGGAACGCAGGGGCAACCTTTAGTTTGTCCCGACTTATTGGTGGTCATCTGGACATCATGGGACTGCCACCACCAGGGCTGGCGGGACGCTGGCGGCGGCTGTTCGCCGGCGTCCTCGACTGGATCATCGTGAACATCGCCGCCGCGCCCTTCAGCTGGACGAGCTGGGAGTACGCCTGGGACGCCAGCAAGGGCGTCTGGGACCGTTACCCGGTGGAGCACACCTTTCTGACCGGGCTCGTGGCGTTCCTGTACTTCTGGTTGCTGCACGCCTTCTGGAACGGCCAGACTCTCGGCAAGAAGTTGTTCGGCATGCGTGTGGTGCAGGACAGCGGCGGAAGGATAGGCGTAGGGCAGGCCGCGGTCAGGCAGGCCGTGGCGAGTGCGCTCGAATGGCTGTGCTGCGTCGGCCTCCTGGTTGACCTCGGCTGGATTCTCTTCGACCCCCGCAAGCAGGCTTTGCACGACAAGGCCGCGAGGACCGTCGTGGTGAATGCCTGACGCAGCGTAAGATTTTGGTCACGATTTGAAGGGGGCTCGCTCGCCTATGCGTTCCAACAGGCGCGGGATGGCACTGCTGGCGGCGCTGATCAGCGTCCTGGCCTGCGCACCCGCCGACGAGCCCCCGCCGGATCAGGCCATGTCGGCCGTCGCCCACACCGCGGGCGCGCCCGGCATCGGCGACCCCGACTTCCCGACCGACGGCAACGGCGGCTACGACGTCTCCCACTACGCCCTGGCGGTCGACTACGCGCCGACGACGAAGCGGCTCGAAGGGGTGACCACGATCCAGGCCGCCGCCACCCAGAACCTGTCGCGGTTCAACCTCGACCTGTCCGGGCTCGACGTGCGCGGCATCACCGTCGACGGCTCGCCGGCCACGTTCGCCCGCAAGGGCGACGAGCTGACCGTGACGCCCTCGGCGCCGATCGACAAGAAGGCCAGGTTCACCGTCAAGGTCACCTACGCCGGCGTGCCCAAACCGGCCAAGGACAGCGCCAACCTGGGCACGTACGGCTTCATCTCGACCGCCGACGGCGCGTTCGTGACCTCCGAGCCCAACGGCTCCAAGACCTGGTTCCCCAACAACGACCATCCCTCCGACAAGGCCACGTTCGACTTCGCGATCACCGTGCCCGCGGGGGTGACGGCCGTGGCCAACGGCGAGCTGACCGGACAGCCCACGACCGCGGGCGGCAAGACCACCTACCGGTGGAGCGAGCGCCACCCGATGGCCACCTATCTGGCCACGGCCACGCTCGGCAAGTTCGACCTGCGCCAGGGCAAGACCCCCGGCGGCATCCCGAACTTCGCCGCCACCGACCCCAAGTTCAGGAGCTCGCTCGACAAGCTCTACACCGTCTCCGGCGAGGTCACCGACTATTGGGGCACGGTCTTCGGCCCCTACCCGTTCTCCTCGACCGGCGGCGTGGTCGACGACTATGCGGCCGGCTACGCGCTGGAAAACCAGACCAAGCCCGTCTACGGCGGCTTCGAGCCCGACGAGAGCATCATCGCGCACGAGCTGGCCCACCAGTGGTTCGGCGACAGCCTGACCATCAAGCGGTGGAAGGACCTGTGGCTCAACGAGGGCTTCGCCACCTACGCCGAGTGGCTGTGGTCGGAGCACAAGGGCAAGCAGAGCGCCGAGGCGTTCTTCAACGACTATCACAAGCGCCCGGCCAGCGACCCGATGTGGGCCTACCCGCCCGGCCGGGCCAAGCCCGGCGACCTGTTCAACCAGTCGGTCTACACCCGCGGCGGCATGACCCTGCACGCGCTGCGCAAGGCCGTCGGCGACCAGACGTTCTTCCAGCTCCTGAAGGCGTGGACGGCCGGTCACCGCTACGGCCACGTCACCACCGACGAGTTCATCGCCCTCGCGGAGCGGATGTCCGGCAAGGACCTCGGCCCGCTCTTCGACGCCTGGCTCTACCAGCCGCGCCGTCCCGCCTGAGCCTCCCGGAAACGCTTTTCGTCGCTCGGTCCAAGTAGAGGTGTAAGGCGAACGACGAAGGGAGCGAGGCCAGTGCGCCTCAACGAGGACCCCGCGGCCTTTGAGGCCTTCTATCGCCGCCATGTCGATGCCGTCATGCGTTTCGTGGTCCGGCGGGTGAGTGACCCTCACCTCGCCGCCGACCTGACGGCGGACATCTTCCTGGCGGTCCTGGACTCGGCGCACACCTACGTGCCCGGCCGGGGCAGCGAGATCGCCTGGCTGTACGGCGTGGCGCGCAACGTCGTGTCGGCCCAGCACCGGCAGTCGGCCCGGGAGGCGCGGACGGCCGGCCGCGTCGCCGGACGGCGGCTGATGGAGGACGACGATCTCGTCAGGATGGAGGAGCGGATCGACGCCGAGCGCGGCGGGCGCCGCGCCCTGGAAGCCATGGCCGGGCTTCCCGAGGGCGAGCGCGCCGTGCTGGAGCTCGTCGCGATCGATCAGCTCACCGTCACCGAAGCCGCCACGGCCCTGGGCATCAGGCAGGTCACCGCCCGGGTCAGGCTGCACCGGGCCAGACGCGCCCTCGCCGACGTCGCTTCGCCATCGGCTGTGTACGTGGAGGGACAGGCATGAGCAATTTCGAAGAACGCCTTCTCAGTGCACTAAAGGAAGAGATCTCGACGAGGACGGCGAAGGACACGATGACGATTTCGACACCCGGACGGCGCGGCTCCAGGCGGCGCGTCGCGGGGCTGTCCGCCGCGGTGGCGGGGGTCGCGGCGGCCGCCGTCGCGACGGTGCTGCTGACCGGCGTGACCGGCAGCCCGGCGTTCGCGGTGACCAAGGGCTCCGACGGGGCGGTCAGCGTGCGGATCAACGAGTTCAGCGACCCCGACGGGCTGGCCGCCGAGCTGGCCGACGCCGGGGTCAAGGCGGTGGTCGACTACCTGCCGGAAGGGCAGACCTGCAAGGAGCCGCGTGGCGAGCGGGGCAGCCTCGGCGGGCGGTTCGCGGTGAGCGTCGGCAAGGCGGGCGACGGGATCTCGTTCACGATCGAGAAGGGGCAGGTGCCCGCGGGTGAGACGCTCGTCCTGGCCGTCTCGCTGAGCAGGGACGGCGCCGACCGGCCGCCGTTCGCGACCGCGCTGCACGTGGTCAGGGGGGCGGTCGCGGACTGCGAGCCGGTCGCGATGCCCGAGCCCGGCTCCGGCACCACCGGGGACGGCCCCGGCCTCGACTCCAAGACGGGCGACGGGGACGGGCCGAGCTTCGACCAGAAGAACGAGTAGCACCCGGGCCCGGCGGTGACGACCGCCGGCCCGCATCTCACCAGGCTCAGCGGCCCGCACCTCACCAGGCCCGGCGGCCCTCCCGAGCAGACGGGGCCGCCGGGCCTGGTCGCCGCCGCGGCCGGTCGCCCGGGCCCGCCAGGGTCACGGACCGCCCGTGACGCTGGAGAAGACCAGCACGGACGCCGTGAAGCCGTGTACGTGGTTGTGCCCCGCCACGGGGCCCACCTCGCCGGCCGCGAAGAAGCCCGCCACCCCGATGGGCCCGAGCGTGTCGCGCAGGGCGACCGGATCGTGGTCGGCGGTGCCGAACATGGCCGAGCCCCGCCCGTTGCAGGAGAACAGCAACGCGCCGTCCACCTTGCCGAGCTCCTCCCGGTGGGCGTCGAGCAGGTCGTAGAGGTCCTCGTCCGCGGTGGCCGCGTCCCGGACCTGGAAGCGCACGGTCCTGCCGATCTCCACGACGTCGCCGATGGCCACGGCCTCGCGCTCCGGATCGATGCCGATGACTCCCCTGATGAGGAAGTCGCCGCGTTCGTGGCGCTCGGCGTACTCGTCCATGGCCAGGCCGATCTGCAGCCCGGAGGCGACCAGCTCGCGGTCGTCCTCGTCCAGCTCGCTGACGATGTCCTCCAGCCGGGCCAGCGCGGGCTGACCGGCCAGCTCCAGCAGCAGGTTCTCCTCCGACGCCGTGACGACCATGCTGGGGCCGATCGGCCGGCAGCCCTGGCTGACCACGGTGCTGATGTGGATCGGGCCGCTGAGCAGCACGCCGATCGCGCCTTCCGTGTAGATCGAGCCGTCGGCGAAGAGCCGTACGGAGCCTCGTCCCTGGAGCCCGTTGGCCAGCCCGCCGACCAGAGGCAGGTCGCCGAGCACGTCGACGGAGCGCTCGACGAAGGCGTCGGTCGGGAACGTGTAGGGATCGGCCAGCAGGATCGCGACGTGATCGTCCCCGTTGCGCTCGGGCAGCCCGACCACCACGAACCGGTCCTCGGCCGTCAGCGTCTCCAGCGCGAACGTGGTCAGCCGCGCCCCCTCCAGAGTCGCCGCCCACGCGCTGACCGCAGGCGTCAGCTCAACACCTTGCCCATCACCGATCACTCCCGTCGCGCTGCATCCGATCACGTGTGCTTCGGGTGCGAGCTTCATGGCGGCCTGGCCGGCCCGTGCGACGTCCTCGGGATCGTCGCCGCAGATGAAGAAGCAGACCAGGTCGGCTTGGCCGCTGAGCCTCGACAGTGCCTGACCGACGGCGGTCTCCGCGGCCTCCACCAGGTCGGAACCCACGGCGAGGCCGTCGGCGAAGCGGCTTGTCATCAAGGCCACGCGTCTCGCCTCCCTCGACATGTCCAAGTTCCCTAGGCCCGATTCTCCCCACTAAAAGGACAAGCACGCACACGAACCGTCACGCAATAGTCAAGATCCGAAATCTCCGCCAGATGCGAAACTCTCTGCCGCATTCCTCGCAGGGGACGTAGTCTCGTTCCCGTGCATCAGCCACGTAATCTCCGGGAGTTGCGAGAGAGCGGCCACGTTCATCGCACCGTCAAAGCCGAGGTCCGGGAAAACCTGCTGGCCAAGCTGCGGGCGGGTGAGCCCCGCTTCCCAGGCATCGTGGGCTTCGACGACTCCGTCCTGCCGCATCTGGAGCGGGCGCTTCTGGCCGGGCACGACCTCGTTCTCCTCGGTGAGCGCGGCCAGGGCAAGACCAGGCTCATCCGCACGGTCACCGGCCTGCTCGACGAATGGACGCCGGTCGTCGAAGGCTGCGAGATCAACGACCATCCGTACGCGCCCGTCTGCACGCGCTGCCAGGCGCTGGCCCGCGAGCAGGGTGACGAGCTGCCCGTCGAGTGGAAGCACCGCGACGAGCGCTACGGCGAGAAGCTCGCCACGCCCGACACCTCGGTCGGCGACCTGATCGGCGACGTCGACCCGATCAAGATCGCGGAGGGGCGCACCCTCGGCGACCCCGAGACGGTCCACTACGGCCTGGTCCCGCGCACCAACCGCGGCGTCTTCTCCGTCAACGAGCTGCCCGACCTGGCCGAGCGCATCCAGGTCTCGCTGCTCAACGTGCTGGAGGAGCGCGACATCCAGGTGCGCGGCTACAACCTGCGCCTGCCGCTCGACATCCTGCTCATCGCCAGCGCCAACCCCGAGGACTACACCAACAGGGGCCGGATCATCACGCCGCTGAAGGACCGGTTCGGCGCCGAGATCCGCACCCACTACCCCCTCACGGTCGAGGACGAGCTCACGCTGATCCGGCAGGAGTCCATGCCGGACATCGGGGCCGACATGCCCGAGCACCTGCTCGAAGTGATCGCCAGGTTCACCAGGCTCGTCCGCGAGTCCACCGCCGTGGACGCCCGTTCCGGCGTGTCCGCGCGCTTCTCGATCGCCGCGGCCGAGACCGCCTCGGCCTCCGCGGTGCGCCGGGCGGCCATCACGGGCGAGGAGCAGGCCGTCACCCGCGTGATCGACCTGGCCAGTGTGGTCCACAGCCTGCGGGGCAAGGTGGAGTTCGAGGTCAGCGAGGAGGGCAGGGAGACCGAGATCCTCGCCCATCTGCTGCGCAGGGCGACGGCGGAGACGTTCAGGAGCCGGTTGGGCGGGATGGACCTGTCGCCGCTGACCGACAAGTTCGCCGAGGGCAACCAGGTGGAGTCCGGCGAGCTGATCCCCGCAGGCGAGCTGCTGCACCGGATCGGTCCTGTCGCGGGCCTGGCCAAGGTCATGTCGCGGCTCGGCATGGGCGCGGGCGAGGAGTCTCCCGGGCACGCTGCGGCGGCGCTGGAGTTCGCACTCGAAGGGCTTTACCTGATGCGGCGCCTGTCCAAGGAAGACCTTGACGGCGTAACCGTTTATCGCACGTGAACATCCGGGCGGTCTCCCGCGTCATAGTTGGTAGCTGATCACGCTGTCGGGGGAGACCGCCCATGCTTGTCCGTGCCACCGTCGCCACACTCGCCGCGAGCGGCCTCGCCATAGCCGCGCCCGCTCTGACCGCGCCCGTGGAGGCCGCCAGGGTCGTGTACGGCTACGCCTGGGCCGACGGCACGGGGCACCTGCGGATCGTGCCGAAGTCCCCGGCCAAGGTCACCAGGCAGCGCCACGTGCTCTACAAGCTCGCCGCCCTGTCCGGGGCCAAGGAGGTGCGGCTCGGCTACACCGGCGCCGCCTACCGCCGGGTCACCGTGGCCTGCGCGCTGAAGGAGACCGAGGGCCAGGTCGCGACCGACGCCGACGGCCTGGGCCGCACGCCCTGCAAGGCGTCCGACCTGACCGACTCGCTGGGGCGCGGGGCCGTTCCCGCGCGGATCGAGTACCAGGACGGGCAGGCCGTCAAGGTCAGCGAGCTCCTGATCGCCGACTGGCCGGACCCGCGCTCGGCCCGCGGCACGATCAAGCGGATCAACGACACGACCGTGCTGTTCGCCACCGGCGGCAAGAAGATCAAGCTGGGGTACACCTACAGCACGAGCTTCCACCGCACCACGGCCCGGTGCCGGGACGGGTGGCTGGCGGGCGAGCCGGTCAACGCGGACAGGAACGGGCTCGGCACGAAGCACTGCGTCTCAACCGATCTCTCCAGGGCGCTCAGGACGACCCGGTACCCCGTGCTGGTGAAGGTGGACTACACGCCAGGGATGGACGCGCTGAACGAGGTGTGGGAGGTCTACGGGGACGCGTAGGACTCCGGCGCGAGGCGCCGGGACCCGTTCGGGGACGGGCGAAACTCCCGTGGCGAGGCCCCGGAACTCCCGGGCGAGGCGCCGGAGTGCCTTCAAGGGCGCATAAACCGGCAGATCGGGTTAGCGTGGATCCGTGATGGCCCACCGCTATGGCGAGTACCACGACGGCCCCGACCCCCTTGCCCCGCCCTACGACGTGCGGGCGGCTCTCGACGAGATGGGCGATGCGATCCTGTCGGGCTCGACGCCGGTGCACGCCCTGCGCGACCTGCTCAAGCGCGGCCTGCCCGGCGCCCAGGACCGGCGCGGGCTCGACGACATGCTCAGGGAGGTCCGCCGCCGTCGCCGCGACCTGCGCGAGCGCGGGCGGCTGGACGGCACGCTGGAGAAGGCTCGGGCGCTGCTGGACAAGGCGATCGGGCAGGAGCGGGCCGAGCTGTTCCCCGACCCGTCGGACGACGCGCGGCTGCGGGAGGCCGAGCTCGACGCACTGCCCGAGGACACGGCCAGCGCGATCCAGGAGCTGAGCGCGTACGAATGGCGCTCGGACGCGGCCCGCCAGACGTTCCAGGAGCTGCGCGACCTGCTCCGGCGCGAGGTCCTGGACAGCCAGTTCAGGGGCCTGCGCGACGCGCTGGCGAACCCGGACCCCGAGGCCATGGAACGCGTCCGCCAGATGATGTCGGATCTGAACGACATGCTGGACAAGGACACCCGCGGCGAGCACACCCAAGAAGATTTTGACGCCTTTATGGCGAAATATGGGGATTTGTTTCCAGAAAAGCCCCGCAACCTCGACGAGCTCGTCGACATCCTGGCCCGCCGCGCCGCCGCCACCCAGCGCATGCTGGCCTCGATGACCCCGCGCCAGCGCGAGGAGCTCGGCAACCTCATCAACCAGACCCTCGACCAGGCCGGGCTCTCCGACCAGATGCGCCGCCTCGGCGAGTCCCTCTACGCCCGCCGCCCCGACCTGGCCTGGAACGCCCCCGAGCGCCTCACCGGCGAGGAGCCCCTCGCGATGGGCGACGCCGTCACCGCGCTGGAGGAGCTGGCCGACCTCACCCAGCTCGAAACCGCCCTGCGCCAGGACTACCCGGGCGCGCGGCTCGACGACATCGACGAGGCCGCCGTACGCCGTGCGCTCGGCCGCTCGGCGGTCGACGACCTTGAGGCGCTCAAGCGGATCGAACGGGAGCTGGAGGAGCAGGGCTACCTCCTGCGCCGCCGCGGCAAGCTGGAGCTGACCCCCAAGGCGGTCCGCCGGCTGGGCGAGACGGCGCTGCGCCGCGTGTTCGCCTCGCTCGACGCGGGCCGGCGCGGCGACCACGACCAGCGCGACGCAGGCTCGGCGGGCGAGCTCACCGGCTCTTCACGGGCGTGGCGCTTCGGCGACGAGCAGCCGATCGACGTGGTCCGCACCCTGGTCAACGGCGTGCGCAGCGGCGGGATCAACCCGGCGGGCACCCTCCAGGCCGACCGGGAGGCCGGCGCACGGGGCCGGGTCGGGGTGCGGCTCTCGGTGGACGACTTCGAGGTGGCCGAGACCGAGCGGCGCAGCGCGGCGGCCGTCTGCCTGCTGGTGGACCTGTCGTACTCGATGGCCCTGCGCGGCACGTGGGCCGCCGCCAAGCAGACCGCGCTGGCGCTCCAGGCCCTGGTCGCGTCCAAGTTCCCCCAGGACGCGGTGCAGATCATCGGCTTCTCCAACTACGCGCGGGTCCTGCAGCCGGACGAGCTCGCGGGCCTCGACTGGGACATGGTCCAGGGCACGAACCTGCACCACGCCCTCCTCATCGCCGGCCGGCATCTCGACCGCCACCCCGACTTCGAGCCGGTGGTGCTCGTGGTCACGGACGGCGAGCCCACCGCGCACCTCATGCGCAACGGCCGGTCGGCGTTCGAGTGGCCGCCGTCGCACGAGACGCTGGAGCTCACCCTGGCCGAGGTGGACAAGATGACCAGGCGGCGGGCGACGATCAACATCTTCATGCTGGCGGCCGACGACCGGCTGAAGGAGTTCGTGGACGAGGTGGCCCGCAGGAACGGCGGCCGCGTGTTCTCCCCCAGCGCCGAGCGCCTGGGCGAGTACGTGGTCAGCGACTTCCTGCGCCTGCGCCGCTCCCGCTGACGCCCGCCCCGGCGCCGCCGAAACTGTCGGTGCCGGGTGGCAGACTCGCTCGGCATGAGCGATGACGTGCGGTTGCGTGACGTGGTGGAGGCCGATTTGGAGGTGTTCCTGGCGCAGGAGCACGATCCGGAGGCGGCCAGGCGGTCGAATTTCCCGCCGCGGGAGCGGGAGGCGTTCATCCGCCACTGGATTACGCGCATCCTCGGCGACCCGACCGTCCACGTGCAGGCGGTCCTCGTCGGGGGCGAGCTGGCCGGCAACCTCGTGGCCTGGTGGGAGGGCGACGAGCGGTTCATCGGCTACTGGCTCGGCCGCGAGTTCTGGGGCCGCGGCATCGGCACCCAGGCCATGACGCTCTTCCTGCGCGAGGAGCAGGTCAGGCCGCTATACGCCGACCCCTTCCACAGCAACACCGCCTCGATCCGACTCCTGGAGAAGCACGGGTTCCAGCGGAAGGAGTCGATCAAGCACGGCGAGCACGAGCACATCCTGCTCGTCCTCGACCCCCCACCGACCCCGTAACGC
>NZ_VCKX01000016.1 GCF_005889725.1 Nonomuraea zeae
GGGTGGGCGTGGTCGCCGCCTACGTCTTCTGGAACCTGCACGAGGAGCAGCGCGGCACCTTCGACTGGAGCGGCGACCGCGACCTGCGGCGTTTCGTGGCGACCTGTGCCGAGCTGGGGCTCGACGTGGTGGTGCGGATCGGGCCGTGGGGGCACGGGGAGTCGCGCAACGGCGGTTTCCCCGACTGGGTGCTCGCCGCGGACTGCGTGCCGCGTACCGACGATCCGCGCTACATCGAGCTGGTCTGGCCGCTGTTCGAGCAGATCGGCGCCCAGCTCGCGGGCCTGACCCGCGAGCACGGCGGTCCCGTGGTGGCGGTGCAGGTGGAGAACGAGCTGTACGACCAGCCGGAGCATCTCGTCACGCTGAAGCGCATCGCCAAGGCGGCCGGCATCGACGCGCCGTTGTGGACGGCCACCGGGTGGGGGCACGCGCGGTTGCCGGCCGACGAGCTGATCCCGCTGTTCGGCGGCTACTCCGAGGCCGCCTGGGACACCGCCCATGACGGCTGGCCGCAGCAGAGCCGGGCCCACTACTTCTTCGGCCCCGGCCGGGACGACGACTCGATCGGCGCCGACCTGCGGACCACCGAGGTCGCCGCCTCCGACGAGAGCCACTTGGCGCGCTACCCGTTCGCCACCTGTGAGCTGGGCGGCGGGATGTACACCTCCTACCATCGCCGCCCCGTCGTGGCGGCCCCCGACGTCGCCGCGCTGGCGCTGGTCAAGCTCGGCAGCGGGTCGGTGTGGCAGGGCTACTACATGTACCACGGCGCCTCGCAGAAGATCGGCGAGCTGTCCACGTTGCAGGAGTCGCACGCCACCGGCTACCCGAACGACTGCCCGGTGATCAACTACGACTTCCAGGCCCCGCTCGGCGAGTACGGCCAGTTCCGCGACTCCTATCGCCACCTGCGGCTGCAGCACCTCTGGCTGGCCTGCGACGGGCCCGACCTGGCCACCATGACGCTGACCATGCCGCAGGGCGCGCCGGCGGACACGGCCGACCGCGAGACGCTGCGGTGGTGCGTGCGTTCGGACGGGCGCTCGGGATTCCTGTTCGTCAACAACCACCAGCCCGTCGAGACGCTGCCCGCCCATGACGGCGTCCAGTTCGCCGTGGAGCTGGACGGGCGCGAGCTCGTCGTGCCGAGCGAGCCGGTGACGGTGCCGTCGGGGGCGTATTTCGTCTGGCCGCTCGCCCGGAAGGTCGGGGCCGGTGTGCTGCTGACGGCGACCGCCCAGCCGATGGGCGTGGTCGAGGCCGGGGAGCCGGTGCATGTGTTCGCGCAGACCGCCGGCATCGCGGTGGAGCTGGTCTTCGACGGTGCGACGGTGACGGAGGTCGAAGGCCCCGCGACCGTCCGGCGCGTGGGAGACCGCGTCGTGGTCACGGAGCTGACGCCGGGTCCTGGGTGCCTGCTGCGGGTGACGGACGCCGGGGGCGGGCGGGCGGCCGTCCTCGTGCTGGACGGTGACAGCGCCCTGACCGCGACCCGCGGCCGGCTCTGGGACGCCGACCGGCTCGTGCTGAGCGACCGGCCCGCCGTCATCGACGACGGCCGACTGACGGTGTACGGCTCCGGCGACGCCGTCCGGGTCTTCCCGCCCCCGCCTTTCGCGGCCCCGTCCTTCAGGGCCTCGAAGGACGCGGCCCCGTCCTTCGCGGCCCCGCCCTTCGAGGCCCCGCCCTTCGAAACTCTGACTGATGGCGTGTTCGGCCTGATCCCGCTGCCAGCCCACGGGGACGCGGCGCCCCCGGCCGGGGTCGAGGCGCTCAAGCCGGCGGGCCCGGCACGGCAGCCGGTGATCGACGCCGTCTCCGGGCGGGCCTCCGCGCCGACGGACGCGGACTTCGACCAGGCCGCCGTCTACCGGATCACCGTCCCCGCCGAGGCCTTCGCCGGGGACGGCGAGGTGCTGCTGCGGCTGGACTGGACCGGCGACGTGGGCCGGGCCTACATCGGGGACCGGTTGGTGGCCGACCAGTTCTGGTACGGCCCGGCCTGGGAGATCGGGCTGCGCAGGTTCCGCGAGGACGTCCTGGAGCACGGGCTGGAGCTGAGGCTGCTGCCGCTGCGCGCGGACGCCCCCGTGTTCGTCTCCCCCGAGGTACGCCCCGCCTACCGCGACGGCAGCGCGCTGGAACTGCGGTCGGTCACCCTGATCCCGGTGCCCCGCGTCGTGGTCACGGGCGGCGGGTGACGAGACCCCTTCAAGGCCCGCTCTGCTTGCCGTGCATCTTCTTGGCCAGCTCGACGTCCGCGATCGAGCGCTCGATGAGCGCCCGCATCGCGGTCTCGGCCGCCTTCGGCCGCTGCTTGCGCACGGCGAGCAGCACCTCGGCGTGCTTGTCGGTGGACTCGCTGGTGACCGCCGCGTGCACGAACTGATCGCGTAGCCGCAGCCCCGCCTCGATCGCGGTGGCCATCTGCGCCATCAGCTCGTTGTGCGCGGCCCGCAGCAGCGCATGGTGGAAGACCAGATCGGCCTCCACGTGATCGCCGGTCGACCTGCCCACCGCCGCCCGCATCGCCGCCAGCGCATCCTCCAGATCGGCCAGGTCACGATCAGTGCGACGCAACGCCGCCATGCGCGCCACCGCCGGCTCCACCGTCAGCCGGACCTCGCCCAGCTCGTCCAGGAAGCGCTCGTCCACCCGATCGGCGAAACGCCAGCGCAGCACATCAGCGTCGAGCAGCGCCCACTGCTCGCGCGGCGCGACGAACGTGCCCCGCCGGGGCCGGGCCCCCACCAGGCCCTTGGCGGCCAGCACGCGCAGCGCCTCCCGCACGGCCGTCCTGCTCACCGCGAAGCGCTCCTGCAGCGCCACCACATCGAGATCCTCATCAGGCCCGATGTCCCCGCCGACGATGGCCGCGCCCAGGCTGCGGACCACCCGGTCGTGCGCACCGGATTTCCCGATCTCCGTCATGGCGGAATCATGCCATGTCCGCACCCCGGCCACCGTCCCCGTAGACAGCTCACGTTTCCTTGAGAACATACTATTGTAAAAAGTAATCATATTTATTGTTGACATCGGTCGAGCGTAACGGCATTCTGCTCGTCAAGTCCCGTATCCGGGCAGATCACACCCCCAACGAAGGAGTCGACGATGAGCGACGTGACGCGGCGGACCTTCCTGCGCCGGACCGGTCTGATCGGCGGTGGCCTGCTCGCCGCGCCGATCCTCGGCGCCTGCGGCGGCGGGGCGGGCGGCGGCGCGGCGGTCAGGTCGGACGCCGTGACGATCAACTTCTGGACGCACGACCCGGGCTACGTGAAGACCTTCACCGAGTCGGCCAAGCGCCTCACCGACGCCGCGAGATGCGCGGCATCCCGGGCAACATCGACGTCGCCGTCTTCCACCCCTACGTCTACGGCGTGCTGGACGAGCTCATCGGCACCTTCGCGTTGCGCGACACCTCGCTGCCGTTCCCGCAGGAGCGCGCCCGGCGGGAGCTGCTGCGCCCGGAGGCCCCCGACCTGGAGGACTGGTATCCCGAGCAGGCGTGGCGCAGCGCGGCCACGGTGGTCCCGCCCCGCGAGGTCTATCTGCACGACTGGTGCGACCCCGCCCGCTTCAACCGCTGGCTGTACGACCGCTACGCCGTCTACCGGCACGGCATGGCCGAGAAGCTGCGCCTGTGGATCGAGGTGGCCGCCGACTGGGCCGCCGCCCGCGATCTCCCCGTCGTCTTCGGCGAGGGCTGGGTCGGGTACACCCCTTTGCACGGCACGTTCGAGGAGGGCGCGGTGGGTGCCGAGATCTGTCTCCAGGCCGTCGGGCACGCCCGGCGGGTCGGCGCGTGGGGCACCGTCGTGTGCTCCAACGCCGCCCCCCAGCACCCGATGTGGGCCGACGTCGAGCTGCAGCGGCGCGCCAACGCCCTGTTCACCGAGGCCGGCTGATGGGGCGTTTCGACGGCAGGACCGCGCTGGTCACCGGGACCGCGTCCGGCATCGGCGCCGCCACCGCCCGCCGGCTGGCGGCCGAGGGCGCGCACGTGCTGCTCGCCGACATAGCCGACGAGCCCGGCAGGCACCTGGCCGGCTCCGTCAGCGGCACCTACCTGCACCTCGATGTCGCCTCGGCCGCCGGCTGGGCCGCCGCGCACTAGGCTGTGACGAGCCGTTTCGGCCGCCTGGACGTCCTGCACTGCTACGGTCCCGGCCGCGTCGTGCCCGCCCGCCCCGTCCACGAGATGCCCGAGGAAGACTGGGACCTGCAGATCGACGTGGTGCTGAAGGCGGCCTACCTGGCGGCGCGCGCCTTCTGCCCGCTGCTGGCCGAGACGTCGGGGGCCCTGGTGATCACTTCGTCGGTGCACGCCAGGACGGGGATCCCGGGCTGCGGCCCGTACGCCGCCCAGCAAGGGCGGGCTGGAGGCCCTGACCCGGCAACTGGCCGTCGAGTACGCCCCCCGTGTCCGGGTCAACGCGGTCGTCCCCGGCCCGATCATGGGCCCGGCCTGGGACGGCATTGACGAGGAGGGGCGCGCCGCGACCGTGGCCGAGACTCCCGCCGGTCGCTTCGGCACCCCCGATGAGGTGGCCGCCGCCGTGGCCTTCCTCGCCGCGCCGGAAGCCTCGTTCATCACCGGAGCCTGCCTGGCCGTCGACGGCGGCTGGAGCGTCTCCACCACTTCTTCCTAGAACGGAACCTCATGAAGATCGTGTCCATGGACACCTTCCTCGTCCCGCCGCGCTGGCTGTTCCTACGCATCCGCACCGACGAAGGCATCACCGGCTGGGGCGAGCCGGTCGTCGAAGGCCGGGCCGAAACCGTCCGCGCCGCCGTCGCCGAGCTCAGCGACCACCTGATCGGCGAGGACCCGCTGCGCATCGAGGACCACTGGCAGGTCCTCACCAAGGGCGGCTTCTACCGGGGCGGCCCGGTGCTGTCCAGCGCGGTCGCCGGCATCGACCAGGCGTTGTGGGACATCGCCGGCAAGTCCGCCGGGCTGCCGGTGCACCAGCTGCTGGGCGGGCCGGTGCGCGAGAAGGTCCGCATGTACGCCTGGATCGGCGGCGACCGGCCCGCCGAGGTCGCCGAGCTCGCGGCGGCCCAGATCGAAGCCGGGTTCACCGCCATCAAGATGAACGGCTCCGGCGAGCTCACCGCCGTCGACACCCCCGCCCGCACCATGGAGGTCGTCCAGCGCGTCGCCGCCGTCCGCGAAGCCATCGGCCCCGACCATGACCTCGTGGTGGACCTGCACGGCCGGGCCTCCACCGCCATGGCCCGCGGGCTGCTGCCCTTGCTGGAGCCGTACCTCCCGCTCTTCGTGGAGGAGGCGGTGCTGCCCGAGCACTCGCGCAACCTCGCGGCACTCGCCGCGAGCACCTCCATCCCGCTCGCCACCGGCGAGCGCCTCTACTCCCGGTGGGACTTCCGCGACGTCATCGGGCACGGCATCGCCGTAGCGCAACCGGACGTGAGCCACGCCTGCGGGATCTCGGAGGTCCGCCGGATCGCCTCCATGGCCGAGACCTACGACGTCACCATGGCCCCGCACTGTCCCCTCGGCCCCATCTCCCTGGCCGCCAGCCTGCAGCTCGCCTTCGCCATCCCCAACTTCCTCATCCAGGAGCAGAGCGTCGGCATCCACTACAACCAGGGCAACGACCTCCTGGACTACCTCGTCGACCCGGACCCCCTGACCTTCACCGCCGGGTACGCCACCCGCACCACCCGCCCCGGGCTCGGCATCGACGTCGACGAGGCCGAGGTGGAGCGGATGGCGCGGGAAGGCCATCGCTGGCGCAGCCCCCTGTGGCGGCACCCGGACGGCTCCTTCGCCGAATGGTGAGCGCCACCAGGCCCTGACCGGGGGCGCTCTGGTCACATTCCGCCCGGGACCGGCACCGCGGATCCGGTGCTGTCGCCGTTGGCGGCGGAGGCGAGGACGGCCACGATGCCGGCCGCGTCGGACGGGGCCGGGAAGCGCGCCGCGGGGTTGCCTTGACACCGGTGTCAGGGGTGTAGCGTCGCCGCGAACCGTGACCTTGAGGATGACGATGAAATTCGCGATCAGCTACTCGACAGCCGACGGCATCGACCCTGACCACCTCGTAGCCTATGCCCGGCATGCCGAGCACTGCGGTTTCGAGGGGCTGTACCTGCCCGAGCACATCGTGCTGTACCCCGGCGCCAGGGTCGGTCTCTTCGAGTTCCCGCCGGCCCTGCCCTACCCCGATCCGCTCGACTGCCTGGCCTTCGTCGCGGCGGCCACCGAGCGCATCCTGCTCGGCACCGCCGTGCTCTTGCTGCCGTACCACCACCCTGTGGTCCTGGCCAAGCGCCTGGCGACCATCGACGTCCTGTCCAAGGGGCGGATGCGGCTGCTCACCGTGGGATTGGGCACCCTGCCCGGCGAGGCCAGGGCGACGGGGGTCGACTTCGGCACCCGGGGACGCCGTACCGACGAGGCCATCGAGGTGTTGCGGCTGCTGTGGGAAGGCGACGAGAAGGGCGTCAGCTTCGACGGCGAGTTCTTCGGCTTCGACGACCTGACCAGCTATCCGAAGCCCCACGGTGCCACGCACCTGCCCATCCACGTCGGAGGATCGAGCCGGGCGGCCGCGCGCCGCGCCGGGCGGCACGGCGACGGCTACTTCCCCGGCGGCGCGCTCCCCTTGGAGGAACGCGCGAGCCAGTGGGAGCTGGCCAGGACCACCGCGGCGGACGCGGGCCGTGACCCCGGCGCCCTGGAGTACACGCGATGGGGGTCGATCGACATGTCCGCCGAGCAGGTCGAGGACTTCGCCGCGCAGGGCGTGACCCGCATCGTGGTCAGTCCCACCACGACGGAACCAGAGCAGCAACGCGATGAGATGTCCGCCTTCGCCCAGCGGTTCTCCCTCCCCCGCGCCCGCTGACCCGCCGGCCGGCTCAGCGGCCGCCCGATGGGGCCGTTCGCCGGTTACGGCCGAGTAGGCGTCCGCGCAGTGTCGGCGGCGACAGCACGGTGGCCGCGAGGATGAAGGCGGCGACCAGGAGGCCGGCCGGCCGGGTGATGGCCGCTCCGGCTTCAGGAGAGATCGTCTTCGGTGAACGCGGCGACCAGGCTGTGGGGTGCGTGGTCCCCGAAGAGGAATTCGTGGAGCTGGGTGCCTTCGGCCGCGGCTTCGGCGCCGCGGAGGAACATGGTCTGCTCGTACTCGGCGAGGGCGGCTTCGACGGCGTCAGGATGGGCGGCGATGGCCTTGCCGAGCTCGGCGCCGTCGTACATGGCCAGGTTGGCGCCTTCGCCGTTCGGGGCCGAGAGGTGGGCGGCGTCGCCGAGCAGGGTCACCCCCGGCACCCGATCCCACCGGTGCCCGATCGGCAGAGCGTGGAGGGGCCGCAGGACCGGCGCGGTGTCACCAGCGGTGATCAGCGCGGTCAGCTCCGGCGCCCAGCCGTCGAACTCCCGCGCGATCCGCGCGGCGGCTGCGGCGGGGTCGGTGAAATCGATGGCGGCGAACCAGTCCTGCGGCTCGGTGAGCGCCACGTAGGTGTGCAGGGTGCCGCCGCTCTCCCGGTGGGCCTGGATCCCCTTGCCCGGCTCGGGCACGAACAGGGACCCGCCGCCGACCGCCTTCGCGCTGGCCGGGTGCCGGGTGTCGGCGTCGAGCAGGAAGGTCTCGACGAACGACCTGCCGATGTACTGGGGTGTGGCGTCGGACAGCAGCGGCCGTACCCGCGACCACGCGCCGTCCGCGCCGACCAGCAGGCTCGTGACGACAGAGGTGCCGTCGGCGAAGGTCACCTCGTGGCGGCCCTCCCCGAGGGCACGCACGCCGCTGACCTTGTGACCCCACCGGACGGTGCCGGCCGGGAGCGAGTCGAGCAGGATGCGTCGCAGCTCGCCGCGCAGCACCTCGGGGCGGCCGTCCGTGCCGTCGTCGGCCCGTTCGAACAGGACGGCCCCGTCCCGGTCGAGGACCCGGATCGCCTGGCGGCCTTCCAGGATGAGGCTGCGGAACTCCTCGATCAGGCCGGCCGCCCGCAGAGCCGGCTGGCCGTTGTAGTCGTGGATGTCGAGCATCCCGCCCTGGGCGCGCGCCGTCGGCGAGGTCTCCGCCTCGTAGACCGTGGATGGGATGCCGTGGACGTGCAGGACGCGGGCCAGCGTGAGTCCGCCGAGTCCGGCGCCGATGATCGTGACGGGAGTGTGCATGGTGGCTCCTTTTCGGGCATGTTCGAGCGCGCGCCGGCGGACGCCGGCACGGCGAGGATGTTCCGGATGCGCGGCCGGGCCGCGCGCAGTCGTGGTTACGTCCGCGTCGGTTGCGGCAGCTCCGCGGTGATCTTCGCGAGCAGGGCGTGCAGGGTGGCCCGCTCGGCCTGGTCCAGCGGGGCCAGGATCGTCTCGTCGGCGGCGGCCATCGCGGTGTCGAGCCCGGCGATGAGCTCGACGCCGGCCGGCGTCGCGTAGACGCGTTTGCTGCGCTCGTCACCGGCCTCCACCCGGCGCTCGACGAGACCGCGGCGCTCGAGCCCCTGCAGCAAGCTCGAGACGCTCGCCGCGCTCGTACGGGTCACCTGCGCGATGTCGCGCTGGATCGCGCCGGGCTCCCGGACCAGGTAGCCGAGCACGAAACTCTGCTCGAAGCTGAGCTCGCGGGCTCGGACCCAGTCCTCGGCGGCCTTGCGCTGAGCCCACGTGATCCAGCGGACCAGCTCAAGAGGGCTGGTGAGCTTCGGTGCATCCATAGTCAGAACTCTAACTGTTAGACCTCTAACTGTCAAAGTTCTAACTGGTCAGCGTCATGGGCCGAGACCTCTATGACTTGTCCAGCTTGCGAGTGTCGCGTGGTTCGACGTACGGCTCTTCCTCCGGTGGCCGGCCCATCTCGATGGCACGCTCGCGAGCCAGCTCGGCATCGAGCTCGACTCCCAGCAGGACCGCGATGTTGGTGATCCACAGCCAGACGAGGAAGATGATGACCCCGGCCAGGGCGGCGTAGGTCTTGCTGTATGAAGCGAAATTACCCACGTAGAGCCCGAACGCGGCCGAGGCCAGCACCCACAGCACCACGGCGAGGACGCTGCCGGGCGTGACCCAGCGCAGGCCCGGCTGCTTCACGTTGGGGGACGCCCAGTACAGCAGCGCCAGGATCAGCCCGACGATGAACACCAGGGCCGGCCACTTGACGACGCCCCAGACGGCCACCACGGCGCTGCCGATACCCAGCACCCGGCCGGCCTGATCGGCGAGCTGCCCGGTGAACACCACCGCGACCGCGCCGAAGGCCATCAGGATCACCAGCACGGTCGTGATGGCGATGCGCAGCGGCAGGGTCTTCCAGATCGGCCGCCCCTCTTCCATCTCGTAGACGATGTTGCTGGCCCGGATGAAGGCGCCAACATAGCCGGAGGCCGACCAGATGGCGACCGACAGGCCGATGACGGTCGCGACCCCGGCGGCGGGCCGGTTGCCCTGCAGACCCTGCAGCACCTGGCCGAGGATGCTGCGAGCGGGTCCGGGGGCCAGGGCGCTGATGTTGTCCAGGAGCGGCTGGGTGGCGGAGCTGCCCAGCACGCCGAGCAGGGAGATCGCCGCCAGCAGCGCGGGGAACAGGGACAACACGCCGTAGTAGGTCAGCGCCGCGGCCCAGTCGGTCAGCTTGTCGTCCTGGAACTCCTTGGCGGTGCGCTTCAGCACGCGCAGCCAGGAGCGCTTCTCCAGCTCCGCCGGCCCTTCCGGCGCGGGGCCTGAGTCCTGCCGCATCGTTGCGTCGCCGCCGGAACGGTCGCCGGTCATGAATGCCCGCCTGCTTTCGGGCGAGCTGCCTCCTGGCGGATCACGGCCACTTCCATCTCCTGGCGCAACGGCGTGGGCATCTCGAACGCCCCGAGCTACCCGGTGCCAGGCCGGGAAACGTCACTCGGCAGCACACTGACGTGTTCGGTGTCGAGCCGATCCGCCGGCCAGTGCTCATGCTGCGTCAGAAGCGGTGACATCGAACCCCCTTCGGAAGGAAGAGAGAGTGCGGGCCACCGTGTTCCCGCCTCCGGCCGCCGAACTCCCGTATGCGACGTCCCCGCGCATGGGCGGGCGCTGACCGGGTAGATCGCGCATCATGTCCGCTTCGGAGCGATATCACGGTTGGTTGCTGGGTGGCCGCTACCGGCTGCAGGCCGAGCTTGGCCGGGGCGGCATGGGCAGAGTCTGGCGTGGCCACGACGAGCTGCTCGATCGCCCGGTCGCCATCAAGGAGGTCACCCTCGACCAGGGGCCGCAGTGCGAACGCGAAGTGCTGCTGGGCCGCACGATGAGCGAGGCCCGCCTGGCCGCCCGGCTGTCCCATCCGCACATCGCCACCGTCTACGACGTGGTGGAGGCCGACGAGCGGCCGTGGATCGTGCTGCAGCTGGTTCGCGCTCCCACCCTGGCCAACGTGCTGGCCGAGCGGGGCTCGCTGCCGCCCGCCGAGGTGGCCGGGATCGGCCTTCAGGTGCTGGCGGCGTTGCAGGCGGCGCACGCCGCGGGCATCGTGCACCGCGACGTCAAGCCGGCCAACATCCTCCTGGACGACGGCGGCCGGCACGCGGTGCTGACCGACTTCGGCCTGGCCGTCAGCCTGGAGCGGCCGGCCCGGGAACCTCTCACCCAGGCAGGCACCGTGGTGGGCACCCCCGCCTACATCGCCCCCGAACGCGCCCGTGGCGCGGCCCCGACCGCCGAAAGCGATCTGTGGTCGCTGGGCGTCACGCTGTATACGGCGGTCGAGGGC
This sequence comes from Nonomuraea zeae, assembly GCF_005889725.1. Classification (GTDB taxonomy): domain Bacteria; phylum Actinomycetota; class Actinomycetes; order Streptosporangiales; family Streptosporangiaceae; genus Nonomuraea; species Nonomuraea zeae. The sequence goes on from NZ_VCKX01000016.1 coordinate 10,725, forward strand.
CGCTGCCCGTTCGAGCGGGGCGTCGCCGTGGCCACGATCAGCGCCGTCCTCACCGCGGACCCGGCCCCCTTCGAACGCGCCGGTCCGCTGGCGCCCCTCATCACCGGTCTGCTGGCGAAGGACCCGGACTGCCGCACCGGCATCGACGCCGCCCGGCGGCACCTGCACCGCATCGCCTTCTCGCCCGTCGAGCAGCTGCCGGTCACCGGCGCCGTGGCGTCGCCTGCGGCCAGGCCCGCTCCGGCACCGCCGCCGGCCGATCCCGCCGACTCCCTGCTCCCGGCAGGCTCCGCCTTCCCGACCTCCGAAGCGGCCCGGCCCGCTGCCGCTCCGGCCGGGCGCCGGCTCAATACCAGGTACAGGCGGCCGGCAGCGGCGGTGACCGTGCTGATCGCCGGCGTGCTGGCGGTCACCAGCTGGCCCGGCCGGCCGACCGGCGCGCCCGCCGCCGAGCGGCCCGCCGACACGCCCGCCACGTCGATCCCGGCCTCGTCCCCCGCGATCCTGCAAGGGCAGCCCGTGGTGATCAGGCGCGGCACTCCGGCCGCCCGGCACCAGGCCGATCGGCCCGCCCGCGTCCCCGCGGTGGCGGCGTCCGTGCCGCCGGGCCAGGCGAAGAAGACCATCGGCAAGAACGACAAGGTCAAGCACGGGCACAAGCTCGGCACACCCGGCAAGGGCGGCGGCAAGGGGCACAAGTGATCGCCTTGCCAGGCGTGGGCCTTACCGCCGCCGTCGCACCCTCCTGTCGCAAGACGACCGTTTCGTAACTCTCACCGGGGTATGGGACGACGAGTCGGCCATCGCAGGTATTCGCAAGAGGAGGAGAGAGCATGCCTCGCGGATCGAGCCCGAAGCGGGAACGCCAGTACGAACACATCAAGGACAGCGCCCAGAAGCGGGGGGCGAGCAAGAAGCGCGCGACCGAGATCGCGGCCCGCACGGTCAACAAGGAGCGCGCCAGGGCGGGCGAGTCGAAGACCGCGAGCCGTACGTCGACGCAGGACATATCCTCGGGCCGGCGCGGCGGGCTGCGCTCGCACTCCGGGAGCGGCGGCCGTACGCGCGACCAGCTGTACGCCGAAGCGCAGCGCCGCAACATCAAGGGTCGCTCGCAGATGACCAAGGCCGAGTTGGAGAAGGCCCTCGGCTAGGGCCGATGTGAGACGAACGAGCCGGGCGCAGTTTGTGCGGCGCCCGGCTCTTCCGCACCCACGCTGGGGTGATCAGGAGCGCGCTCCGCGCCGGTTCTGGACGGTTTACGGCGATGACCACGGGTGGTCCACCCCGCCGGGCCTCACATGTTCTCGGCGCCGGCCCTGATGGCTTCGCGGATGCGGAAGTAGGTGCCGCAGCGGCAGATGTTGCGCAGGCCGTCGAGGTCGGCGTCGGTGATCCCGCGGCCCTCGGCGGCGGCGCGGCGGACCAGCGCCACGGCGGCCATGATCTGGCCGGGCTGGCAGTAGCCGCACTGGGCGACGTCGTGGTCGAGCCAGGCCCGCTGCATGGGGTGCAGGTCCTCGCCGACCGTGGCCGCGAGCCCCTCGATGGTCGTGACCTCGTCGGCCGGCCGCAGGTCCTCGACGGGGATCGCGCAGGGGTTGACCGCCTTGCCGTTGAGGTGGCTGGTGCACGCCTTGCAGACGTTGATGCCGCAGCCGTACTTCGGGCCGGTGATGCCGAGGATGTCGCGCAGCACCCACAGCAGGCGCACGTCGCCGGCGACGTCGACGGTGACCTGCTCGCCGTTGACGCGGAAGGTGTACTCGGGCACGCGGCTCTCCTCGGGTCAGCGGGCGTGGTCCAGGCCGTCGGCCGGGGATGGAGGTATGGGAGGGATGGTCGGTTTGGGGGTGAAGGAGAGCGTGCCGTGGTTGATGGGGAAGCTGGTGGGCATCGTTCCGGTCGCGCGGCCGTAGGCGCAGGCCACCGCGGCCATCGATGCGGCGACGCCCAGCTCGCCGGCGCCGCCGGGCGTCTCGGAGGTGCTGGGCATGACGATGATCTGGAGCTCGGGCGGGGTGTTCCACTGCCGGGTGTAGAAGTAGTTGTCCCAGCTCGCCTCGAGGAAATATCCGTCGCGCAGGTGCAGGCTGGAGGTCAGGGCCAGCGCGATGCCGTCCATGATGCCGCCCATCATCTGCGCTTCCAGGCCGCGCGGGTTGACGGCGAGGCCGACGTCCACGGCGAAGACGACCTTGGTGACGCGCGGGCCGCTCACGCCGTCGCGGATGGGGCGGTTGGCGGTTTCCGGCCGGCAGTCGATCTCCACCAGGGCGGCGCTGACCGACTTGTACTCGGCGTGGAACGCGATGCCCTGCGCGGTGCCGGCCGCCATCGGCCGGCCCCAGCCGCCGGCCTCGGCCACCTTCGCCAGCACCGCCCGCGAGCGGCCGTCCCGGAGGAAGTCGGTCCGGATCCGGTACGGGTCCTTGCCCATCCGCGCGCCGAGCTCATCGACGATGAGCTCGCGGGCGCAGGTGACGTCGGGCGAGTAGACGTTGCGCATGCTGCCGGTGTTGAAGCCCTTGTCCGTCTCGCTGAGCAGCTGGCTGGTGGCGCCGAAGTCGTAGGACACCGCCTGGCTGAGGTGGAAGAACGTCTGGGAGAAACCGGCGTCGCCCACCGGGAGCCGGGCGGCCAGGGCGGTGATGATCTCGCCCAGCCCGTGGCCGAGGTCGGTGGCGACGCTGGTGTGCCGCTGCTTGTAGCTGAGCACGGTGTCGCCGAGGTAGGCGACGCGTACCCGGGAGGTGGCCATCGGGTGGGTGCGGCCCTGGCGGGAGTCGTCGGCGCGGTGCCACATGAGCTTGACGGGCTTGCCGATCTTCTGGGACACCTCGGCGGCTTCCAGCGCGGCGTCGAAGAACAGCTTGCGGCCGAAGGAGCCCCCGCCTTCGGCGACATGCACGGTGACCCGGCCCGGCGGTAACCCGAGCTTGGCGGCGATGGCCTGCTGGGCGACGATGGGCGATTTGAGTGCCGACCAGATCTCGGCACGGTCGGTGCGCACGTCGGCGATCGCGCAGTTGGGCTCCAGCGCGCTGTTGCTGCGGAAGGCGAAGGTGAACCTGCCTTCGACGATCGGCGTCGGCGGTCTGAGCCCGATCGGCAGCTCCGCGGCCGCCAGCTCCCGCAGCACGCTCTCGTCGGACTTGCCCTCCGCGGTGCCGGGTTTCCAGGAGACCCGCAGGGCGCGTACGGCGTCGATGCACTGGCCGAAGGTCTCGGCGCGCACCGCCACCCCGGTGGAGATCACCACGGCGTCGGTGACGCCCGGCATGGCACGGACCTCGGCGAGGTTGGCCACCGAGCCGACTTTGCCGTTGATGGTCGGCGGGCGGCACACCATGGCCGGCTTCGCGTCCGGGACGTCGAGGTCCATCGTGAACTTCTTACGCCCGGTCACCGCGTCGAGCGCGTCGATCCGGTTGTGCGGTTTGCCGATGACGGTGAAGCCCGCGCGCGGCGAGAGTGTCACGGACACCTGCTGGGTCCGGGTGCCGGCGGCCTTCTCGGCGAGGGCGCCGATGCCGATGCCGCGGCCGGAGGGATCGGTGATCGTGCCGGCCCGCAGCGTCAGGTCGGTGACCGGCGAGCCGAGCTCGGCCGCCGCCGCGGAGAGCAGCCGGAGCCGGGCGACGGCGGCGGCGACCCGGATCGGGGTGTAGGTCGCGAAGGTCGTGTTCGATCCGCCGGTGAGCTGGTTGAACACCAGCTCCGGCCGGGCGTCGGCCAGGGTGACCCGTACCCGTTCCAGCGGCACGGCCATCTCCTCGGCGATCAGCATGGCCGTGGAGGTGGTGATGCCCTGTCCCACCTCGGCCCGCGGCAACGCGAACGACACCGTGCCGTCCCGGTTCACCTCGACCGAGATCAGGCCCGAGGTCGGCAGCGCCGCCGCGGTCATCAGGTCGTTGAGATCGAGCAGGTCCGTGAGCTCCGGCGACGGCAGCCGGGCGGCGGCGGCCGCCGCCGTCGTTCCCGGCATCGGAGCGAGTTCGGCGGCGGTCACCAAGGTCGGTGCCGCCAGCACGTAACCGAGGAAGCGGCGGCGTCCGATGGCCTCGTCCACATTCGATCCCGTCATCGTGCGGCTCACTCGGGCCGGTTGGCCGTGGGAATCTCTATCTTGGTCTCCTTGCCCTTGGTGAGGAAGAACAGGATGTACTGCCGTGCGGCCTCGTCGATGACCCAGGCGACCTCGGGCACGAGCGGCAGCGGAACGAGACCCTCTCTGAACTTAACCAGTTTCGGCCAGGCGGTGGCGATCAGCGGGTCCCACACCGGCTCGCGCCTGATGCCGTCCCAATCGGCCACCTGGTTGCCGACCAGGTATCGGGCGAGCGCGTTGCACAGGGGCCGGCTGATGCTGCCGGGGCTGGTCTGCTCGGCGAGCTGGCCCAGCAGGACGTCGGTCAGGATCACGCCCTCGGGCGTCGGCCCCATGTTCCTGGGGAGGATCTGGTCCGACTGAGCGTTGGCCGCGTCCCAGGTGGCGGGGATGTATTCGTCCCTGATGCCGAGCAGGTGCGCGGTCACCTGCCACACATGCAGGTACGCCTCGGCGTCGGCGGCGCTGATCGGGACCTTCCATTCGCGCATCTTCCGCATGGCGAAGGTCGGCAAGGTGTGCCAGGTGACCAGCATGTCCTCCTGGCTGATCGGGATCTCGCCGTTCCAGTGCGGAGATTGCTGCAGCAGGTGCCGCACCGCCGCGTGCACCAGCCGGGTCTTCACGGCCTGGACCACGCAGGTGCCGTCGGGCCGGTAGGCGTTGAGTGAGCCGACGGCGAATCCCAGGATGCTCGTCTTGGCGACCCGATCCTCCATGTCCGCGCCACCCTTGGAGTAGTAGACCGCGCGGGCCTCCTTGGGGATGGCGGTGCTCAGCATGCCGCCGCCGACGCCGTTGAGCAGGTTGAGGTAGAGCCCTCTGGACTTGTTGAACTCGGCCGCGGTGCTCAGCTTGGCCGGGTCCGCCCACGTCGGCAGCTCGCGGGCCTTGTCCATGAACGAGCGCAGATCCTCCGGCAGCCCGCCGGGTAACGGCTGGTCGTTGCGGTTCCAGTCCCACAGCAGGCGGTTGACCTCGGGCACGGCACCGCGATCGATCAGCGAGGCGACCAGCGGGTCGGCCTCCTCGTCCCAGACCCACCGAGGATCGGCACCGGCGCCGGACCCGGCGATCGAGCCGGTCGGCGCCCAGGTCCAGGGCGTCGTGGGGCGCGCCTGGGCCGGGGACGCCATCCCCAGCGCCCCGAGGGCGCCCAGAGCCCCGCCCGAGATCAGCATCTTGCGTCTGCTCAGCTCCGCCATGCTCTTGAACTCCTTTCGAGTCCCCCTGGACATGTGGCTCGTCGCCCGTGTCTCAGGACGGGCGGTTCGTCTCCGGAATCTCGATCTTGATCGGCCGCGCTTCGGACAGGAAGAGCAGAGCGGCCTTGCGCAGGAACTCGTCGAAGAGCCAGTAGGCCTCCGGTGCCAGCGGGAAGGGGAGCAGACCTTCGCGGACGGCGATGAAGGGCCCCCAGGCCACCTTGAGCAGCGGGTCCCAGATCGGCTCCCTGGGGATCTTGAGCCAACCGGCGATCTGGTCGCCGAGCATGAAGCGGGTGAACGCGCCGAGTATCGGTTTGGACAGGATGCCGGCATCGACCGGGGAGCCGAGGTTGAGGAGGATGTCGGCCAGCTTGTTGCCTTCGGCCGTCGGTGCCAGCACCGGGTCCAGGACCTGCTTGGCCTGGGCGTTGGCCTCGGCCCACGACGCGGGGATGTACTCGTCCTTGATGCCGAGCATGTGCGCGGCCAGCTGCCACGAGTGCAGGAACGCCTCGGACTCCCCGGCGGGGATGGGCACCTTCCAGGCGGTCAGCTTCTGCATGACGGTCGTGGGCAGGCTGTGCCAGGTGACCATCATGTCTCGCTGGCTGATCGGGATCTCTTCCTCGGCGACCTCCGGCCAGTGCGGGGACTGCGGCAGCAGGTGCCGCACCGCCGCGTGCACCAGCCGGGTCTTGACGCAGGTCACGATCATCTCGCCGTCGGGCTGGTAGGCGTTGCGGGTCCCGACGTCGTATCCGAGTTTGGCGGTCTTGGAGATGCGGTCCTTCATGTCCGCGCCGCCCTGCGAGTAGTAGACCGCGCGCGCCTCCTTCGGGATGACCGTGCTCATCATGCCGCTGGCCAGCCCGTACAGGACGCCGAGGTAGAGGCCGCGCTTCTCGTTGAACCTGAACGCGGTCGCGAGCTTGCCCTGGTCGGCCCACGTGGGCAGCTGCCGGGCCCGCTCCATGAAGTCCCGCAGGTCCGCCGGCAGCCCGGCGGGCAGCGGCTGGCCGTTCTTCGTCCAGGTCCGTAACAGCTGATTGACCATGGGCACGTCACCCCGGTCGAGCAGCGAGGCGACCAGCGGGTCGGCCTCCTCGTCCCACACCCATCGCGGGTCGGTGCCTGCCCCCGTGCCCGCCACCGAGCCTTTGGCCGACCACGTCCACGGCACCTGCGCGTACGCGGGCGCCGCGACGCTCAGCGCGCCGAGCGCGCCCAGGGCCCCGCCCGCCTTCAGGATGTTGCGCCTGCTGGGTCTGTCCATGCCTTCGTTCCTCCTCCTTGCCGGAGCCTCCTGGTCGGAGCGAAGCACTGGTTGATACGATGAAACACGTAGTGCTTCCGTGTATCATCATCATGACAGCACACTGTGAGGGGGATCACAAGACCGCATCGGCGGCTGTTGGGGAATGAGGCACAATCAACTCCAGGAGGTGATCGTGGAATCTGCGCTGTCCGGGCTCATGACGCCGTCGGACTCGGAGTCGTTGCTGGAGCGCGCATACCTTGATGCCGTCGAAAGGGTCGACGACACCGACGAGCTCCGCGCCCGCATACTCGACGCCGCCTACGAGCAGTTCTGCCGGATGGGGATCAGGCGGTCCACCATGGAGGACGTCGCCCGGCGGGCCAAGGTCTCGCGGATCACGGTCTACCGGCGCTTCGCCACGAAGGACGCGCTGGTCGAACACGTCGTACGCCGAGAGTTCCGCCGATACTTCGACCGGTTCCTCATCGACATCGAGCAGGCCGGCACCGCCGCCGACCGCGTGGTGCTGGGCTTCGTCAGCTCGTTACGCGCCATCCGGAACAACCCGCTGATCGGCGGCCTGATCGCCGCGGAGCCGGACCTGCTCGTGCCCTCCATGATCGCCGACGGGGGCCAGACCCTCGCCACGGTCCGCCAGTTCGTCGCCGGCCAGCTCCGCCACGAGCAGCGCGCGGGCCACGTCTCCGGCGACCTGAACACCGAGCTCGTGGCCGAGATGATGGTCCGGGTCTCCGCCTCCTTCCTGGCGACCCCCAGTCAGGTCATCGACCTCGACGACGACGACCAGCTGGCCGCGGTGGCCCGCCAGTTCCTGGTGCCCATGCTGCGACCGCCCAGCTGACCGTTGACCACCTGCGTGGCATTGACGTCAAGCGCGGTTGGGGTTGCAGGCTGGTGTTGTGATCTTTACTGATGCCGAGCTCGGCTACCTGTCGGAGCACCCGCTGGGGCGCCTGGCCACGATCGGGCCCGGCGGAGCACCGCACGTCCAGCCCGTGGTCGTCTGGGTGAACGCCGGCACCGGGACCATCGACGTCGGCGGCCCGGAACTGGCCAGGAGCCAGAAGTTCCGCAACGCCCGAGCCGACCCCCGGGTCTCCCTGGTGGTGGACGATCAGGCCGAAACGCCCAATTCGATCGGCCAGACCGGCCGGGGCATCGAGATCCGCGGCTCGGTCGAGATCGTGTCTCTCGACCCGCCACTCCACCCCGCGTTCGACTCGGAGACCCTGCGCATCCATCCGCACCGGATCGTCGCCTGGAACATCGACGCACCCATCCCGGACGCGTCCGGCCGTCCAGCGCACCTGCACGGCTACAACTCCCGCGACATATCCCGCCAGCCCCTTCTTGACGGGGACCCCGCCTGATCACATGGCAGCGGGCCAGGCACCGTGCCGGTGACTGAGCTCTCGGCGGGTGAGCTCGCAGTCCGGATCAGACGCGTGCTGGCATGAGCGTTTCGGCGATCTCGGTTCCGTCAGCCGTCTTCCCTGCTCGAAGGCTCCGCGTCGGGGGTGATCTCCTCGACGATGGCGACTTCGGCGAGCCCCGAGATCGTCAGGACGGGTTCGAGCAGGGGGTTGGCGACGAGCCGGATGCGCGAGGCGTGGGTGAACAGGACGGTCAGGCCGGCGCTGTCGAGATATTCCACCGCGCTCAGGTCGACGAGCACCGGGCCGGCATTGGTGGACCTGGTCAGCGCCTCCTCCAGAGCATGAGCATTGCTCATGTCGATCTCGCCGGTGACGGCCAGGACCGGGGTGCCGTCAGGCCCCGTCGAGGCGGCCAGGGTCAGAGGGGTGGTCATGACGTGATCCTCGCATGCATGTCGACGGTGGTCCCGGCCGTACCGGGATGGATGGTGACCTCGTGCATCAGTGCGCGCATGAGCGCGACGCCCCGGCCCCGATGCTGGTTCGCGTCGGGCTCCGGGACCTTCCAGCGGCCGCTGTCGGCGACGGTCAGATGCAGGTCGCTGCCGGTGGCGACCGCTCGCAGCCGGATCGTCCGGCCGGGAGCGTTGCGGTGCCCGTGCTCGATCGCGTTGGCGCAGGCCTCTCCCGCCGCGACGAGCACGTTCTGCACCAGCAAAGGGGTGAGCTGGCAGCGGGCCAGCCAGTCCCGCAGGACCGAGCGTACGGGGGCGAGCTGGCGTGACTCGGCGGGGAAGGCCACCTCCAGCGGGGCGGGCTGGCGGTAGAGCAGCAGCGCGACGTCGTCGCTGAAGCCCTCGTCCGGGGCGAGGCGGGTCATGACGTCGCTCGCCAGTTCCTCGATCGGGGTGGCCCGGCCGGCCTGGACGGCGGTGCTGGCCTGGTCGATGCCGGCGGTCAGCGGCCGCCGCCGCCGCTCGACCAGCCCGTCGGTGTACAGCAGCAGGGTGGAGCGGGCCGGCATGGTGCAGTGGGTCTCCGACCGCGGGCGGCCGGACCGTACGGCGAGCGGGGTCGAGCGCCCGCCCTCCAGCAGGACGGTGGTGCCATCGGGGTGGGCGAGGATGCCGGGAGGATGGCCGGCGCTGGAGTAGACGAGGTCGCCGGTGGCGGTGTCCAGGACGCCGCAGAAGGCGGTGGCGCACTTGGCGCCCGGGATGAGGGCGGCGAACCGGTCAAGGGCCGCGAACACCTGGGCGGGCCCGGCATCCTGCAGCAGCAGGGCCCGGCAGGCGCTGCGCAGCTGCCCCATGACGGCCGCGGCCTTCAGCCCCCGCCCGACGCAGTCGCCGACCACGATCCCGATGCGTTCGCCGGACAGCGGCACGATGTCGTACCAGTCGCCGCCGACCTCCAAGGGGCGGCTGGCCGGCCCGTAGCGCACGGCGAAGCCGTCGGGCAGCCGGGACGGGCCCAGGATCGCGCGCTGGAGCGCCACGGCGGCCTCGCGCTGCTGGTCGAGCTGGTGGACCCGGTGCAGGCCCTGGCCGAGGTGCCCGGCCAGCAGCGCCAGCAGGGTCTGGTCCTCCCCGGTGAAGGGCCGGTTCTGGCCCAGGTCGAGCCAGATCGCGAGCAGGCCCTCGGGATGTTCCAGGGTGATGCCGGCTCCGTTGCCCGTGGAGGTGACCGCTCGCAGGGGCGGCTGCGCGCGCAGCGCCGCGAGCTCCGTACGCACCTGTTCCGGCAGGTCCGGCCAGTCGTCGACGCCGGAGGGCGCGCAGACGAGGCTGAGCGGGGTCTCACCGGCCCAGACGACGGCCAGGACCTGCCGGCCGTCCCAGACCTCCTGCAGCGCCTCCAGGCCGCCGGCCAGGGCGTCGGTCAGGTTGTCCGCCTGGGAGACGCGCATGCTGAGGGCGGCCAGGGCGCTCTCGCGCTGCACGAGGTAGTGCTCGGCGGTGACGTCGCGCAGGGTGCCCACGACGCGGCGCCGGCGGGTGTCGGGGTCGATGACCGCGTTGAAGGTGACCGCGATCCAGATCTGGTGCCCGTCCCGGTGGGTGAGGGGGATCACGCTGCTGCCCCGGCCCTGTTCGACGATCTGGCTGAACGCCCGGGCGACCAGGGCATGGGCCTGCGGGTCGGTGTCCTCGTCCGGCCACCAGGGGTGCATGGGGGTGTACGGCAGGCCCTCGGGGCCGTAGCCGAGGATGTCGGTGAACGCGGCGTTGATCTCGATCACGGCGCCGTGCTCGTCCGTGACGAAGAACGCCTCCTGCAAGGAGTTGATCATGGCGGTGCGCCAGCGGGTGTGGTGATTGCGCATCCGCGCCAGCTCCACGTTGGCCCGGGCGCGGGCCAGCAGCTCGGCGGCGGAGAACGGCTTGACCAGGTAGTCGTCCGCTCCCGCCTCCAGTCCCTCGATCGAGGCCTCCTGCCCGGCGCGGGCCGACAACAGCAGCACCGGCACCCCGGCCGTACCCGGATCGGCCCGCAGCGCCGCGACCAGGGCCAGGCCGTCCAGGTGCGGCATCATGACGTCGCTGACCACGAGGTCCGGCGCCTCCGCGCGCACGGCGTCCAGGGCCTGGAGCCCGTCGCTGACCGCGGTGACCTGGTATCCGGCGCCCTTGAGCAGCCGGAGGAGGTAGTCGCGCATGTCCCTGTTGTCGTCGGCGATCAGCACCCGGCCCGGCGCGCCGTCACCCGGCTCGGAGGAGCCGGTGCCGGCGGACGTCTCGGCGGCGGACGTCTCGGCGGCGGACGTCTCGGCGGCGGCCGTCGCCTCGGCAGCGGTTTCACCCCCGGGGAGCCAGCGCAGGGCCTCCTGGACGAAGGGGTCGGCGCTGGCCGAGGCCGTCTGCGACGGCCTGGCCGGGACCAGGCTGTCGGCCGGCAGATGACCGGTGCCGAAGGGCAGCCGGATGGTGAAGGTGGTGCCCTCGCCCTCGACGCTGTCGGCCGTGATGGTGCCGCCGTGCAGGCCGACCAGCTCCTGGACGAGGGCCAGCCCGATGCCGCTGCCCTCGTTGGAGCGCGAGCGGGCGCTCTCGATCCGGTGGAAGCGCTCGAACAGGCGCGGCAGCTCCTGCGCCGGGATGCCGATGCCCGTGTCGGTGACGGTCACCACGGCGTGCCCGTCCTGCTCGCGTACCCTGACACCGACCGAGCCCTCGAAGGTGAACTTCAGCGCGTTGCTCAGCAGGTTGAGCACGACCTTCTCCCACATGGTCCGGTCCAGGTGGACCGGCTCGGCCAGCGAAGGGCAGTCCACCTCGAAGGCCAGACCGGCCTTGTCGATCGCCGAGCGGAAGACGCTGGCCAGATCCGCGGTCACGGCCGCCAGGTCGACCGCCTCGTAACGGGCCTGCATGCGGCCGGCCTCGATGCGGGAGAAGTCGAGCAGCGTGTTGACGAGCTTGCCCAGGCGCAGGCCGTTGCGGTGGACGACCTCCAGGTCCTGGCGTACGTGCGGGTCGGCCTCGGCCAGCGTGTTCCGCAGCTCCTGCACCGGCCCCATGATCAGGGTGAGCGGGGTACGGAACTCGTGGCTGATGTTGGAGAAGAACACGGTCTTCGCGCGGTCCAGCTCCGCCAGCTCCTCGGCCCGCCGTTGCTGGGCCTGGTAGCTGCGGGCGGAGGAGATGCCTGCCGCGACGTGCCCCGCGGCCAGTTCGACGAACCCGCGGTAGCCGTCGTCCAACGGCCGGTACCGGTTGAGCGCGACCACCAGGAACCCGTACGGCGCGCCGCCCTGCTGCAGCAGCGGCACCACCAGCGCCTGCGTGGGCGGCTCCGCCCAGTCACCCGGCGGGAGGCCGGCGAACGCGGCCTCGTCGAGCGCCACGAGCACGGATTCGCCCCGCACCAGCGCCGCGGCCGGCCATACGGCGTCCGGGTCGCCGGGAGAAACCGCGGCGGGGGCGGCCGGATGCCCGGCGGGGATCCCCGTCGCCTCGGCCAGCCGCGCGTGGCCGTCGCCGTCGAACAGGTAGGTCAAGGTGAACGGGAGATCCCGCAGGTTCTGGCCGAGCTGCTGGCAGGCGAAGGCCAGCATCTCCTGCTCGGTGCGGACCACGCTGGGATCGGAGCCGAGATCGCGCAGGGTGGCCATGCGCCGCTCGCCGATGACCCGCTCGGTCTCCTCGCTGACCACGCAGAGCATGCCGACCACCGAGCCGTCGTCGTCGCGCAGGGGGCTGTAGGAGAAGGTGTGATAGGTCTCCTCCGGGTAACCGGCCCGCTCCAGGAACAGCAGCAGCGCCTCGTCCCAGGTCGCCTTCCCCGTGGCCAGCACGGCGTCGATCCGCGGGCCGATGTCCTGCCAGATCTCCGCCCACACCTGGCTGGCGGGCCGGCCCAGCGCCCACGGGTACTTCTGGCCCAGGGTGTCGCGGCGGTAGGCGGCGTTGCAGAAGAACGTGAGCTCCGGCCCCCACGCCATCCACATGGAGAAGCGGGACGACAGCAGGATGCTCACCGCCGTCTGCAAGCTCTGCGGCCAGTGCTCGGGTGGACCGAGCGGGGTCGCCCGCCAGTCCACCGCGGCCAGGTCGCGGCCGATCTCGTCGTCCACGGTGAAGATCTCAGCCCCGGCCGCTGCCGCCGGCCCACGCTCGCCGTCGTCGTCGTGTGCCATCTGAGACCCTTTCGTCCGCTCCGAGCGCGGCCACTGGCGCCAGGCTCACATGGTGCCGTCGCGGCTGTGGCCTGGTAAATCAGGCATCAGCTCGACCGTAGGTAGAATAGGGCAAATCATTCCGGAGGCTGGGTCCTCCCGCTCCTGCGCCGCGTGTGTGCCGGAGGCGTGAGGAGGAAGGAGCCGGACGTCAGCACCGCCGATGACGTGCGCCGCCTGGCGGCCGTGCACCGTTACGAGCCTCTGGATGCGCTCGGCCAGGGCGCGCTGGACCGGGTCGCCTCGCTGGCCGCGCGGATCTTCCACGCGCCTCTCGGCACCGTCACGTTCGCCGACGAGGACGGCGTCCGCTGCTGGGCCGCGCACGGCATCGCGGCGCAGTCGGTCCACGGCAGGTGTGCGCCGAGCCTGTACGCCACGGCCCTCGCGCAGGGCGAGGTCTGTGTGATCCCGGACACGTCGGCCGATCCGCGGGTCACCGGTGATCCGCTGGTCGGCGGCGAGCTCGGCGTGCGTTTCTACGCGGCGGCCCCGATCATCACCACCGACGGCCACTGCGTGGGCAGCGTCAACGTCATGGACCTCCGCCCCCGGCAGGCCGACGCCGAGGAGCTCAGCGCCCTGCGGGATCTGGCCGCCCTGGTGATGGACGAGCTGGAGCTGCGGCTGGCCGCCACGCGCACGGTCGCCACCGAGCGCGCGCTGCGCGCCGACGCCGAGCGCCTGGCGCGGACCTTGCAGCGCACGCTCCTCCCCCCGGCCCTGCCCCAGGTGCCGGGCCTGTGCGCGGCCGCGGCCTACCACCCGGTCTCCGCGGACGAGGTGGGAGGGGACTTCTACGACCTGTTCCCGCTCGACGGCAACCGCTGGGGGTTCTTCCTCGGAGACGTCTGCGGCAAAGGTTCCGACGCCGCCGTCCTGACCTCCCTCGTCCGCTACACCCTGCGCGCCGCCGCCGTCTACGACCCCGACCCGTGCGTGGTGCTGGCCAACCTGGACGCGGTCCTGCAGCAGGAGCACGCCGACCACACCACGCCGCCTCCCTACTGCACCGCCATCTTCGGAGTCCTCGACCCCGGCCCCGGAGGCTTCACCGTCACCCTGGCCGGCGGCGGGCACCCGCCCGCCCTGGTGGTGCGGGCCGGCGGCGGCGTGGAGGCCGTCCGCCCCGAAGGCGGACAGCTCATCGGGATCCTGCGCGACCCCTGCTTCGCGCAGGTCAGCACCCGCCTGGAGCCCGGCGACGCGCTGCTCCTGTACACCGACGGCCTGACCGAGGCGCGCACCGAGACCGCGGCCAGGCTCGATGAGGACGGCCTGGCCGCCTACCTGGCCTCCTCCCCCGCCACCGCCGACGGTCTCGTCGCCACGGTGCACAAACTGATCGCAACCCTCGGCGAGGGCGTGTCCGACGACACCGCGGTACTCGCCCTGTCCGTCCCCGCCCGCTCGACGAGCGTCACCTCTGAGGAGCCTTGGTGCAGCACGACCACGGCCTGACCGTCACTTCCAAGCCGCATTCGGCACGCATCCACGTCCTGGTCCTGACCGGCGACCTCGACCACCACACGTCCCCCCGCCTGCAGGCGGCTCTGGACGGGCTCGCCCTCGCTCCAGGCGACGGGCTGGTGATCGACCTGTCGGCGCTCCTGTTCTGCGACTCCACCGGCATCTCCATCCTGGTGAGCGCGCACCAGCGGGCCCAGAACGCCGGTGCCGAGCTGGTGCTGGCCGGTCTCGACCCCAGCATCGCCCACGCGTTCAAGATCATGGGATTGACCCGGGTGCTCTCCTTCCAGGACACCGCCGACAAGGCCATCACCGCGCTCCAGTGATCCCGTCGCGGATCGCCCCGCACGGAGGGCCAGGGCCTGCCGGCGCTCGGCACGATGCCGGCCTGCCCGCTTCTGACGAGGGAGTTTCGGCCCCGGCCGAAGGTCGTGGACGGCCGGGGCCGCCCAGGTGACGCTTGCGTCAATCAGCAGCCGTCGGACAGGAAGGTGTCCACGAACATGCGCCGGCCCTGGTCAGCAGTCCTGAGCGTGCTCATCGCCGCAACCCCGTTCCTCGTCAGCACGCCGGCACGGGCGGCCGCGCTGGCATGGGAATGCGACCCCGGATACTCGTGCTACTACACCGGTTCCAGCGGAACCGGCTCCAGGTGGGTGGCGCCGTATGCCGGCTGCTACTACCCCCTGGAGTCCTGGCTTCGGGACAACATCAGCTCCGTCACCAACCGCGGCCACAGCAGGGCCACCGTCCACCTGTACAACTGGGTCGGCTACTGGGAAGAGATCGCCACCATCGCACCGGGCACCTCGGTGAGCTACGGGTCCGGCGCGTACGCGAACAACAAGACCGACTTCATCTGCATCGATTCGTAGCCTCGATGCCGGTTGGGCCGGCTGGTCGATGTCGTCACAACCGGGCGATCGCCGCCCGGAGGAAGTGGTCACGCCGGAACGTGGCGTAGGGACTGTATTCCTCGGTGGGTGTGTTGAGAACGGCTACGGCGTCCCAGTAGGCGATGTCGCCGGCCAGCGTGCCGCCGGCTCGTTCCCAGCCCTCCAGCACGTGTCCGGGTGCGTCGTCGTCGTAGCGGATCGCGACCTGTTTGCGCAGCTCACCGAGATCCACACCCGGATTGCCGACGCCGGCGGTCTTCCAGTCGATCAAGCCCCGGACCGCGCCGCCGCCGATCACCGTGTTGCCGGGCCACACATCCCCGTGTACGAAGACGACCGGCAGGTCCGGAGCCTTGATCGCCTGAACGCGTTCGTCGGCCAGCTGGAGCAGCGCGGTGGTCGGCATCTTTCCAGCCCGGCGATCCCGGGCGAAGTCGTCAACCGCGATCGGGCGGGGCCGGAACGGGAGCTGCGGCTGCGGGTCGAGGGTGACGGCGTGGACCCGGGCGATCGCGGCGCCTGCCGCCAGGAGCAGCTCGGTGGAAGGCGCGTCGGGCCAGGTGCTCGTCCCGGGCACGACGGTCTCCAAGCTCGCTGCCGTCCCGGCCTCGCGACCGTCGAGATCGGCCGCGAGCAGGCGGGGAGCCGGCAAGCCGTGCTGCTCGGCGACAGCGAGCGCCGCGGCGTTCGTCGCGATCTGATCGGGCCCGATCCGGCTGCTCGGAGACCGGAGGACCGCTGAGTACGCCGACCCGCCGGGTGCCGTCAGATCGACCCACCACGGGCTCTCCCCGCCATGCAGGGAACGAACGGCGCTGACCGCCGTCCGACCGCCCAGCCGGCCTTCAAGCCAGGCGCGCAGCGGCTCATCAAGACCTGGGCCGCGCTGTCTACCCATCCCGCACTGGACGACTGTCATCCAAATGGGGCTTGCCGTCAAGAGCCATCCCTTCGTCGAGCGCGTGCAAGCCGCCGTCAAGGCGGCCGGCGCACCATGAAGACCTGCCGCCCGCACGCGGCCGTCTCCTCCGCTTCGTGTTTCCCACCTGGCCGGACGAAAGGGCCTCGAATCATGCCGAACTGGATCAAGCGCATCCCTTGGTTGGTCTGGGCACTTGCGGGAGTCGCCTGGACGGGCCTGGCGATCTGGGAGCTGTCCCAGCCCGCGAGCGTGGACGACCACCTCGACGAGGCCATCCGGTTACTCGTAGGCGTCGCGATCACCGCAGCGGCCATCGGCCTCGTCCGCCCATTCCAGAACAAGCACCGCGACAGCGCAACCGGCCCGGCCCAGGAACGCGGACACGGTACAGCTGACCTCGACTAGAGGCTGTCAGATGCGGCCCTGGCGGGTCGGAGACCTACGACGCCTGCGGGAACACGCAGCCGCTCGCCGACGCGGCGGCGTCCAGCGCTCGTGCTCCCGCCGCGCGGTCCGCTGCGGATCCCGGCCGGACGCGGCGCTCATCGAAACAGCGCGTCGTCGAGGGCGAAGCGGATGAACTCGCCCTCCGCCCGCCTGGCCGTACCCGGCCACCACCCGCCCACGACGCGGGCGGGAATGGTGAACCCGTCGAAGGTACCCTCTTCGAGGCACTCGACGCCGAACAGGTGCTCGCGGTAGGCGGTGCCGTCCGGGTTGCCCCAGCGGCTCATGACGACGCGTTCCAGCCGCCCGTCCAGCGCGATGGCCAGCGTCACCTCGTGATCCTCGCCGCCGATCGGTACGGTGGCGACCGCGTGATGCTCGTCGAGCGCCTTCCACCTGACGCGCGGATCGAGCGCGGCGGCGGGTGCCAGGACGAGCTCGCAGGCGAGCCTTCCGGCGGCACTTCTCGTGATGTCCGGCCCGCCACCTGTCATTACCGGGAAGGTGTCGAACACCCGCCAGCGCATCTCTCCGGTTCCGGCGCGATAGCGGTCGAAGCCGTGCACCGGCGCCAGTCCCAGCCAGGTGCTCGCCGACCAGACATAGCCTTCCAGCGGCAGCAGGACCTGATTGGCGTGGAACCGGCGCCACTCGCCGAGCTTGATCGTGCCTCGCATGGTGAGGACTGCCGCCCGCAGCAGGGGCGTGCCCGGTGCGACGGCACGCAGGAGCCAGCGGCGCGCGGGCTCGGGCAGCAGGCCGGCCTGCTCGGGGTCGAACGCGGGCGGCTGCCGCGTCTGACGTTGCAGCAGGTCCCAGTCCTGCCTGGCCTGCTCGGTCAGGTGCGGCGGCGGGAGGACGACGGTCATGACCGCCTCCTGCGCACGCGGAACACGGCTCTGGTCGTCATCGGCGTTCCTCCCTGGTACGGATCGTGGCGGCCGGCGTGCGGCGGGCGGGTGCGAGCAGGCCGACGATCGCGGCCCCGGTCAGCGCCGCCACCGTCGCCGCCATGACCGCCCCGCCGAGGAGACCGATGAGCCGGCCTCCAGATTGCGCCACCATCGCCGTGACGGCCTGCTGACCACGGTCAGGGTGTCCCCGGGTTGCTCGTACCGGACAGGGAGGCGGATGGTCGCCCCGCTGCGACGGCCGGTGAGAACCAGCAGTGCGACGTGCTGCGACAGCAGGTCGTGCAACTGCGTACGGAGCAGCCAGGCGACGACCGGGTTCACCAGGCGCGTCTGGATCCGTTCCAGCGCTCTCCACAGGCGCACCGGCATGGCAGGCACCCTTTCCGCTGATGGGGCCCGGGCCTCGCGTTCACCCTTCAAGCACACCGTCCGCAGCCGTCGCGGGGCAGAGTCGTACGACCTCCCACACCGGGACCTTCGACCCCTGACCGGCCGGGCCCGGCCGGCAGGACTCTGCCGGTCACATGCCTCAGTCCTGGCAGTGATGACCTTCCCGCATCGGCCCGTCACACCCATCGGCACTCCTAGCGGGACCAAAGGAACGGGCAGCAGGGCACATTGCCTCCTGCCATCGCGTCCTTCCGCCCCGATCCTGAACTCATGAAGCCATCTGTGCGTCTGGGGCGCTTGTTCGGAATCCCGATCGCCGCGGACTGGTCAGCGCTGCTCGTCCTGGCCCTGATCACGTTGATCATCGCCGATGGCGTGCTGCCCGCCGCCGCTCCCGGCTATGCCGCGTCGGTCTACTGGGCGACCGGCGTCGCCGCCGCGCTGGTGTTCCTGGCCTGCCTGGTGGCTCACGAACTGGCTCACAGCGTGCTCGCCAAGCGGCACGGCGTGCCCGTCAAGTCGATCACATTGTGGATGCTCGGCGGGTTCTCCGAACTTACGGAGGAGCCGCCGGATCCCAAGGCCGACCTTGTCATCGCCGCCGCCGGGCCCGCCGCCAGCTTGGCCGCCGGCCTGCTGCTGGGCGGCGGGTACCTCATCGGCGAGGCCCTGAACGCCTCCCCCCTGCTGACCCAGGCACTGCTCTGGCTGGCCACGATGAACGGCGTGCTGGCCGTGTTCAACCTGCTGCCCGGCGCCCCTTTGGACGGCGGCCGCGTGCTGCGCGCCCTGTTGTGGCGCCGCTACCACGATCGGAACCGGGCCGAGATGGCCTCCGTCCGCACCGGGCGTACGCTCGGTATGGCGTTCATGGGCGTGGGCTTCATCGAGATCCTCTTCATCAGCCTGAGCAACGGCATCTGGACCCTGCTGATCGGCTGGTTCCTCACCTCGGCCGCCAGGGCCGAAGGAACCGCCCACCTGGTGCGCGGCGCCCTGAGCAGCGCGACGGCCGCCGAAGTCATGCATCCGTCGCCCGCGTGCGCCCAGGCGTGGCAGAGCCTGCAGACCTGTGCCGAGCAAACCGTCGCCGACTCCGATCAGGACGTCTTCCCCGTAGTGGAGCTCGCGGGCGAGCCCGTCGGCGTCATCACCGCCGACCAGATCATCGCCGTGCCCGCGCACCGTCGCGATGAGCTGCAGGTCCGCTCGGTCATGACCCCGCTGCCCGGGGGCAACGTGCTCGCGCCCGATGCCCCCGCCACCGAGCTGACAGGGCTGCGGCCCATCGGCCGGCTCGTGGCGGTCGTCGTCGAGGGCGGTCACGTCACCGGCATGATCACCATCGACGACCTCCAGCACATCCTGCGCCGTGCGATGCTGCTGCGCCGGGATTCGTCCGACCCGCAGCCCTGATGAGCGACGGACCCTACCGGGCAAACCAGCAGGGCGAGCGGGATGTCCTCGGTGTGCGGCAGGTGGCGTCGCGTCTCGTCTTCGACCGCGTTCACCAGTGTGTTGCCGCCGGTGAACACCTTGGGCACGTCAGAGCGCCGAGGAAGTCAGAGACGGCTCGGGCCCAGCCGCCAGCCGGAAACGCCCATCCCCATGCCGACGTCCTCGAATGTCACTAACGCTTGCGTGAACAGGCCGAGGACCGCATCCGGACGATGGACCGCGCGGTCAGCAGGCGACGACGGCCACTGTCTGCCCGCCGACGATGATCTTGTTGAGGTCGATGGCCGGCCGCCAGCGCGCGTCTCCGTTCCTGATCACGAACACGCCCGCGGGCGCGGCGCCGAGGCCGAAGCCTCCGCCGCGGGTGACCGGGTGATCGCCGTGGCCACCCGCGACGCCCCCGGCCAGGACACGCTCACCCCTGCGGACGAGCACGACCTGGCCTTCCGCGGCCTGCTGGTGTTCCTCGACCCGCCCAAGGCCGGCGCCCGCGACGCGCTGGGCCGCCTGGCCGAGCTCGGCATCACCGTCAAAGTCCTCACCGGCGACAATCCGGCCGTGGCCGCCAAACTCTGCGCCGATCTCGGCCTGCCCGCCGCACGGGTGCTCACCGGAGCCGATGTCGAGGCCGCCGATGACGCCCGGCTCGCCGAGCTGATCGACCAGACCACGATCTTCGCCAGGATCAGCCCCCAGCACAAGGCCCGCATCGTGCGCGTGCAGCGGCGGAGCGGTCTGGACGTGGCCTTCCTCGGCGACGGCGTCAACGACGCCATCGCCCTGCACGCCGCCGACGTCGGCATCTCGGTCGACTCCGCCACCGACGTCGCCAAGGACGCCGCCGATGTGCTCCTGCTGGAGCAGAACCTCGCCATCCCCCAGACCCTGGTGATCTTCGCCATCCGCACCCGCCGCGTCCCGTTCTTCCGCAGCCACCCCAGCCTGCCCCTGCTGCCGGCCGCTCTCGGCGTGGTCAGTGTCGGCGCGCTGCTGCCGGCCACCCCCATCCCCGCCGCGCGCCTCGTCACCCTTCGTTCACCGGGGTGAGTGCTGAAGGTCCCGGGTTCTGCGGGCCGGTCGGCGTGCCGGTGAGGCGGCGGCGGAAGACCCAGTAGGTCCAGGCCTGGTAGGCCAGTACGACCGGGGTGAAGATGGCCGCGACCCAGGTCATCACCGTCAGGGTGTACGGGGTGGAGGCGGCGTTGGTCACGGTGAGGCTGTTGGCCGGGTCGAGGGCGGGCAGCACGTTCGGCCACAGACCGGTGAACAGGGCGGCGGTGAACGCGACGACGGCCAGCGCGCTGGAGGCGAACGCCCACCCGTCCCTGCCGCGCAGCGTCGCGGCCAGCGCACCGGCCAGCCCGGCCGCGGCCACCACGACCGCCGCCCACCAGACGGGCTTGCCGCCGTCGGAGGCGATGAGGAAGGCCACCACCACGAGCAGGACGATCGGCGCCAGCGTTCTGGCGATCCGGGTGGCGCCTCGGCGCAGCTCCCCGGTGGTGCGCAGGGCCAGGAAGATCGCGCCGTGCAGGGTGAACAGCAGGAGCGTGGCCACGCCGCCGAGCAGGGCGAAGGGGTTGAGCAGGGTGAGCAGGGTGCCGGTGAACTCGTGCGCCGCGTCCAGCGGGACGCCGCGCACGATGTTGGCGAAGGCCACGCCCCAGAGGAGCGCGGGCCCGAGGGAGCCCCAGAAGAACGCCCGGTCCCAGCCTCGCGTGCTGTCGCTCTTGCTGCGATATTCCAGCGCCACCCCGCGTACGATCAGCGCGAGCAGGATCAGGAACAGCGGCAGGTAGAAGCCGCTGAACAGGGTGGCGTACCACTCGGGGAAGGCGGCGAACGTCGCCCCGCCGGCCACGAGCAGCCACACTTCGTTGCCGTCC
Organism: Nonomuraea zeae; assembly: GCF_005889725.1. Taxonomy (GTDB): domain Bacteria; phylum Actinomycetota; class Actinomycetes; order Streptosporangiales; family Streptosporangiaceae; genus Nonomuraea; species Nonomuraea zeae. The sequence continues at coordinate 31,763 of NZ_VCKX01000016.1, forward strand.
CACACCGGGCCGATCGTCCGCACGATGGTGCGCCGATCGGCTTCGGTACGGCCCAGGAAGGGCAGCAGGATGCCGACCCCGAAGTCGAAGCCCTCCAGCACGAAGTAGCCGGTCCACAGCACGGCGATCAGTACGAACCAGACAGTGGTCAGTTCCATGGCGCAGACGTCCTTCAGTAGCTCAGGGCGGGGATGGGAGCTTCCGGCTCGGCCTGCTCGTGCGGCCCGATCCGGATGAACTTGAGCAGCAGCCGCACCTCGATGACCGCGAGCACCGCGTAGACGAGGGTGAACCCGACGAGCGTGATGGCCACCGACGTGACGTCCGCGCTGGGCGAGACGGCCGCGGCGGTGCGCATCAGCCCGAAGACGGTCCACGGCTGGCGTCCCATCTCGGTGAAGATCCAGCCCAGGCTGTTGGCCAGGAAGGGCAGGCCGATCCCGGCGATGGCCAGGCGGTAGGCCCAGCGGCCCGCGGGCAGCCGGCCGCGCCTGGTCAGCCAGAGCCCGGCCGCCGCGAGCAGCGCCGACAGCGCGCCGAAGCCGATCATCAGCCGGAACGACCAGTACGCCAGGCCGACGACCGGCCGGTAGTCGCCGGGGCCGTAGAGCCGCTGGTAGCGGGCCTGGATGTCGTTGATGCCCTCGACCTCGCCGTCCAGCGTGTTCGTGGACAGCAGGCTCAGGCCGTACGGGATCTGCAGGTTGATGTGGTTGCGGCCGTTCTCGACGTCGCCGACGGCGAACAGCGAGAAGCCCGCCGACTTCTCGTCCTCCCACAGCGCCTCGGCCGCGGCCATCTTCATCGGCTGCTGCTCGGTCATGATCTGCGCCTGCCAGTGACCGGAGAACGACACTCCCACCGCGGAGACGAGCCCCACGACCAGGGCCAGCCGCGCCGAGGTCCGGAACAGCGACGTGTCACGCTTTTTCAGCAGATACCAGGCGCTGACGCCGAGCACGAAGGCCGCGGCGGTCAGGAACGCCCCGAAGAGCACGTGGGGGAAGGTCACCAGGGTGGTCGAGTTGGTCAGCACGGCCCAGATGTCGGTCAGCTCCGCCCGGCCGTTGTTGATCCGGTAGCCGACCGGGTGCTGCATCCACGAGTTGGCCGCGAGGATGAAGTAGGCCGAGATGTTCGTGCCGATGGCCGCCAGCCAGATCGTGGCCAGGTGCAGCTTGGGAGACAGCTTGTCCCACCCGAAGATCCACAGACCGAGGAAGGTGGACTCCAGGAAGAACGCGAGCAGCCCTTCCATCGCCAGCGGAGCCCCGAACACGTCCCCGACGAAGCGCGAGTACGCACTCCAGTTCATCCCGAACTGGAACTCCTGCACGATCCCGGTCACCACGCCCATCGCGAAGTTGATGAGGAACAGCCGGCCCCAGAACCGGGTCAGCCGCAGGTACTCCGGCTTCTTCGTCCGGTACCAGGCGGTCTGCAGCCCGGCCACGATGATCGACAGACCGATCGTGAGCGGCACGAACAGAAAGTGGTAAACGGTCGTGATGCCGAATTGCCAGCGGGAAAGGTCCAGGACGTCCATGGTGGACAAGGTTTCCCCGGCACCGGCACCGCGCCAAAGGGTCGTGCGGCCCTACCTCGAAGGACCTTGGTCCCATCGAGGCCCGGCCCCAGGAACGCGGCGCCGGCCTTCATCCAGGTCCTCCGCCGGAGCACGTCCGCAACCCGGCGCTCGATCAGCGCTCCGCCGCTGCCGCCAGTGCGTAGCCCCAGAGCCGATCCGCGGCGGCCGGATCCACCGACCAGGCCGCGACGCCCGCGTCGGCATCCGGGCCGCCCGGCACCACCTCGGCTTCCTGGTTGTCGGAGAAGTACCGGCCGGTCACGCCGTCCAGCAGCGGGGGACGCGGCGAGCAGCACCGAGGTGGCGGCGCCCTGCCCCGGATTCTTGAAGTAGTCCGGAGTCAGGAGGTGCCTCTCGTCGTCCATCGCCCGCATGGTGCCCTGATCGACGTGCCGCTGCAGGTTGGTGTGGATGTAGCCGGGCGAGGCCGACCGCGAGCAGCGCGCCGGCCGTCTTCGACTGCGCGTACGCGACCCAGGGATCGTACGTGCGGCGTTCGAATTGCGGATCGTCGAAGCCGAACGGCGCGAGCCGTTGAGCGCCCGAGCTCACCACGACCACCTGCGCGTCGCCGGCCTGGCACAGGTTGTCGCGCAGGCCGGTGACGAGCGCGCGCACCGAGCCCAGTTCGCTCAGGTCCAAAGCCCGCTGGTCACCGGCAGGGTTGCGGGTGGCGACGGTGACCTCGGCCACCGCCGCCTGGAGAGCCCGGGTGGTCTCCAGGCCGATCCCGGAGGCGCCGCCGGTGACGATGATCCGCCTGCGAAAGCCTCGCGCCCGGCAGGCCGCCTGCGAATGCCTCGCACGCGGTGGCGTGTCAGTGGACGCCTTTGACGGTGCCGCCGTCCACCCGGAGCGTGGTGCCGGTGACGTAGTCGGCGAACGGCCCGGCGAGATACAGGACGGCGGCGGCGATCTCCTCCGCCCGGCCGAACCGGCCGATGTCGTTCGGCGCCAGGGTCTCGATCGCGTGGGGTTCGATCTCCTCCCACGTCTCGCCCCACCCCCGTGCGGGAGCGATATCGCTGACGAACTGCTGGACGGCGTCGACCAGGATCGCGCCGGGGGCGACGGTGTTGGCGGTGACGCCGCTGCCTTGCAGCTCGCGGGCGAGGGAGACCGTGAGGTTGTGGCGGGCGGCCAGGGTCGCCGAATAGTGCGGGATGTCCGCGATCGGCTGCAGGGCGAGCCCGCCGCCGATCTGGATGACCCGGCCCCAGCCGCGTTCGCGCATTCCGGGGACCATCCGCTGGATCATGCGGACCCCGGAGATGACGTTGACCTCGTAGGTCTGGCGCCAGTCCGCGGCGGAGGCGTTCTCCCACGAGAGGTGCGGATAGGCGCCGGCGTTGTTGACCAGGATGTCGATCGGCCCGCCGCTCAGCGCGGCCTCGGCCACGGCGTCAGCGCCCGCATCGGCGGCCAGGTCGCCGATGGCGGCCTCGGCGTCACCACCGCTCGTCCGAATGGCGGCGGCGACGGCCTCGGCGCGGATGCGGTCGCGGCCGTGGACGACGACGCCGGCCCCTTCGGCGGCCAGCGCCTTGGCGATGGCCTCACCGAGACCCGAGCTGGAGCCGGTGACCAGCACTCGTTTTCCCGTCAGTTGCAGATCCATGGATCCCCCCGCATTCAGTTGTCTACAGTCGTAGACTTAGCCGAAAGTATACACTTGTAGAATGAGTGACGATTCTGCACCCGACCGGCGCCGGCGCGACGCCGCCGCCACCCGGCAGGCCATCCTCGACGCCGCGATCGCCGCCTTCACCCGGCATGGTTACGACGGGGTGGGAGTACGCGACATCGCCCGGGGCGCGGGCGTGACCGCGATGCTCATCAACCGCTACTTCGGATCGAAGGAACAGCTGTTCGCCGAAGCGGTCGACGTCGCCTTCGCCCCGCGCACCGTCATCACCGGCACGGGGGCGGAGCTGGCCGGGCGGACCGCGCGGACGCTCGTGGCGCGGACGGCGCCCGAGGCCGAGGAGCTCGGGCCGTTCCTGCTCATGCTCAGATCGGCCGCCAGCCCGAGGGCAGCGGAGATCATGCGCGAAGCGATCACACGGCATGCCGGACGACATCTCAACGAGGAGCTCTCCGGCGCCGGGGCGGGCATGCGGGCCGAGCTGATGCTCGGCGTACAGGCGGGAGTGTGGCTGATGCGCCGCGTCCTGGGCACGACGGCCCTCGTCGAGGCGCCCCCGGAGGATCTTGCCCGATGCGTCACGGCGCTCTTCCAGGTGCTGGACACGCCGGCGGCCGACGCTGCCCCCCACGCCTAGGATCCGCCGGCCACCTCCGCACGAAGCGCTGCCCGCGCTCCGCCGCCGCCGCGGGCTGTCGCCGGCATCCTGGACTCCAGGACCGCCTTCGGCGCCCGATGACCCGGAGAGGCGGGCGCGGTCGGCCGGGCTTGACGTGCGGCGGATGCACGGCCGCTCGGCGGCGACCCTTCCGAGGGCGGGGGTGACCGCACGTAGCGGGAGCTCGCTAGGAGAGGTCGTCCGTCACGTCGGGCACCGCCGTCTCCAGGCGCGGCGGGCGCCGGTAGCCCGTCGGGGCGGGCCGGGGCGGGATCTCCAGCGGCGTGCGCTGCACCTCCCGGTAGGGAACCGTGGACAGCAGGTGGGAGATCATGTTGATCCTGGCCCGCCGCTTGTCCTCGCTCTCCACCTCGTACCACGGCGCCTCCGGGATATGGGTATGGATCATCATCTCGTCCTTGGCGCGGGAGTACTCCTCCCACCGCGTGATCGACTCCAGATCCATCTCCGACAGCTTCCAGCGCCGCATCGGGTCCTCCAGCCGGGCCCGGAACCGCCGCTCCTGCTCGGCGTCACTGACCGAGAACCAGTATTTGCGCAGCAGGATCCCGTCCTCCACCAGCAGCCGCTCGAAGATCGGGCACTGGTGCAGGAACCGGGTGTACTCCTCCTGCGTGCAGAAGCCCATCACCCGCTCGACACCGGCCCGGTTGTACCAGCTGCGGTCGAACAGCACGATCTCCCCCGCGGCGGGCAGATGCTCGACGTACCGCTGGAAATACCACTGCGTCCGCTCCCGCTCGGTGGGCGCGGGCAACGCGGCGATCCTGGCCACGCGCGGGTTGAGGTATTCGGCCACCCGCTTGATCGTGCTGCCCTTCCCGGCGGCGTCCCGTCCCTCGAAGACCACCACCAGGCGGCGGCCCTCCATCTTCACCCACTCCTGCAGTTTCACCAGCTCCGACTGGAACTGGAACAACCGCTTCTCGTACGGCTTGCGCCGCAGCCTGTCAGCGCTCACGCGCACCACCTCCCCTTCGCCCAGTGTGGCGCTGCCGCCCATCAGCCGGAGCGTTCAGAGGCGGAAAGCGGTGTGTCGGATCAGACGGGACGATCCTGGACGATCACCCAGAGAACGGCGCCGGCGGCGCTACGCTGCTGTGCCATGCAGGAGACGCGCCTCGACACCGCTCGGATCCAAGCAGCTCGCCAGATGATCGACCCGATTTTTCGCAACACTCCGCTGTATCGCTGCGAGGCGCTGAAGCCCGATCTCGGGTGCGCGGTGAGCATCAAGCTCGAAACGGCGAACCCGGTACGCAGCTTCAAGGCCCGCGGCACCGAGCTGGTCGCGAGCCTGCTCGACGGCAACGGCTCGCGAGCCGTGGTGTGCGCCAGCGCGGGCAACCTGGGCCAAGCCCTCGCCTGGTCCGGTCGCGGCCGGGGGCTCGACGTCACCGTCGTGGCATCCCGCTTCGCGCCGGCGGCCAAGCTCGATCGCATCCGCGCGCTGGACGCCAAATTGGAGCTGGTGGACGGCGACTTCGACATGGCTCGCGAGCGGGCGGCGGCGATCGCGCGGGCCGACGGCATCCGGCTGGTGGAAGACAGCCTGGACATCGAGACCTGCGAGGGCGCGGCGACCATCGGCCTGGAGCTGGTGGAGACCGCGCCGCCGTTCGACGCCGTCCTGATCGCTCTCGGCGGCGGGGCGCTGGCCACCGGCGTGGGTCACGTGATGAAGGCCCTGGCGCCCGACGTCGAGGTGATCTGCGTCCAGCCGCTGGGCGCACCGGCGATGACACGCTCCTGGCGCCAACGGCGCGTCGTCACCACCGACTCGACCGACACCATCGCCGACGGCGTCGCCGGCCGGTGTCCCATCCCGGCCGTCCTGGACGACCTCCTCCTGGTCGCTGACGACGCCGTCCTGGTCCAGGAGTCGTCGATCATCGCCGGTATGCGAATGCTCCTCGACCACGCCGGCCTCGTCGTCGAACCGTCGGCCGCGCTCGGCATCGCGGCGATCCTCGAAGACCGTGACCGCTTCGCCGGCCGGCACGTGGTCACCATCGTGTGCGGCAGCAACGTGGACGTGGACGCCTACCACCGCTGGGTCGGCGCGGCTCCCACCCGCACGCCGTAGACCCGCGACCCCAGGAGGGTGCTTGATCGTGCCAAGCCGGGCCGCTCCGGTGCCTGCGCCGCCTTCCAGGGAGGCGGCCGGGATCGTGCGTGAGGCCGGCTTCGAGGATAAGCGCTTCGACGCGCCCGAGGCGCCCGGTCTCGGTGTCGCCCTGCGCGGCCTGCCGGTGATCTGCGGCGACGACCGGGTGCCGGCTCTGGCCGGCCCGCCGTACGAGCTCCTCCGCCGCGGGCCGCTGCTCGGCGGGGAGACCGCGTGAGCGCCGCACGGTTGATCTTCGCAGCGCAGGCCTTACGCGGTCTGGCGTACGGCCTGGCCGCCGTCCAGCTCGCCACGCTGCTGCGGGCCGAGGGGCTGCAGGCCGCAGGGGTCGGTCTCGTGCTGGCCGCCGTGATGGCCGGGGGCGCGCTGGCCAGCATCGCCCTGGGCCGCTGGGGTGACCGGTTCGGCCGTCGCCGCTCCTATGCCGTGCTCTACCTGGCTCTGGCCCTGTGCGGGTCGCTGATCGCGGCCGGAGCTCCGGTGTGGCTGCTCAGCCTGGCCGCCCTGTCCGGCGCGCTGTCGGTCGAGGTGGTCGAGTCGGGGCCGTTCACCACCGTGGAGCAGGTCCTGCTGGACGGCAGCGGCGTGGCCGTGCGCGGCTTCGGTCTCTACAACGCCGTCGCCGCCATCGCCGGGACCGCCGGCGCGCTGCTGGGCGCGCTCCCGCCCGCGCGGTCGCTGCTCGGCGGGGTGCTGCTGGCCGTGGGCGTGGCCGGTGCGTTGCTGGCCCTACGGCTGCCCGCCGCGCTCGAGGTGGCCTCGGTCCAGGTCTCCGCACCGGTCCGGCCCCGCCCGGTCGTGGTCCGGCTGGCGGCGCTGTTCGCCGTGGACAGCCTGGCCGGGGGCTTCGTCGTGCAGGCCTACCTGGCCTACTGGCTGGGTGTCCACTACCAGGCCGACACGGCGAGCATCGGGCTGCTGTTCGCGGGCTGTGCCGCCCTGCAGACCGCCTCCTTCCTGCTCGCGCCGGTCATCGCGGCCAGGATCGGGCTGCTGAACACGATGGTCTTCACCCACCTGCCGAGCAACCTGCTGCTCGTCGGCGTCGCCTTCGCCCCGGGGTTCCCGGTGGCCGCGGGGCTGCTGCTGGCCCGCGCCTGCCTGTCCTCGATGGACGTGCCCACCCGCCAGGCCTACGTCATGGCCATGGTCCCGCCCACCGAGCGCACCACCACGGCCGCCGTCACCAACACCGCCCGCTCCCTGACCCGCCCCGCCGGTCCCGTGCTGGCCGGGCTGCTGCAACCCCTGGGCCTGGCCTGGCCGTTCCTCATCGCCGGGACCGCCAAGACCCTCTACGACCTGGCCCTGTGGCGGATCTTCCGCCGCCTCGAACTCCCCACCGAAGACCCATCGTGATCCAGGCCCTGTGATCATTGTCGGTGACCGGTGGGAGTGGGAGCGGCCGACGGCACGTTCTCAGCGGCTTACGGCGGTCTGCTGTTCGATACGCGACAGCTTCTCGGGATTGCGCACGTGGTAGGCGCCGGTGACGTAGCCGTTCTCCACCCGCACCGCCACCACGCCGTCGATCTCGCCGTTGACCCGGACGAGCAGCCCCGGGCCGCCGTTGATCTGCACCAGCTCAGTCGACCTTTCCGCGTCGCGCTTCCACCAGCCGACGGCGAGCAAGCGGGCAACGTGGTCAGCCCCCACGACGGGCCGCAGCAGGGCATGCTTGACACCGCCCCCGTCGCTCAGGGCGACGACGTCCGGCGCGAGCACGTCGAGCAGGCTCTGCAGCTCGCCGGTCTCGACCGCGCGCTGGAAAGCCTGGAGCGCGGCCCGGTGCTCAGCCGGGGAGCCGGTGCCGCGTGGCCGGCGCGCGGCGACGTGCGCCCGGGCCCGATAGGCGATCTGCCGGACCGCGGCCGGGCTCTTGCCGACGGCCTCGGCGATCTCGTCGTAATCCAGCTCGAAGACCTCGCGCAGCACGAACACCGCCCGCTCGACCGGCTGGAGCGTCTCCAGCACCAGCAGCATCGCCATCGAGACGCTGTCGGCCAGCTCCACGTCCTCGGCCACATCAGGGGCGGTCAGCAACGGCTCGGGCAGCGACGGTCCGACGTAGGACTCCTTACGCCGGCCGAGCGCCCGCAGCCGGTCCAGCGCCTGCCGGGTGACGATCCGCACCAGGTAGGCCCGCTCCTCCCGCACAACGTCAAGGTCAACGTCCACCCATCGCAGCCAGGTCTCCTGCAGGATGTCTTCGGCGTCGGCGGCCGAGCCGAGCATCTCGTAGGCGACGGTGAACAGCAGGTTGCGGTGGGCGACGAACGCCTCGGTGGCGGAGTCCACGCGGTCGGCACGGCCGGGCGGCCCCGGTGTGTCCGTCGTTCGCTCGCTCATGCCTGGCCCCTGCCTGTCCGCACTCAGCTCTACCACATGCACAAGACGCCGCTTCCGACCGTTTTGTAACACCCGCGATCGGTGGTCCACGTCACACCACGGCGCTGTTACGGGGGGCGGATGGCCGGCGTCTGGTGTTCGTCAGAACGCCGCACGAACGATCCGTGCGGCCCGCGACACCACGAGCCGAGTGTGAAGAAGGGAAGCCCTCGCCATGTCCGCACCCACCCCGACCGGCCTCCGGTCGCGCATGCCCAACCCCCTCCCGTTCGTCCCAGAGCTGGCGGTGGTCGCCGAAGGACTGCACCAGGTCATGAAGAACGGCTCGATCCCGCAGGCCACCATCCACCTGCTGCAGCTGCGCGCCGGGCAACTGCTCGGCAGCACGTACTTCACCATCAGGGAAACCGGCAACCTCCGCCGGGCAGGCGAATCGGAGGAGCGCATCACCGCCGTGGCGACCTGGCGGGACGCCACCTACTTCACCGACGCCGAACGGGTCGCGCTGGAGCTGGTGGAGGCCGTTTTGTCGCCGAATCCGTCCGGAGAGCGCGTCCCGGACGAGCTGCACGCCAGGGCGTCCGCGCACTACGACGACAAGGCGCTCTGGACGCTCATCATGGCGATCGCCCACATCGGCTTCTTCACCCCCGCCGCTCTCATCGCCAAGCCGATCCCCGGCATGCCCCCCGGCCAGAACTACAGCGAGTAAGAAAGGCATCAAGCATGAACATCAACAAGATCGCAGTGGCCGGAGCGACCGGGCGGCTGGGACGCCACGTCGCCGGCGTCCTCACCGAACGGGGGCACCACGTCGTGCCGATGTCACGAGCCACCGGCGTGGACATCATCACCGGTGAGGGCCTGGCCGAGGCGCTCACCGGGGTGGACGTCATCATCGACGTCGCCTCGTGGCACGCCTCCGAGCAGGAGGCGGCGACGGAGTTCTTCCGCACGTCGGCCCGCAATCTGCACGACCACGGCCAGAGGGCGGGGGTCGCCCGGATCACCGTGGCGTCCATCATCGGCGTCGACAAGGCCACCGCCGGTTTCCTCGCCGCCAAGCAGGCGCACGAGGAGCTCCTCCTGGCCGGCCCGCTCCCTGTCCGCATTCTGCGGGCCGCGCAGTTCCACGAGTTCGTCGGCCGGCTGCTGGACTGGCAGCAGGGTGATGTCGCCTTCGTCCCGGCTCTGCCCACCCAGCTCGTGGCCTGCCGCGCCGTGGCCGAGGAACTGGTCGACCTGGCCCTCGACCCCGGCGCGCCCGCTCCGGGGACGCCGATCCCCGAGGTCGCCGGCCCACGGAAGGAGACCCTGGCGGAGGCGGCCGCACTCCTCGGCGCCCGCCGAGGCATCAAGGTCGTCGGCACGGACGGCTCTGGCATGCCCGATGCCGAGATTGCCGCCGAGGGCGCTTTCCTGCCCAGCCCGCACGCCAAACTCGCCGGACCCGCCTTCCGGGAGTGGCTCGACACGCAGCCCTGAGCCGGCCCGATGACCTCGTTCGTCGTGGACGACCTGGCCTCGGTGGACCCATGGGTGGTGCGCGGCATCGAGATCCGCGGCTCGGCGGTGGCCCTGACCGACCACGAGCCGCCGGTGCCGAGCCGCAAGATGTGACGGCCCGGCGGTGCGGCGGCTTCGATCACCGTCGCGGGCCACCAGGCCGTCACCGCTGCCCCCGTCCCCGGCTCCGCGCTACCGGGTACTCAGGTGCGGGTCCAGCGCTGGTTGGCGCCGCCGTTGCAGGACCAGATGACCAGCTTGGTGCCGTTGGCGGTGGCGTTGTTCGGCACGTCCAGGCACCGGCCCGACTGCACTCCGGCGATCGTGCCGTCGGCGTTGAGGCGCCACTGCTGGTTGGTCTGCCCGTTGCAGTCCCAGATGATCACCTGGGTGCCGTTCGCGGTGCCTTGGTCGTAGGCGTCCAGGCACTTGTTCCCATAGACCCGCAGCTCACCGCTAGCGGTGGGTGTCCACTGCTGGTTGGGCTGGCCGTTGCAGTCCCAGATCTGCCCCTGCGCGCCGTTGGCCTGCGAGGCGCCGGTGACGTCCAGGCACCGGCCCGAGCCCACTCCCTTGATCGCGACCGTGGGAGTGGGGACGATGCCCCCTCCGGTGACGATGTACATGGCCGCCCCGTGCCCGGGCACCGACGCGCTGATCGTCCCGGACGAGGAGGACGTCGTGTGCGCCCAGAGATCACGCACCGAGTAGGCGGACGCCGAGCCCAAGCCCAGGGCCGAAGCGGTGGTGGAGACCGTCGAGGTCGAGGTGCCCCGGTTGAGCAGGACGACCGCGACCGAGCCGTTGGCCATCGGCTTGCGCCAGACCTCCAGGTTCCCGCTGTCGCTGATCTTGTGGCCCTGCCTGCCGCCCCAGTCCTGGTTGACCGCGATGACCTCGGTGTTCGTCAGGATGGAGCGGGTCTCGGCGCTCATCGACCGGATGTCGTTGCCGGCGATGAGCGGAGCGTTCAGCAGCGACCACAGGCTGAAGTGCGCCCGTCCCTCGGTCGCCGTGAGCGCGCCGACGCCCACCTCCAGCATGTCGGGGTCGTTCCAGCCTCCCGGCCCCGAGTACGCCTCGAGCCCGACCTGCTGGTCCAGGATGCCCATGACGGAGTTCCAGTTCGCGGCGATGTCGCCCGTCGTGCGCCAGGAGTTGCCCACCGGCATCCCCCAGGTCCACACGCTCTCCTGGCCCCAGTTGCACAGGCTGTACACGATCGGGCGGCCCGTGGCGGCCAGCGCGTCACGCATGGCGGTGTAGCGCTGCTGCCCGCTCCTGCCCTGATGGTCGCCGCAGTTGTCGTACTTGAGATAGTCGATCCCCCACGACGCCCACAGGGCGGCGTCGCGCCGCTCGTAACCCAGGCTGGCCGGGTACCCCGCGCACGTGGTCGTCCCCGCCGAGGAGTAGATGCCGAGCTTCAGCCCCTTGCCGTGGACGTAGTCCGCCAGGGCCTTCATGCCGCTGGGGAACTTCTGCGGGTCCGCCACCAGGTCGCCGTTGGCGTCGCGGCTCATGGTGGACCAGCAGTCGTCGATGTTGACGTACTTGTAGCCCGCCGCCGCCATGCCGCTGGAGACCATGACATCCGCGGTCTGCCGGATGAGGCTCTCATTGATGTTGCAGAAGAAGGTGTTCCAGTCGTTCCACCCCATCTGCGGCGTACGGGCGAGCCCGTTGTCCAGCGCGACGGCCGGTGACGACGTACCGCCGATCGCGACCAGGGAACCGGCGGCCAGTAAGGCCGCCAGCGTCGATCGGATGATCTTACGCATCTGATTCCTCCTCGTACGACGAGCTGGTGAGGGTGCTCGGGATCATTGGAAGGAGGCGTCGTCGATGAAGAAGCCGTCGGTGCCCGCCGCCGTCTCGACGTAGAAGGTGGCGCCGGTCAGCGTTCCGCTCCACGACGCGGTCGCCGTGCCGGTGAGCTGGGTCCAGCCGCCGGAGCTCACCGTCGCCGCCGGCGTGAGCTGGAGGTAGCTCGTCGTGCCGTTGGCGGTGATCGCCAAGGTCGCCTTCGCGCTGGGCGTGCCGCTCTGCGATCGGACCCAGACGCTCGTGGTGTAGCTCGTGCCGTTGGTGAGCTTGGCGGTCACGTCCTGGGTGGTGCCGTTCCATGACGCCGTGCGTCCGGCGATGGACAGCGCCCGCCCGCCGCCGTGCACCGGGCTGGTGACCGACGACAGGGTTCCGCCGGACGCGGCCCAACCCGTGGTGCCGCTCTCCAGGTCGCCGTTGGTCAGCAGGTTCCCGCCGGTGCCGCCAGTGCCGCCGGTGAACTGCCACCAGTTCACGTTGAACAGGTTGCCGCTGCCGCCGGTGTACTTGAAGTACAGGTCGTGGGTGCCCGTCGCGCCGTTCACCGGGCAGGTGACCGTCGTCCACGTCTGCCAGCCACCGGTTCCCGGCACGGTGCACGTCCCCACCAGCGTGCCGTTGACACCGTCCAGGCGGAGCTCGATCCGGCCGCCGCTGGTCGCCGAGGCCACCCGCGCGCTGAAGGACGTCGCGCCGGAGCCGAAGGCGACGCCCTTGACCTTGATGTGGTCCCCGTTCTCGATCCACCCGACGTTCATGCCGCCCTCGCCGGAGGGCTCGGTCTCCACGCCGGACGCCCAGGCGATCGTCTCGGCCTCCTGGCGGACGTAGGGGTTCAAGGTGCCCGCCTGCGGAGCTCCGGTCGTCGTCATGCTGATCGTGGGGATGGTTCCGTCGGCGTTGTAGGTGAACTTCTCCACCGCCACCGAGCGGGTGAAACCGCCGCCGCCCGGCAGGGCGCCGTTGTGGTAGAAGAAGTAGGACCCGCCGTTGAAGTCGATGACGCCAGGGTGGTTCGTGAAGCTGCTGCCCTGCGTGGGCATGACCGTCCCGCGGTACGTCCACGGCCCGGTGGGGCCCGGGGCCGTCGAATAGCCGATGAACTCCGAGCAGCATTTCGCCGCGAAGACGTTGTAGTAGAGGCCGTTGCGCTTGTAGACCCAGGGCCCCTCTTCGTACAGGGTCGGACGGCTCGTGTTGCCGGTGCGGGTGCCGAACCCCGCGGTGGTGAGCGGGATCTGAGCGGGACTGCCCGAGTACGAGATCATGTCGGCGTTGAGCCTGACGTACCACAGATTGGGGTTGCCCCAGTACAGGTAGGCCTGCCCGTCGTCGTCGATGAGGACCGTGGGGTCGATCTCGCCGTTCCTGACGAGGGGGCGCCCGATGGCGTCGGTGAAAGGCCCGGTGGGGCTGTTCGAGACCCCGACCCCGATGGCCATCTGGCCGCTCGCCCGGTCTTTCACCGGGACGTACCAGTAGAACCTGCCGTTTCGGTAGACGGTCTGGCCCGCCCACGCGTCCGCGCTCGCCCAGCTGAAGGTGGCCACGCTCATCGGCGAGCCGTGGTCGGTCCAGTTCACCATGTCCGCGGAGGACCAGACCCGCCAATCCTTCATGGTGAAGTACGTCGAGCCGTCCTCGTCGTGTCCGGTGTAGAGATACACCCGGCCGTTGTGCACCAGTGGAGCGGGGTCGGCGGTGTAGATCGTCTGGACGATCGGATTGTCCGCCCTGGCCGTGCCCGGGAGCATCGCCACCGCGCAGAGCAGCGCCACGATCACCAGCACAGCGCGTCGCGACGTGAGGCCGAGCCGGCGGGAGGACGCGACGTTCATGAGCGCCGTCGCCGGGAGCGGCGGCCGTGCCGCCGCCTCGTCCGGGACCTTGATGTGCGTCATCTCGTCCAGGTCCACTTCTGGTTGGTGCCGCCGTGGCAGGAATAGAGCTGGAGCGGGGTGCCGTTGGCGGTGCCCTGGCCGGTGGCGTCCAGGCACAGCCCGGATTGCACCCCGGTGATGGTGCCGTCGGAGTTGATGCGCCACTTCTGGTTGTCGCCGCCCCAGCAGGCGTAGATCTGGATTCTGGCGCCGTTGCCGGTCCCGGCCGCGTCGAGGCACTTACTGTCATAGACCCTGATCTCGCCGGCCGAGGTGGCGGCCCACCGCTGGTTGCTCCGCCCGTTGCAGTCCCACAGCTGCACCGGAGTCCCGTCAGCGGTGGCGGCGTTGGGTACGTCCAGGCACCGCCCGGAGCCCACGCCCCTGATCTGCCCGGCGCCGTCGCCGGACGTGGGAGTCGGCGTCGCGGTGGGTGAGCCGCCGTCCAAACCGAAGAAGCGGATGGCGGGAGCGGCCATCCCGGCTCGCGGCAGATCGTGGCCGGCGCCGGTGATGGTGTACGCCTCGACCTGCCCGGAGCCGAAGACTCGCCGGGTCCATCCGGACTGCGGGCTGTCAGTGGACGTGGGGGTCTGGCTCAGTCCGTGCACGTTGGTCCACTGGTCGACCTCTTCCTGCAGCATCGTGTACGGCAGTACGGAGTCGGCGGTGCCGTGCCAGGCCATCACGCGCGGCCGGGGGCCGGTGTAGCCGGGGTAGGCGTTCCTGACCAGGTCACCCCACTGCTGGGGCGTCTTGTCCCCGCACCCGGCGGGCCCGAGGCACCCGTAGGGAACCCCCGCGAACGGCGCGCCGGCCTTGAACACGTCCGGGTACGTGGCGAGCAGGTTGTTGGTCTCCATCGCTCCGGAGGAGAAGCCGGTGGCGAACACCCGCTGCGGGTCACCGTTGTAGCGTTGCAGCACGTGGTTCGTCATGGAGACGATCGACACCGGGTCACTGCCGCCGCCGTGGCGCAGGGCCTCGTTGGACCACACGTCGAAGCAGTTCGACAGGCCGTTGGCGCTCTTGTTCGCCTGCGGATAGATGACGATGAAACCGTAGCGGTCGGCCAGCGAGGCGAACTCGGTCCCTCGGTGGAAGTCCGGAGCCCAGCCGTTGCAGCCGTGCATCGCCACCAGGACGCCCGGCCTGGACGCCACCCCGTCGGGGACGTAGAGGTACATCCGCAGGCCGCCGGGGTTGGCGCCGAAACTGGTCACTTCGGTCAGGGCCGCCGCCGACGCTCGTGGCGTGGCCGTGAGGAACATGGACAGGGCGGTGGCCACGACCGCGACCAGAGCTGTCAGGCCGGCTCCGAGGCCGGCGTACCTGCTAGTACGCGTTCTCATCGGCTGCGCCTCTTCTCATGGTTCCGCCTCTCTCGGGCCGGGGCCGTGGTCGTCAGCGCGGGTCCAGGAAACGCCTGTTGTTAGCGCTAACAAACGGTTGACTGGTCGGGCTCCTCCTCCTCGGGCGGGATGGGAGGTGGTGGCGGGACGGAGCAAATACGAGGCGGAAAGGTACTGTCAAGGAGTCCCGGACCGGCGGCGGATCGGAGCAGGCCGCCGCCGAGCGCGCTCACCTCGGGTTATCGGGTGCGGCGGCAGCCGATGAGCGCGAACGCAGCCATGAAACTTTCATCTGGGACTCCCACCCGACCTGTCAAGCCGAAACTTTCAAGGGCAGTGAGCCGAGCTAAGGCCCAGTACAACCCGGATAGGAACGGGCGAGAGCGGCCGAAAGTTTTTATTGATTCCTTGACAACTTTCGGCGGGCTTCCCACACTGAGTCCCCGAGGCGATCTCCCCCGCCAGATCGGTGGCGCGCGGCGGGGCCGCCGCCACGACGCCCGTGCGCGCGGCGTCGATCCCGCGGGGGGTGTCCCCGCACGCTCCCTTCCCATGATTCGCTGATGGAGGCTCAGGCATGAGCATCAACGCCATGTCCCCACCTACCGCCCGCCGGCCGCTCGGCGGGCATCGCCGGGCGCTGATCGCCGGCATGCTCGGCGCACTCGGCCTGATCACCGCGCTGGCGGCGCCGCTTCCTGCGGATGCCGCGGAGAGCACGCTGGGCGCGGCGGCCGCGCAGAGCGGCCGCTACTTCGGCACCGCCATCGCCGCGGGCAAGCTCGGCGACTCGGCCTACACCACGATCGCCAACCGTGAGTTCAACATGGTGACGGCCGAGAACGAGATGAAGATCGACGCCACCGAGCCGAACCGGGGCCAGTTCAGCTTCACCCAGGGCGACCGGGTCTACAACTGGGCCGTGCAGAACGGCAAGCGGGTACGCGGGCACACCCTGGCCTGGCACTCCCAGCAGCCCGGCTGGATGCAGTCCCTGTCCGGCAGCACGCTGCGCCAGGCGATGAACGACCACATCAACGGCGTCATGGCCCACTACAAGGGCAAGATCTACGCCTGGGACGTGGTCAACGAAGCCTTCGCCGACGGCAACTCCGGCGGCCGGCGCGACTCCAACCTCCAGCGCACGGGCAACGACTGGATCGAGGTGGCCTTCCGCACCGCCCGCACCGCCGACCCGGCCGCCAAGCTCTGCTACAACGACTACAACATCGAGAACTGGACGTGGGCCAAGACGCAGGGCGTCTACAACATGGTCCGCGACTTCAAGTCCCGCGGCGTGCCGATCGACTGCGTCGGCTTCCAGGCCCACTTCAACAGCGGCAGCCCGTACAACAGCAACTTCCGCACCACGCTGCAGAGCTTCGCCGCCCTCGGTGTCGACGTGGCCATCACCGAGCTGGACATCCAGGGCGCCTCGGCCACTACTTACGCCAACGTGACCAACGACTGCCTGGCCGTGCCGCGCTGTGTCGGCATCACGGTGTGGGGCGTGCGCGACAGCGACTCCTGGCGCTCAGGCGACACCCCGCTGCTGTTCGACGGCAACGGCAACAAGAAGGCCGCCTACACCTCGGTGCTCAACGCGCTCAACGGCGGCACCACGACGCCGCCGCCCGGCGGGGGCGGCACGGGGCAGATCAGGAGCGTGGCCGCCGGCCGCTGCGTGGACGTGCCCAGCGCCGGCACCGCCGACGGCACCGCGGTGCAGCTGTGGGACTGCAACGGTCAGACCAACCAGCAGTGGACGCAGACCAGCGCCGGAGAGCTGAAGGTGTACGGCAGCAAGTGCCTGGACGCCGGGGGCACGGGCAACGGCGCCCGGATCCAGATCTACTCCTGCTGGGGCGGCGACAACCAGAAGTGGCGCATCAACTCCGACGGCTCCATCGTGGGCGTGCAGTCGGGGCTGTGCCTCGACGCGGTCGGCGGCGGCACCGGCAACGGCACGGGGCTGCAGCTCTACAGCTGCTGGGGCGGCAGCAACCAGAAGTGGACCTACAACGCGGGCGCCGCATCCGCCACCGCCGGGGGAACAGCAGATCGCCGGTGACGTAGTAGCGGCCCGAGGGCGGCCGGCCAGGCCGCCACACCGCGCCGCCGACGACCGACATCCCCCGGCCACGCGCCGGGGCCTGTCGGCGGCGCGCTGACAACCGCTCACCGGGCAGAAACTTAATCATGATCAAGTACGAGGCCGGCTCCGCCTGAGACGCAGCCGGCCCGACGGACCGCCAGCCCATCGCGTGCAGGGGCTGGTGAGGGATGGTGAGCCACCATCCGACGACGGCAACTTAACCATGAATGCCCCGCAAGTTACTCGACCAGACCTTCGTGAAACTTTCACCTGCGTGAGCCTCACCGCGCGATCCCCTTTCGAGGCGAAACTCCAGGCGGGACGGCGTTCAGAGGACAACACCCAGGCCCGGCACGGGTCTGTCCGCGTTGACGCCGGCCGGACCGTCGGGTGTACTCCGCGACAACGCACTCGACCGAATAGACCACGCAGCTCTGCAAGATCAAATGTTAACGCTAACACGACCACCGCCTACGTGCGCGCCACGACGCGCACAACAACCTCTGGAGGTTCCTGTGCGGCGCGTGCTCGCGGTTCTCTCGTCCCTGCTGCTCGTGGGCGTGTTACTCACGCCCCAGGCGTCGGCCGCGACGGTCGACACCAGCGCGTGGTACGTGCTGGTCAACCGCAACAGCGGCAAGGCCCTGGACGTGTACAACCTGTCCACCGCCGACGGCGGCCGGATCACCCAATGGAGCCGTAACAACGGCAACCAGCAGCAGTGGCAGTTCGTCGACTCCGGCGGCGGCTACTACCGCATCAAGTCCCGCCACTCCGGCAAGGTCCTGGATGTCTACAACTTCTCCACCGCCAACGGCGGCTCCATCGTCCAATGGGCCGACGGCAACGGCACCAACCAGCAGTGGCGCCTGGCCGACTCCGCGGGCGGCTACGTGAGATTCATCAGCCGCCACAGCAACAAGGCCCTCGAAGTGCAGGGAGCCTCCACCGCCGACGGCGCCAACATCGTCCAGTACGACGACTGGGACGGCGCCAACCAGCAATGGCAGCTCGTCCCGGTGGGCGGCGACCCGAATCCGGGCGGCACCTACACCAACCCGGTGGTCTGGCAGGACTTCGCCGACGGCGACATCATCCGCGTCGGCGACGCCTACTACTACTCGGCCTCGACGATGCACTACTCGCCGGGCGCACCGATCCTGCGCTCCTACAACCTGGTCGACTGGGAGTACGCCGGGCATTCGGTCCCGAGGCTCGACTTCGGCTCCGGCGCCTACGATCTCACCGGCGGCCGGGCGTACGTGAAGGGCATCTGGGCCTCGACCCTGAACTACCGGCCCAGCAACAGCACCTACTACTGGATCGGCTGCGTCGAGTTCAACCGGACCTACGTCTACACCGCCTCCGCCGTCGACGGCACGTGGACCAAGCGCTCGCAGATCAACAACTGCTACTACGACGCCGGCCTGCTGATCGACAGCAACGACACCATGTACGTCGCCTACGGCAACAGCACGATCAGCGTGGCCCAGCTCTCGGCGGACGGGCTCAGCCAGGTGCGCGCCCAGCAGGTGTTCCAGACGCCGAGCAGCGTCGGAACCCTGGAGGGCGCCCGCTTCTACAAGCGCAACGGCTACTACTACATCTGGCTGACCCGCCCCGCCAACGGCCAGTACGTGCTGCGCTCCACGTCGCCGTGGGGCCCGTACGAGATGCGCCAGGTCCTGCTCAACATGCCCGGACCCATCTCCGGCGGCGGTGTCCCCCACCAGGGCGGGCTCGTCCAGACGCAGAACGGCGACTGGTACTACATGTCGTTCGTCGACGCCTACCCCGGCGGCCGGGTGCCGGCGCTCGCGCCGATCACCTGGAGCGACGACTGGCCGGCCGTGCAGACCGTGAACGGCGGCTGGGGCGTCAACTACCCGAAGCCGAACATCCAGACCAGCCGGACCGTGGCGTCCATGATCGGCCCCGACACCTTCACCTCGGGCACTCTCGGCCACCGCTGGGAATGGAACCACAACCCCGACACCAGCCGCTTCTCCACCGGCAGCGGCCTGCGCCTGCAGACCGCGACCGTCACCGGCGACCTGTACAACGCCCGCAACACGCTGACCCACCGCATCCAGGGCCCGTCGTCCACGGCGACGATCGAGCTCGACTACTCGCAGATGGCCAACGGCGACCGCGCCGGGCTGGCGATGCTGCGCGACCAGTCGGCCTGGATCGGCGTCAGACGCGACAACGGCGTCAACCGGGTCGTGATGACCAACGGCCTGACCATGAACAGCTCGTGGCAGACCACCGGCACCGGCACGGAGGCGGCGAGCGCGAACATCTCGGGCGGCCGGCTCTGGTTGCGGGTCAACGCCGACATCCGGCCGGGTTCGGGCAGGCAGGCCCGCTTCTCCTACAGCACCGACGGCAGCACCTTCGTGAGCCTCGGCCCGGCCTTCACCTTGAACAACGCCTGGCAGTTCTTCATGGGCTACCGCTTCGGGATCTTCAACTACGCCACCCAGTCCCTCGGCGGCGCGGTGACCGTGCGCCGCTTCGATCTCACCACCCCTTGACCGGCCGGGTCGTGGCAGGACGACCCGACCGCACCACCGGCACGACACGTCGCCCCAGAAAGGCACGCACCCTACCCGAGTCGGATGAATCGGAGCACATCATGAAATTCAGATACCTGTCCGTCCTGGCGGCAGTGGCCGCCTTACTGGCGAGCCTGTTCGTCGCCGGCCAGCCCGCCAGCGCGGCCACCGTGGACACCAACGCCTGGTATGTGCTGGTCAACCGCAACAGCGGCAAGGCGCTGGACGTCTACAACCTGTCCACCGCCGACGGCGGCCGCATCACCCAGTGGAGCAGGAACAACCAGAACCAGCAGCAGTGGCAGTTCGTCGACTCCGGCGGCGGCTACTACCGGATCAAGTCCCGCCACTCCGGCAAGGTGCTGGACGTCTACAACTTCTCCACCGCCAACGGCGGCGCGATCGTGCAGTGGGCCGACGGCAACGGCACCAACCAGCAGTGGCGGCTGGCCGACAGCTCCGACGGCTACGTGCGGTTCATCTCCCGTCACAGCAACAAGGCCCTCGAAGTGCAGGGAGCCTCCACCGCCGACGGCGCCAACATCGTCCAGTACGACGACTGGGGCGGCGCCAACCAGCAGTGGCAGCTGGTCCAGGTCGACGGTGGCACCGGCAACCCGGGTGCGTGCGACCTGCCCTCGACCTACCGCTGGTCCTCGACGGGCTCGCTGGCGACCCCGAAGTCAGGCTGGGTCTCGCTCAAGGACTTCACCGTCGCCCCCTACAACGGCAGGCACCTCGTCTACGCCACCACGCACAACACGGGAACGAGCTGGGGCTCGATGAACTTCGGCCTCTTCACCAACTGGTCCGAGATGGCCTCGGCCAGCCAGAACACGATGTCCTCCTCGACGGTCGCGCCCACGCTGCTCTACTTCGCCCCGAGGAACATCTGGGTGCTCGCCTACCAGTGGGGCGGGACCGCCTTCTCCTACCGGACCTCCAGCGATCCTGCCAACGCCAACGGCTGGTCATCGCAGCAGACGCTCTTCTCCGGCAGCATCTCCGGCTCCGGCACGGGCCCCATCGACCAGACGCTCATCGGTGACAGCACGAACATGTACCTGTTCTTCGCCGGGGACAACGGCAAGATCTACCGGGCCAGCATGCCGATCGGCAACTTCCCGGGCAGTTTCGGCGCCACCTCGACGGTGGTCATGAGCGACACGACGAACAACCTGTTCGAGGCCGTTCAGGTCTACAAGCTCCAGGGCCAGAACAAGTACCTCATGATCGTCGAGGCGATCGGGGCGCAGGGCCGCTACTTCCGCTCGTTCACCGCCACCAGCCTGAACGGCTCGTGGACACCGCAGGCCGCCACCGAGGGCAACCCCTTCGCCGGCAAGGCCAACAGCGGCGCCACCTGGACCAACGACATCAGCCACGGCGAGCTGATCCGCACCAGCGCCGACCAGACCATGACCGTCGACCCCTGCAACCTGCAGCTCCTCTACCAGGGCCGCAGCCCCAGCTCCGGCGGCGACTACGGCCTCCTGCCCTACCGGCCGGGCCTGCTGACGCTGCAGCGCTGACGAAGTGACCCGGATCCTGACGGCCGGGTCGAAGAAGCCCCTGCCGATCACCTTCTGAGCCGGTTCTGGGCACGGCGTCTGGGAGCATTCGCCGTGCCCGGGGCCTCGCGCGGCACCCGTCCCGGTCAGCCATGGACGCAGCCGCAGCTCTCAATGCTCTCTCGGAGAGTCGTGCGCCGGCGTCGCAGCCTCGGCCGTTGGCGGGAGTGCCGCGGCGATGCAGTCGAGGACGCGCCGGAGCCCGTGCCGGAACTGGTCGTCGCGGCTCAGGTGCGGCTGGCGCGCCTCCATCACGATCTTGGTGAAGATCGGGTACTCGCCGCTCTTCACCAGCTGGTCGACGTACGAGTGGCTCCGCGCCATCCACTCCGACTCGCTCAGCCCGCTGCGGCGGAACTCCATGGCCGAGCTGATCTCCTCGCGGACGGTGCCCTCGATGTAGCCGTTCAGCAGGGCTATGAGGCCGAGGTTCTCGTCGATGGAGACGTGGACGTCGAGCACGCCCATCAGCCGCTCGATCAGGAGCAGCTGGTTGGGGCCGAAGCTGGGGAGCGAGCGCTGCACGGATCCGATCCACGGGTGCCTCAGCCACATGGCCCGCAGCCCGTCGGCGTAGCGGGTCAGGTCGGCCCGCCAGTCGCCGGAGGGCAGGCCCGTGACGTCGATCTCGCCCTGCAACCGGTCGGCCATGAGCTCGACCAGGTTGTCGCGGCTCGGGACGTAGCGGTAGAGGGACATCGCGCCGGCGCCGATCTCGGCGGCGATGCGCCGCATGGTGGCGGCCTCCAGCCCCTCGGCGTCGGCGATCCGGATCGCCGCCTCGGTGATCTGCGCGCGACTGTAGATCGGCTTCGGCCCGTAGGCCGGGCGCTCGGGTCGCATCCAGATGTTCACGTACTCGGCGTCGGGCACCGCTCCCCCTCCTGGTTGCGTACATCGTACCCGGTCCCTTAGCCTGGCCGCCAAGACCGCGTACAAGGTACCCAGTGGAGGGATCATGACGGATCCGATCGTGGTCGCCGAGGGGCTGCACAAGTCCTTCGGCGGCACCCATGCGCTACGAGGCCTGGACCTGAGCGTTCCGAGGGGAACGGTCTGCGGCGTGCTCGGGCCGAACGGCGCCGGGAAGACGACCGCGGTGCGCATCCTGGCGACCCTGTCCGATCCCGATGCCGGGCACGCCCGCGTCGCCGGATACGACGTCGTCCGCCAGGCCGGCAAGGTGCGCGAGCGGATCGGGCTCGCGGGCCAGTACGCCGCCGTGGACGAGAAGCTCACCGGCCGTGGCAACCTGCGCATGTTCGGGCGCCTCTACCACCTGCCGCGCCGCGAGGCGCACCGGCGGGCCGACGAGCTGCTGGAGCGCTTCGGCCTGATGGACGCCGCCGACCGCCCGGTGGCCGGCTACTCCGGCGGCATGCGCCGCCGGCTCGACCTGATCACCTGCCTCATCCTGCGCCCCGACGTGCTCTTCCTGGACGAGCCCACCACCGGCCTAGACCCGCGCAGCCGCGGCGAGATCTGGGACAGCATCCGCGAGCTGGTGGCCGACGGCACCACGGTGCTGCTCACCACGCAGTATCTGGACGAAGCCGACCACCTGGCCGACGACATCGCCGTCATCGACCACGGGCAGGTGGTCGCCATGGGCACGCCCGACGAGCTGAAGGCCACGATCGGGGACCGCCTCGACGTCACCCTCGAAGACCCCGCCGCGCTGCCTGAGGCGGCGACCGTCCTGGGCACCCTGGCCGGCACCGAACCCGCGGCGACCGACGCCGACCGGCTCAGCGTCGCCCTGCCCGCCGCCGGCCTCCGCCTCGCCGACATCGTGCGCGAGCTCGACCACGCCGGAGTCGCCGCCGCCGACGTGAGCCTGCGCCGCCCCACCCTCGACGAGGTGTTCCTGCGCCTCACCGACCGCAAGGAGACCGTCCGATGACCGCCCTCACCTCCCCGCTGGGCCGCCTGCGCTGGACGCTCGCCGACGGGCTGACCCTGGTCGGCCGCGAGCTGGGACGGCTGCGGCAGGAGCCCGGGCAGGTCATCGCCGCGCTGATCTTCCCCGCCGTCATGGTCGTGCTGTTCGGGTACGTCTTCGGCAGCGCGATCCGGGTGCCGGACGGCGGCGACTACCGCGAGTACCTCATGCCCGGCCTGTTCGCGATGGTGACCTTCTCCGCGTGGCTGGGGGTCATGACGCGGGTGGCCACCGACGCCTCCCGCGGGGTGATGGACCGGTTCCGCTCCATGCCGATGGCACGCCTGGCGGTGCCGTTCGGGCAGACCGGCGCCGACCTGCTGACCGGCCTGCTGATGCTGGCCATCATGGTGGGCGCGGGCCTGCTGGTGGGCTGGCAGCCGCACCGCGGCCTGCTCCCCACCGCCCAGGCGTTCCTGCTGATGATCGTGCTGCGGTACGCGCTGAGCTGGGTGGGCGTCTACGTGGGCCTGGCGGTGAAGAACGACCAGGTCGCCGACGCGATGGTGCCGCTGGGCCTGCCGTTCACGATGCTGTCGAACGCGTTCGTCCCGACCGGCGGCATGCCGGGCTGGCTGCGCTTCCTGGCCGACTGGAACCCGGTCAGCGCGCTCACCGCCGCCTCACGGGAGCTGTTCGGCAACCCGGGGGCGCCGTCCGGAAGCGTGGCCTGGCCACTCGCGCATCCGGTGACCACTGTCCTGCTCTGGTCGGCGGCGCTGCTGGTGATCTTCGTCCCGCTGTCGCTCCGCGCGTACATGCGCAGAGGACGCTGAACGCTCCGGGCCGCCGCGGCGGCGCGCCTGCCGATGCCGGTGGTTACGTGGACGAGTGAGCCGCGGTCAGAACGTGGCGATCGGGTTGACCGGGCTGCCGGACGTGCCTGCGAAGCGGACCGGCGCGACTGCGAGGTGGAAGTCCCACTGGCCGAGCTCGGCGGCCGTCGTCGCGCACGCCTCCAGGTCGCAGTTGTCGAGCATCCACAGACCCATCGCGACGAGGCTCACGGCGTGAACCGGCATCAGCACGTCTTCGTACCCCGACGGCTGGACGTCCTGGGGGGTGTCGGCGCCGATCAGGGCGACCTCCCGTTCGTGCAGCCACGGCAGGCAGGACGCGTGCCAGCCGGCCTGCGTGAAGCCGCCGGGCTCGCCGGACTCGTGCCGGAAGCGGCCGTAGCCGGTCCGCAGGAGCACCGCGTCGCCGGGTCGCACCCGCACACCCTGGCGGCGCTCGGCCTCTTCGAGGTCGTCGGGGAACACGCCCTGCCCCGGTTCGAGCCATGGCACATCGCGGACCTTCGCGATGTCCAGCAGGACACCGCGCGTGATGATCCCGTTCGCCGCCGCCGTGACGGCCCCCCACGCCGATCCCGTTGCGGCGTCGACCAGCGAGTGCGACCGCCCGTTGTACATCGTGCCGTCCCAGAAGATGTGGCACGGCGAGTCGATGTGGGTGAGGGTGTTGCCGTGGAACGTGATGCCGAGCCGCTCGGACGAGAAGCCCCAGCGCCGGTCGTTGCGGAATCCGGGCGCCGGCATGTTCTCGGCGCCCGGCATGTCGGCGGCGCACGGGCAGGCCGTCGTCGACCGCTCCATGTCCTTCGGTACGGCAACCTCCCACGCGCACGACACGCTCCTGCCGTGGCGCACGGCCCGCGCCGCCGCCAGCCGGACGTCGTCGGTGATGTGGTTGAGCGTGCCGAGCTCGTCGTCGTCGCCCCACCGTCCCCAGTTGGACAGCGTGTTGAAGTATCCGAGCACGTCGTCCTGTGTGGGCATCGATCGCTCTGCCGTCATCCCAGCATCGGCTCCTCCGGTCACGCGGTTCGCGGCACCGAAGGCAGGGTATCCCGCCTTCTTCCTGTGACATGCCAGGGCCCGCTGAGCCGGCAGGATACAAGATCAGCGGGCGGAGTGGCGTCCGGCAAAGACGGCACCGCCCGCCTCCTCCCTCCCTGACTAGACTGCCGCCATGACCGCGGAGTCGTCCCCTTTGACCATCGCCCAGCTCGCCGAGCTGGCCGGAGTCTCCACCGCGACGGTCTCCAAGGTCGTGAACGGCCGTTCCGAAGTGTCCTCCGAAACCCGCGCCGCCGTGGAGGAGCTCATCCGCCGGCACGGCTACCGGCGCCAGCGCCGCCGCTCCATGCCGACGGCCCTGGTGGAGCTGGTCTTCCACGCGCTGGAGGGTGACTATCCCGTCGAGATCACCAAGGGGGTGGCGGCGGTCGCGCGTGAGCACGAGCTCACGGTGGCGATCTCGGACCTGCGCCGCGACCACACCGCCGCGGGCGCCTGGCTGGAAGGTGTGCTGCGGCGCCGTCCGAGCGGCGTGATCGCGGTGTTCTCCGGGCTGACCGAACTCCAGCACGAGCAGCTCGCCCGCCGCGAGATCCCGCTGGTCCTGCTGGATCCGGCCGACGCTCCCGCCAGGAACATCCCTTCGGTCGGCGCCGGCAACTGGAACGGCGGGCTCACGGCGACTCGCCATCTTCTGGAGCTCGGGCATCGTCGCATCGCCGTCATCACCGGGCCGGACTCCGCGCTGTCCAGCCGGGCCCGTCTCGACGGCTACCGAACCGCCCTGGACATGGCCGGCGTGCCCGCCGATCCGGAGCTGATCGGCCGGGGCGACTTCTTCATCGAGGGTGGCCTGGCCGAGGCGTACCGCATGCTGTGCCTTCCCGACCGGCCGACCGCGATCTTCGCCACGAACGACGGTCAGGCCATCGGCGTCTACCATGCGGCCCACCGGCTCGGCCTGCGCATTCCGGCCGATCTCAGCGTGATCGGGTTCGACGACATGCCTTCGGTGCGGTGGGCCATCCCGCCGCTGACCACCATCCGCCAGCCTCTCGCCGAGATGGCCGCGGCGGCCACCTCGATGCTGCTGAAGCTGGCCAACGGCGAGCAGCTGTCGCAGAGCCGGGTCGAGCTGGCCACCGACCTCGTCGTACGCGAGAGCACCGCGCCGCCCAGGCACCTGTCCTCCTGACCGGCGCCCCCGGCAGGCCGAGCGCCTCGGGCCGCGGCGTCACCTCCGTGTCTCCGGCGTAGGCGCGCCGAGCCGGCCGGTCCAGCCGCGACCGCCCGGCGGGTCAGCACGCTTCTCCCCTTGTGCGCGGCTCGGTCGCGGCTCGGTCGCGGCTCGGTCGTGGCTCGGTCGTGGCTCGGTCGCGGCCGTCACACGACCATGACACGGCGCGGACGAGGCGGGGACACGGCTGGCCGACAGTGGGTGGGGGCCTTGAGGCTCCGGCGAAGGTGATCACGAAAAAGGAGAACGTGTTGGTGCATGACGGAGAATGGGACCGGCGTTCGGTGTTGCGGGGCGCGGCGGTGCTGGCCGGTGCGGCTGCGACGGTGCCGCTGTCAGGCGGGGCGGCCACGGCGCTGGCCGGCGGCGGTGACGCGGACGCGCTGTTCAAGGCCGGGAAGTTCGAGCAGGCCGGCCGCGCCTACGAGGAGATCCTGAAGAAGGACCCCACGAACCTGCACGCGGCCCGCCGCCGCGGCCATGTGGCGCTCCTGTCCAACAGGTTCCCCGACGCCGAAAAGTACCTCAAGATGGCCATCGAGCTGGCCCCCGACGACAAGGACGCCAACTACTTCCTGGCCGACTGCTACATCCGGCAGGACAAGTTCTCCCTCTCCGCGCCACACTGGCGGGCGGCCGGCGAGGACAGCTACGCCAAGTGGTTCGCGGCGGTCCGCGGCGCGGCGTACCAGATCCACGGCGACGTCGCGCGGCTGCCATGGCTGCAGATGGACCCGATGCCGCTGGTGGAGGCCTCGGTCAACGGCGGGCCGCCGAAGCGCTTCACGTTCTACACCGGCGCCCCGAATCTGGGCCTGACCGCGTCGGTGGCCAAGGAGGCCGGGCTGAGCCCCGTCGCCAGCCAGAAGATCGACTACGAGAACGGCGTCATCTGGGCGTACTACGGGATACTGGACTCCTTCAAGCTGGGCGGCATCGAGCTGCGCAACGTCCCCGTGGGCTGGTCGTCGACGGAGTCGGGCGAAGACGTCGACACCGAAAGCGACGGCATGATCGGCACGTGGGTCTTCTACCACCTGCTGACCACCTTCGACTACGCGGGCCGGTCGCTGATCCTGCGCCGCCGCACCCCCGAAACGGCCAGGACGGCACGCGCCGCGGCCGTACAGGCGGGTGCCAGGCCCCTGCCGCTGTGGCTGGCCCGCGAGCAATATCTGCACAGCAGGGGCAGCCTCGCCAGATCCGGCTCACGGGTGGTGGGGGTGAACTTCGGCGGAAGGAGCGAGACCGCCGCGGTCGTGTTCGGGGACACGGCGCAGCAATTGGGGATCCGTACCGACTACGACCGCCCGATCGGGACTTTTGCCCATAGCCACCCGGCCGTCACCTACCCCTGCTACCCGAAGGAGATCCGCCTCGGCACCGCCACCGCCAAGGAGATCTACTGCGAGACGCATCCGGGGGCCGCGCTCGCCCCCTTGGGGTTCGACGTGCCGGCCGCCTTCTTCCACTGCTTCTTCAAGCCCTACAACATCACCCTCGACTTCACCGACATGAGCCTCTACATCGCCCCCGGCAAGGCCACCTGACCACCGCGACACTGCCCCGGCGCCCATCCTTGTGGCCGGGAGCCGCTCGTTCCGCTGTATCCGCCGGTACGGCGGTGCCGCGCTAAGATCGCGTCCCGTGCCTTCTGATGGTTTATGGCGAATTATCAGGGTCGGATTAGTCGGCCTGCTTCTCGCGGGGACGGTCGCCGGCCTGGCGCTCGGCGACGCCTGGCTCTGGGTGGCCGTCGAATGGTCGCCGCCGGCCCATGCGGACTACGACGCGAGCGACGGGTTCGCCACCTCGACGGTTGTGGCGCTGTTCGGGGCCGCTCTGGTGAAGGCCGCGCTCCTGTGGCTGATCCTGCGTGCCCCCGCGCCGGGGCCGCTGGACCGCCGGGCGAAGGCGCTGCGCCGGCTGCTGTATCTGGCGGTGGCGTACAGCCTCGTGCTGTGGTACCCGATCGCGCTGCTCCCCGACGCGGTGGACGCGGCGTTCTACCTCGTGCTGTGGACCGCGATCGACGTCCTCTACCTGCTCGTCATCCGCTGGCGGTCCCGCGTGCTGCGCGCGGTGGCCGGAGCGATGTTCGCGGTCGAGCTGGCCGGGATGTCCAACGAGCTGCTCGACGAACTCGACCTCCCCGAGCTTGGCGCGAGCTACATCGTCAGCCTGGGCTTGATGCTGGGCGGAGTGGCGGCGACCGTCATCACGGTCGTCGGGCAGCGGCGCGACGGCCGGTGGAGCCGCGGCACGCAGGCCGCCGGGTGGTTGTCGGTGGGCGTCTACGCGCTGGTGATCCCGCTCAACGTTCTCGCCGGAAGGATCCCCGGCACGAGTACGGCGATGCTGGTCGTGCTGGACGCGGTGGGGCTCGTCAGCACCGTGTGGATCGCGGCGACCGCCCGCGAACTGCCCATCGCGGACCGCCCGGCGGACCTTCCACCCGCGCGGCGGCGCGGGATCCGCGTCGCGGTGGCGGCTGTGGCCGTCCTGCCGATCATCGCGATGATCCACCCGGAGCAGGCCGCGCACCTCACCTACACCCGCGCGTCGATGGACTGCTATGACCGGCCCAGCTTCGGCGACCTGAAACCCGCCGAGCGCGACGCCGCGTTCCTGTGCCGGGCGCGGAGCGCGGAGGGCGGGGTCACGCCCATGTTCCCGGACAGTCTGTCGGACCAGGCGATCCTCGCGTACGGGCGGGCGCTGTGCCGGGCAAAGGACCGCGACGAGCAGAAGGCGATTCTGGCGCAGGCCGGCAGCGAGCAGCCCGCCTCGGGCGCGGACCCGTGGGACCTCGTCTACGTGTGCCCGGAGATCGTCGGCAAGACCCATCCCGAGCTGCTGCGGTCGACCGCGGAGACGGAGGCGGCGAACACCGGCTACATCGCCGAGGAGAACGCGAAGTGCCGCGACCCGTGGCCCCGGACGAAGGGTGTCGTCCAGGCCACGGCCAAATACTTCCTGTTCGTAGACGGCGATCCGGGCTATCTGGTCCACGACCCCAAGGACGAGACGGCCGAACAGGCGGCGGAGCAGGCCATGGACAAGGTCTACGACGACGACGCCCTCATCGGGGTGGCCGGGAGCGCGGCGCTCATCGGGCACATCGAGGACGTCGTCGATCTGTGCCTCACGGTGAAGGCCTTCCGCACCGCGCCACCACGGCGGACGGCCGGGTGGGAGCAGGTCAACGAGGTGCCGATCGTCAGCCGCAGCGGCCGGCTCACCGTGCCGTACATGGGCGAGGGCGGAGAGGTGGGCGCGGGCGCCCCGATGCCGAACCTGGCGATCGCGGGGAAGGGCCGTTACCGGCTCCGTGTCTACGTGCGGGTCGGCAATGAGGAGCAGCACCTGGTCGTGGTGTTCCCGGGTGCGTCGAGGAAGAGGCTTCAGCTGAAGCCGTGAGCGGGTGGTGCGACGACCGCTGCGCGCGACTTCAGACAGCCGCAGCCGGCCGCGGCCTGCGCCCGTGGCGACCAGGCCGCCCTTAAGGTCCACTTGCGTATCTTATCGCGGTGATCTACCGTGGCGCGTTAATTAGATACAGCCGCGTACTTTATGGCGGCGGACCCCTCCCCTCCAGAAACAGGACGTGCCCGATGACCGACAGCAGCGTGACCGAGAAGTCCGCGAGCGTGAGCACCGCGACGATGCGGCGGATCCTGCCCGAGGAGATGGTGGAGCGGGGCCGCAACCCGTTCGATCCGCCGCCGGGCCTGCGGGGACAGGGCGCGGTCCGGCCGCTGGATCTGCTCAATGGCGCTCGGGCGTGGCTGGTGACGGGGTTCGAAGAGGCCCGTACGGTGCTGTCGGACGCACGCTTCAGCGCCGACAAGATGCGCCATCGGGACGCGACGTCGCCGCAGCCGCAAAAGGCGGCGGAGCCGCCGAGGGCGGAGCGGGAGGACGGGATCTTCGTCTTCATGGACCCGCCGGAGCACACCCGGCTGCGGCGGTCGCTGACAGGCCAGTTCACGGTGCGGCGGATGCGGGAGCTGGAGTCGCGGGTGACGGAGATCGCGGTCGAGCACATCGAGGCCATGAAGGCGGCGGGCACGGAGGCCGATCTGGTGCCGGCGTTCGCGTTGCCGCTGCCGTCGCTGGTCATCTGCGAGCTGCTGGGCGTGGACTACGCCGACCGTGCGGAGTTCCAGGAGCGTACGGCCGTCGGGCTGAACGCGAGCTCGACCCCGCGGGAGCAGGCCATGGCGCGCGCCGAGCTGCACGCGTTCATGCGGGGGCTGGTGGCCGCCAAGCGCTCGAACCCCGCCGACGACCTGCTGTCCGGCCTCATCCACGACACCGACCCGCCCCTGACGGACGCGCAGCTGGTCGATGTCGCCCTCCTGCTGCTCACCGCGGGCCATGAGACCACGGCGAACATGCTGGGCCTGGGCACGTTCGCGCTGCTGGAGCACCCGGACCAGCTCGCGGCGCTGCGCGCCGACCCGGGCCTGATCGACAACGCGGTGGAGGAGCTGCTGCGGTTCCTGTCGATCCTCCAGCTCGGGGTCAGCCGGGTCGCCACCGAGCCGGTGACGCTGGGCGGTGTGGACCTCCCCGCCGGCGCGACCGTCGTGATCGCCACTCCCGAGGTCAACCGGGACCCGCGGCACTGGGACGACCCCGACACGCTCGACGTGCGCCGTCCGCGGACTCCGCACCTGGCCTTCGGGCACGGGGTTCACCAGTGCCTGGGGCAGCAGCTGGCCCGGATCGAGCTGCGGATCGGGCTGGGCGAGCTGATCTCCCGCCTGCCGGGTCTGCGCCTGGCGGTGCCGGCCGAGCAGGTCCCGGTACGCAACGAGATGCTCATCTTCGGCGTGCGCTCGCTGCCGGTCACCTGGTCATGAGGCGGCCGGTGCCGCCGATGACCAGGCTCAGCGGTCGCACATCGCGGCGACGAAGGCGTCGATCAGGTGCTGCCGGTTGGCCGGCACCCCGGTGACGTAGACGGTGGCGGCGCGCCCGGCCCGGTTCCGGCCGCTCAACACCGCCGCCCCTGGCATGTCGCCGGCGGCGAAGTAGGCGTGGCCGCAGCTCGACGTCATCCGGACGACGCCGTAGCCGTAACGGGCGCCCGCGGGCCAGCCTTCCTGCTCGACCTTCACCGTCCGGGTCGTCATCGTGCCCAGCGGGGCGTGACTCCAGAACCGGTTGAGGTCTTCGGGAGTGGAGACCAGGCCGCCGCTGGGCCCGAAATCGTAGGTGGGCAGCCGGTCGGTCAGATCCACCTCGCCACCCTGCGGGTGACGGGGGTCCACCCCGTAGGTGTGGGCGTGCGGCCCGCGGATGCCCTCGTCCCCCTTGGCCGGCCAGTACGAGTCCCGCATCCCGTACGGCTTGAGTATCAGGTCCCGGCTCGCCTGCCGGAAGTCCTGGCCGGTCACCTTGGTCACGATCAGCCCGAGGACCAGGTAGTTGGTGTTGGCGTAGGCGAAGGTGCCGCGAGGTGTGGGCTTGAGCGTCAGCGCCACCCGCAGGAAGTCGGGGAGAGGTTGCTTCCAGTCGATCGCGTCAAGATATTCGGGCAGGCCGCTCGTCTGCTGCAGCAGCATCCGAACGGTGATCTTCCGGCCGTCGATCCCGGCGCCGTCGCCGCTGCCGCGCAGCACCCCGGGCAGGTAACGCTCCACCCTGGCCTCCAGGTCGATCTTCTCCTGATCGGCCAGCCGCAGCACGGTGGCGGCAATGACCGGCTTGCTCATGCTGGCGATCCTGAACCGGCCCTGGGGGCCGATCATCGGCTTCCCGGTGCCCCGCTGCGCGGTGCCGGAGCGCCGGGTCACGGTCGCCCCGCCCGGGCTCCGCACCTGGCTCAACGCGCCCGCCATGCCGTCCTCGGTGGTGAGCAGGTCAAGGCTGGACTGGGGCGAGGACGTAGCGGTGGCGGCGAACGCGGGGACGACAGGGGCAAGCACCAGACAACCGGCGACAGCGGCAGCGAGCAGTTTCGTCATGACTCCAATGTCGCGGGAAGATCACCCAAGATCAGTCACGCCTGCCAGCCTGTCGGGGTGGGGCCTGCCCTACCGCCGGACGGCTTTCCTAGGGAAATTCCCAGGTTCGTCCCTGACTCGTCGCGGTGCGCGTTGCTCTACGGTCGTCGTGCCTTTCACGCAGAACGGAGAAGATCGTGGACGACCACACAGAACTCCGCATCCATGGCGTGGCCGGCGGCGCTCCTGAGTCGGTGCTGTTCCCCGCCCCGGTTCCCGTGGTCAGCGATGATCTGGGCGTCAGCGTGTACGAGCCGTTCCCGGAGGTCGTCTCGGGCATCCGCCGCCAGGCCTACATCTGGGGCAACCTCACCTCCGGCGGGCGCTCGCGGGCGTTCTGGTTGCTCCTGCTGCCGTTCGCGCTGTCGAACATCGCGTTCTTCATGACGCCCCGCTGCCAATCGCCTTCCAAGGAGCGGGGGCGCTCGCTTCGCCGCTTGATCGACATGCAGCATCGATGGTTCGCGCTGGCACTCACGGGCACGATGATCACGGCGATCGCCGCAGCGTCGATGGACATCGTCGCGTGGCAGTCCGTGCGCACGACCGAGGTTTCGGCGTTCCCGCCCGTCCGATGGCTGATCACCATCGCCGCAGGCGACGTGTCGCTCAGGCTGGCGATCGCCTCGCTGTGCCCCCTCATCGTGCTGGTCGCGCTCTGGCGGATGGCACATCTGACCTGGACACGGCTGGATCGGTACGGTCCCCCCGCGCGGCCCGACGGCACGCGGAACAGCGCTCACGGCACGGATCGGCGGGGCGCGCCGTCCGATCCGGACGTCCTTCTCGCGCAGCCGGGCCTGTGGAACGGTGGCGATCCGGTCGGCCGGATGCGCTCTCTGCACGTGGCGATCGGCTTCGCGGTCATCTCGCTCATGATGACGGCTCCGTTCACCTCCCACCCGCCCTTCTCCGCGCTGGGGATCCTGGAGTTGTTCGTGCTGGTGACGACGGTCGCACTGGCGGCCCACCCGGAGGTGGCCAAGCGCTACGAACCGGGCGACGAGCCGGTCGGGCTCAAGTTGCTGGACCTCGGGTGCAGGCTCGTACGCGATGTGGCCACGGTCGGTTACGGTGCCGCCTTCGCCTCCCTGGCGACAGCCGGGCCGCCCCCGCCGTCCGAGGATGCTCTGCCGGGATCGCACGCCATCCAGGCCGGCCTGTTCCTCGCGCAGGTAGTTCTGCTCTCCGCCATCGCCGTCATGACGCTGGTGCTGGCCAGGATCACCGCAGGGGCGTCACGCGCGGCCGGTCCCGCGCTCAGCTACGGGCGGGCGATGAGGGGGCTGGCTGCTCCGGTCACCCTGCTGCTGGCGTGGATGCTGGCCAAAGGCTTCGCCATCGGGCTGGCCTTCACCGTCGCCGAAGTCGTGGGCCGGCCCTCGTATTTCGCGGGCACCCGAGCGGACAGCGAGGCCATCGTGTTGCCTGCCGCCCATTGGTGGGCGGCACCGGCAGGCCTGGTGACCCTGATCGTGATCGTCGCCATCACCGGTTCGCTGCTGCTTCTGGGGAACCGTGCCGCCAAGGCACCGCTACCGGGGAAACAGGCGGAAGACCCGGGTGAGAAAGTGCGAAGGGCATGGGCGATCGCGGAGCTGACCGACCGCGGCGGCCTGGTGCTCACGGCTCTCGCCCTGGTCGCCGTACTGGCGATCATCACCGTGGGCGTCACTACGGTCACCGCGGAGAAGCCGTTGGAGGGATGGGTGATCGCCCTGAGCGTCGCCGTGCTCATCGGCTTCACGGCCGGGCTGCTGCTGCTCGGCTGGCAGGCGTACAGCAACACCGCGCTGCGCCGCACGGTGGGGGTGCTCTGGGACGTCAGCACGTTCTGGCCCCGCGCCACCCATCCGCTCGCGCCTCCGTGCTACGCCGAGAGGGTCATCCCCGAACTGGTCGGTCACGTCCGTGCCCTCTTGTCCAACGGCGACGGCCGGGTCGTCATCTCAGGTCACAGTCAAGGCAGCGTCATCGCGGCGGCGCTCATTCTGCAGGTGGATCCGGCTCTCAGGACGCGAACTCGCCTGCTGACCCACGGCTCGCCACTGTGCCGGCTGTACGCGCGTTACTTCCCCGCCTACTTCGGCCCCGACGCGATCGAGGCCATTCGGAAGGGACTGCTCGATCCGGCCCGGCCCGACGAGGCCCCGTGGCGCAACCTCTACCGGCGGACCGACCCCATCGGAGGCGCGATACTGACGGGTGCCAACGGCGTCGACCTCTACTTACGAGACCCCGAGCGTGACGGCGAACCGATACGCGGCCACAGCGACTACTACGTGGACGCCGCATACGCCGGCGTCCTCGCCGGATGGATCGTCAACCCGTCACCGCCGCCTCAACCTCGGGAATGACCCGATGCCGTGGTTGATCGTGGAGACCGGCCACCGCTGCCAGCCGTGCCCCATCCGGCTCGCCAGGACAGCATCGGCCCTCACTCCAGCACGTCCGACAGGGAACGGCGGACCGAGTCCTTGTCGTCGAAGGTGATGCCGAGCCTCATGATCATCTGCGGATACTCGCCCGAGCAGAGCTCATGCTGCAGAAACTCGCGCAGCAGGCCCATCTCCAGCGCCTGCGTGTGGAAGGCGGCGCTCACGCCGAAAGCGGCCGCGTGCAGCAGGAGGTGCTGCAGTGCCTGCCCCGCGGCGATCCAGTCCTCGCGGGTGTCACCCTGCGTGGTGAGCAGCGCCACGACCCCGACAGACGTCGCGGCTCGCTGGTCAGCCTGGTTGCCCCAGTCGTGCCGCCAGGAGTAGTCGCGCTGCGGGAAGTCGGGATTGGTACGTTCCACGCGCTGCGGGTAGCCCTGGGCGGGCACGCCGTCCTTGCGGCGGCTGCCGGGCGGCTGCGACCAGCGGATCAGCTCCAGGCTGAACCGCCGGTCCTGCGCCTGTACGCCCTGCGCGGCCTGGGTGAGCGCGGCGATGATCCGTACGGCTTCCGGCGAGCGGACCGGCGTGAGCCTGGGCCCCTCCTCCATGGCCGCCCGGACCAGCCGCTCGACCAGTCTGTCCGGCACCGGCATGTCGGCGAAGCCCGCCCGGTGGGTGCGGCGGCGCTCGATCTCAGCGCCCAGAGCCCGGATCGACTCGTCGGGCTGGACTTCGCGACCCGGCCGGATGGTGGCGAGCAATGACGGGCGGTCCGGGTCCGGCAGGATACGCACGTCCGGCTCGAAGCCCTCGCACCGCATCGCCGTACGCGCCGTGAACAGGGCGGCCCCGCAGCTGATCAGCAGCTCACGGCCGGAGGCGTCGCCGAAGCGCAGTTTCCTGTCCGGGTCGGCCCGCAGGCTGATCTCCTCCCCGGTGACCGAGAAGCGCCAGGGCTGCGTGTTGTGGATGGACGGCGCCCAGCGCGCGGCCTCAACCGCGACGTCGAGCGCGTGCTTGACCGAAAGAACAGCCATGACTCCACCTCCAGGAAACCATGTACCCAGCGCATCACGTCCGAGGCCGCCGCCGTCAGGGTCGAAGGTCCCACGCGGGCAGGGTCATGAGCCCTCTGTCGTGGAGCGCCCTTGGCGGAACGGCCCAGGAGCGTGGGTCCTGGGTCACAATGCGCCGAGATCATCGAAAGGACCTTGGTCCCAGCCGCGGATGCCCTTCGGCCGATGTCCGCCGTGACCCCGTGGACAAGAGTGAAGGCGAACGTCCGATATGACGAGGGGGAACGATGACCGCCACGGAAGTCGAACTCGAAGCCTGGCGCGGATTCAGCGGGACGGACTGGCGGGACAAGGTGGATGTCCGTGCCTTCATCCAGGGCAACTACACGCCGTACGAAGGCGACGACCGCTTCCTGGCGGGCCCGACGGAGCGTACCCGTGCGGTGTGGGGGAAGGTCTCGGCGCTGTTCCCCGAGGAGCGGCGGCGCGGGATCCTCGACGCCGACACCGCCGTCCCCTCGTCGATCACCTCGCACGCGCCCGGCTACATCGACCGCGACCGTGAGCTGATCGTGGGCCTGCAGACCGACGCGCCGCTCAAGCGGGCGATCATGCCCGCGGGCGGGCTGCGGATGGTGGAGAAGGGCCTGGCCGCCTACGGCTACCGGCTCGACCCCGCGGTGAGGGAGATCTTCACCAAGTACCGCAAGACCCACAACGACGGCGTGTTCGATGCCTACACCCCCGAGATCCTGGCCGCCCGCCGCTCCGGCCTCATCACCGGCCTGCCGGACGCCTACGGTCGCGGCCGCATCATCGGCGACTACCGCCGCGTCGCGCTGTACGGCGTGGACCGGCTCATCGCGGCCAAGCGGGCCGAGCTGCGTTCGCTGGACGACGCGGACGCCGCGGACGCGGTGATCCGCGATCGTGAGGAGCTGTCGGAGCAGATCAGAGCGCTGGACGAGCTGAAGCGGATGGCCGCCCGCCACGGCCACGACGTCGGCCGCCCGGCCGCCACGGCGCACGAGGCGATCCAGTGGCTGTACTTCGCCTACCTGGCCGCGATCAAGGAGCAGAACGGCGCCGCCATGTCGCTGGGCCGCACCTCCACGTTCATCGACGTCTACCTCGAACGCGATCTCGCCGAAGGACGCATCGCCGAGGAGCGGGCACAGGAGCTCATCGACGACTTCGTCATCAAGCTGCGCATCGTCCGCTTCCTGCGCACCCCCGAATACGACCAGCTCTTCTCCGGCGACCCGACCTGGGTGACCGAGTCGATCGGCGGCATCGGCACGGACGGCCGCACGCTGGTGACCCGTACCAGCTACCGCTTCCTCCAGACGCTGCGCAACCTCGGCCCGGCCCCGGAGCCGAACCTGACCGTCTTCTGGTCCCCGCGCCTGCCCGAGCCGTTCAAACGGTTCTGCGGCGCCCTGTCCGTCGAGACCAGCGCCATCCAATACGAAAGCGACGAGCTGATGCGCCCCCGCACCGGCGACGACACCGCCATCGCCTGCTGCGTCTCGGCCGCCCCCGTGGGCCGGCAGATGCAGTTCTTCGGCGCCCGCGTCAACCTGGCCAAAACCCTGCTGTACGCGATCAACGGCGGCCGCGACGAGCTCACCGGCGCCCAGGTCGGCCCGGCGTACCCGCCCCTGACCGGCGACTTCCTCGACTACGGGCAGGTCACCCGGGCGCTGGACCGGATGATGGACTGGCTCGCCAGGACCTACGTCAACGCGCTCAACATCATCCACTACATGCACGACAAGTACGCCTACGAGCGCCTGGAGATGGCCCTGCACGACTATCCGGTCAAACGCACCCTGGCCTGCGGCATCGCCGGCCTGGCCGTCACCGCCGACAGCCTCTCGGCCATCAGGCACGCCCGCGTCAGGGTGATCCGCGACGCCACCGGCCTGGCGATCGACTACCAGATCGACGGCGACTACCCCGCCTACGGCAACAACGACGACCGCGCCGACGCCATCGCCGCCGAACTCGTCCGCTCCTTCATGCAGAAGATCCGCCGCCACCCCGCCTACCGCGACGCCGAGCACACCCAGTCCGTCCTGACCATCACCTCCAACGTCGTCTACGGCAAGCACACCGGCAACACCCCCGACGGCCGCCGCGCCGGCCGGCCGTTCGCGCCGGGCGCCAACCCGATGAACGGCCGCGACCGCCACGGCATGGTCGCCTCCGCCCTGTCGGTCGCCAAACTCCCCTACGACCAGGCCCTCGACGGCATCTCCCTGACCAGCACGGCCACCCCCGACGGCCTCGGCCGCACCTCAGACGAGCGCATCACGAACCTGGTCGGCGTGCTCGACGGCTACTTCGACGCCGGCGGCTTCCACATGAACGTCAACGTCCTCACCCGCGCCGTCCTGCTGGACGCCATGGAGCACCCCGACCGCTACCCGCAGCTGACCATCCGCGTCTCCGGTTATGCCGTCAATTTCGTCCGCCTCACGCCCGACCAGCAACGCGACGTCATCAACCGCACCTTCCACGGCTCGCTGTGAACGGCGTCATCAGCTCCTGGGACCTGTCGGTCGGCGTGGACGGCCCCGGCACCAGGTTCGTCCTGTTCACCGCCGGCTGCCCGCTGCGCTGCCAGTACTGCCAGAACCCGGAGACCTGGCGGATGCGCGACGGCCGCCGGGTCACCACCGACGAGGTCATGGACGAGATCAGCAAATATCAGCGGTTCGTCTCCGTGGCCGGCGGCGGGGTGACGATCAGCGGCGGCGAGCCGCTCCTCCAGCCCAGCTTCACCGCCGAGCTGCTGAGCCGCTGTCACGACAGCGG
This sequence comes from Nonomuraea zeae, assembly GCF_005889725.1. Taxonomy (GTDB): domain Bacteria; phylum Actinomycetota; class Actinomycetes; order Streptosporangiales; family Streptosporangiaceae; genus Nonomuraea; species Nonomuraea zeae. Next base: position 70,150 of record NZ_VCKX01000016.1, read on the forward strand.
CCTGCACACCGCCCTGGACACCTCCGGCCTGCTCGGCGTCCGCGCCACCGACGCCATGCTCGCCGACACCGACCTGGTGCTGCTCGACATCAAGTCCTTCGACCCGGCCACCTACCTGCGGGTCACCGGCGGGCCGGTGGAGCCCACGCTGCGCTTCGCCCGGCGGCTCGCGCGGCTGGGCCGGCCCGCGTGGGTACGGTTCGTGCTGGTCCCCGGGCTCACCGACGCGCCCGGGAACGTGGACGGCCTGGCCCGCTTCGTGGCCGGCCTCGGCAACGTCGAACGGGTCGACGTGCTGCCCTTTCACCGCATGGCCGCCGGCAAGTACGCGCGGCTCGGCCTGTGCTTCCCCCTCGCAGACGTCCCGCCGCCCGATCAAGGCCTGCTCAGCCGGGTCCACGCCCAGTTCCAGGCCCACGGCGTGCCCAGCACCTGACCGCCGACCCATCGCGAAACCCCACGGAAATAGGCTTGCGGACATGGCCGATCGCATTCTCGTCCTGAACACGGGATCCTCCTCGATCAAGTACGAGCTCGTGGACCCGCACACCCGCCGGCGCTCGGCCAAAGGTCTGGTCGAGCGCATCGGGGAGGAGCAGGGGCGGCTCACGCACCGGCGTGCGGACGAGCCGCCGTACATCCGTGACCGTCCTTTTCCCGACCACGGCGAGGGGCTGAACGCGGTGCTGGAGGCGTTCGCCACCGCGGGGCCCGAGCTGGCCCCCGTGGCGATCGGGCATCGGGTGGTGCACGGCGGCACGAGGTTCACCGAGGCCGTGCTCATCGACGACGAGGTCGTCACCGCCATCGAGGAGCTGGCCCCGCTCGCTCCCCTGCACAATCCGGTCAACCTGACCGGCATCCGGCTCGCGCGCAAGGTCTTTCCCGAGGTGCCGCAGGTGGCCGTGTTCGACACCGCGTTCCACTGCGTGCTGCCGCCCGAGGCCTACACGTACGCGGTGCCGCGCGAGTGGCGCGAGCGGCTCGGGGTGCGGCGTTACGGCTTCCACGGCACCTCCTGCGCGTACGTCTCCCGCCGCGCCGCGGCCGTCCTGGGCCGCGACCTCGCCGGGCTCAACCTGATCGTGCTGCATCTCGGGAACGGCGCCAGCGCCACCGCGATCTCCGGCGGGCGCAGCGTCGACACCTCGATGGGCATGACGCCGCTGGAGGGGCTCGTCATGGGCACCCGCTCCGGCGACGTCGACCCCGCACTCACCGGCTACCTCACCCGGGCCGGCGACCTGGACGCCCAGCAGGTGGAGCACGCGCTCACTCATGGTGGCGGCCTGCTCGCGCTGAGTGGGTCCAGCGACATGCGCGAGGTGCGTGCCCGCGGCGACGCCGAGGCCGGGCTGGCGCTGGAGATCTACACCCGGCGCATCCGCAAGTACGTCGGCGCCTACTACGCGCTGCTCGGCCGGGTGGACGCGATCGTGTTCACCGGCGGGGTGGGCGAGCACGACGCCGCCACCCGCGCCGCCTCGCTGGCAGGGCTCGACCGGCTGGGCATCACCGTGGACCCCGCGCTCAACGAGACGGGATCGGCCGGTGAACGCGCGGTGTCCCCTCCCGGCGCCGAGGTGCCGGTCCTGGTCATCCCCACCGACGAGGAGCAGGAGATCGCCCGCCAGACCCTCGCGCGGTTGACGCCCGCCCCATCGCCGGCTCCCAAGTCCACCCCTTGAGCTGGGATATCAACCCGGTCCGGGGGTAGCCGTCCAGCGGGAAACCCGCAGTCTCCGGCGACGGATCCGAGGTGAAAAGCCATGGCTGAGGCCCACAGAGTGGTCGTGGGTTACGACGGCTCGGACTTCTCGATGCAGGCCTTGGACTGGGCGCTCGACGAATGCGAGCTGCGGAGGTTGCCGCTGACGGTCACGCACGCGTGGCGCTGGCCTTACGGTCAGGCGGCCGAGGAGGCCAAGCTGCATCTGCGCAAGGCCGCCGAGCATGTGCTTTACCACGGCGCGGAGTGCGCTCGCTCCTCCAGCACGCTGGCCGACGTACAGACAGATCTGTACGAGGGATCCCCTGCCGAGCGCATCGTCGAGCTGTCGGCCGGCGCGGACCTCGTCGTCATCGGTTCCCGGGGCCTGGGCGCCCTGGCCAGGTCGCTGGTCGGCTCGGTCACCGCCTACGTCGCGGCACACTCGCAGGCTCCGCTGATCATCGTGCGTGGCCCAGGACCGCTCCCCGCGCCGGCCCATCCGGGCCCCGTCGTCCTGGGCCTGAGCCCGGCCACACCGGATGCGGCGCTGCGCTTCGCCTTCGACGAGGCCGCCCTGCGCCGGCTCCCGGTGGTGATCGTGCACGCCGTGCACCTGCAGACCATGGCGTGGGGAGTGGCGATGGCGCCCGTACCCGACGTCGAGGCGCTCACCCGGGCCGGGCAGAACCGGATGGAGGAACGCCTGGCCCCCTGGCGCGAGCGGCATGCGGAGGTCCGCGTGGAGGTCCGCGCCGTCATCGCCTCGGCGAAAGAGGCTCTGCGAGCCGCGGCAGCCCAGGCGAGCCTCCTCGTCGTGGGCGCGGAGCGAACCCGGCACCATGGCCATCTGGGCACGGTGGTCAGAGCGGTGGCCGAGCACGCCGCCTGCCCGATCGCCGTCGTTCCCGGCCTTTCCGACGACCCTCCGAGTGGTTGAAGCGCCGTCGCCGGCATCGGCGGCGGCCACCGTTGAAGGGAGAACAACGCGATGAAGGCAGCGATAGGAGACCGGCTGATCGTCGAGAGCGCTCACGATCATGAGCCCAGGCGCGTCGGCGTGATCACGCAGCTGCGCCACGATGACGGTTCTCCACCGTATGTCGTGCACTGGATGGACTCCGAGCATGAAACGCTCGTGTACCCGGGGCCGGACGCCCACGTGGTGAGCAAGCAGGAGCGGGAAGCCGCGCTTCCGCCCATGTGAGCGACGCCGTCCAGGCTCGGATGCGGTCAGCGGCCCGGGCTCATGATGTCCGCCCGGCCCGTGGCCGGACCACCGCGACCGGGCAGGTGACGTGGTGCAGCACGCCGCGGCTGACCGAGCCGAGCACGGCCGAGGCGAAGCCGCCCAGCCCACGCGAGCCCACCACGACCAGATCGGCCGAGACCGAGGCGTTCATCAGGGCGTCGACGGGATGCTCGCACACCTGCTCGTCCGTGAGATCGACATCCGGGTACTCGTCCCGCCACGGGGCCACCGCCTCGCGGGCCGTACGCTGCTGCTGCGCGAAAACGCTCTCCAGCACGTTGCTGTAGGCGGCGGCGTACGGCGCGGACATCGGCGCCTGCCAGGCGTAGACCACATGGACGTGGGCCAGGCGGGCACGCGCCTGCTCGATGGCGTACCGCATCGCCACCTGCGAGCACTCCGAGCCGTCGTAGCCCACGACGATCCGCCCGTGCACGATCTCGGAGGGGCCGCGCACGATGACGACGGGCCCGGCGGCATGCCCCGCCACGGCCGCGCTGACCGAGCCGAGTATCATCCCGGCGAACCCGCCCCGCCCCCTGCTGCCCAGGACCACGCTGTCGGCCGAGGCCGATCCGGCGATCAACTGCTCGACGACGTGGCCGCTGCGTGACTCCGTGGTCACCTCCACCTCAGGCGCCACCTCGCGCGCCCGGCTGGAGGCGGCCTCCAGCACTTCGGTGGAGTACTGCGACTGGGCCTCGTCCAGGCTGGGCGGCCACTGCTCGCACACGTGCACGAGGCGCAGCGAGTGCCCGCGGCGGCCCCCGTCAGCGGCCGCCCACTCGACCGCTGCGGTCGCCGCTGCGGACCCGTCCACACCTACCACTATCTGTTCTGCCATCACACGCACTTCCCTTCCCGGCCCGGCTCCCACGCCAAGCTCCTGAGCACGGCCCCGGCCACCCAGGACCCGCAATCCCGCACCACCGGATGCCTCAGCCGGGTTCCAGCTGAGGGCGCCGGAACCGCCAGGGCACCGCCGGCCACCGAGCGTGGAGCGCCGCCAGGGCACGCTCGAGCGCGTGCTCCGGGGACACGCCGGTGTCGATCTCGACGGCGTCGCCCCAGGGCGCCGCCGTCGCCGCGATGGCGGCGCCGATCGCCCGGTCGGCGTCGGACATCCCGCCTTCGCGACGGGCCAGCCGCTCCGCGATCAGCTGCGGCGGAGCGGTGCAGTGCAGGGCCACGAGGTCGCTGGAGGTGCGCCTGCCCACCTCTTTGGCGGCCTCCCGCTGCCCGGCAGCACGCCAGGATGCGTCGAGGACGACCGGCTCGCCGTGCTGCAGCATGGTCTCCGCCCGGGACAGCAGCTCGCGGTACGTGCGCTCGGTCCACTCCTGGCTGTAGATGCCTTCGCCGAAGGGGGCCGGAGCGGGCTGTTCCGGCGCGATCCCGGCGAGCTCCTTGCGTACGCGGTCGCTGCTCAGCAGAACGTAGCCGAGCCGGTCGGCGATCGCCGCGGCGACGGTGGTCTTGCCGGTGCCCGGAGCTCCACCGACGAGGACCAGGGTCACCGCGCCGGCCCGCAGATGGCGCAGCGCCTGCTCCGTCAGCTCGCGAGCCTCCCACGCCGCGCCGGGATCCCCCTGCCGGTGCCGCAGACCGGCGACCTTGGCACGGACGAAGGCCCGGTAGGCGACATAGTGATGCCACAGCGAGGGCGGTGCGGGATCACCGGAGAACTCGGTGTACCAGTGCAGGAACAGCTCGGCCAGCCGGGGAGCCCCCAGCCGCTCCAGGTCCATGGACAGGAAGGCGGCGTCGTCCAGACCGTCGACGAAGCGCAGCCGTTCGTCGAACTCCAGGCAGTCCAGGATCCGTGGCCCGTCGTCCAGGCAGAAGATGTCGTCCGCCAGCAGATCTCCGTGACCGTCCACGATGCGCCCCTCGCCGACCCGGGTGGCGAACAGGCGCTCACGACCGTCAAGGAAGCGCAGAACGAGCCGCTCGATCTCCTGGATGGCCTGCGGGTCGAAAACCGGGTCAGCCAGCTCCCGGGCCTGCTCGAAGCTCTCCGTCCAACGGCCCCGCAACGACTGCGCCTCCCCCTGCCGGTCGATCCGCGGGCTGCGGCGGGCCCGGCCGTGCAGACTCGCGATCATCCGGGCGACCTGGCGCAGCTCCGCCTCCACGGGCACGCCGGAGCTGATCATCGTGGCGAGACGGCGCTCCTCGGGCATCCGCCGCATCACCACGAGGTGCTCGCACGGCTGCCCGTCGGGGCCGAGCACGTCGGCCACACCCTCGTAGACATCGGGTGCCAGCCTCCGGTTGAGCCTGACCTCCTCATGGCAGACGGCCCGCCGAGCCTCACGAGTGGTGAAGTCCAGGAAGCCGAGATCCACCGGCTTCCTCAGCTTGACCGCCCGGTCGCCGAGAAGGATCACCACCGCGGAATGCGTCTCCTTGATCTGTGCCCATGGTCCCATCGATGACGCCCCCCGCCCTCTGCCGCCCACCTGTCCATGGCTTGATTCGACGGACGAGCCTGGTCTTGCGCTCTGCTCTCCCAAACGCCCCATACCTGCATTTCCCCAGGTTGATGCGGTTGACTCCCTCAAGGGCACAGCGAGGTCAGGGCTCCGGGCTCAGCTCGTCCAGCGCCTCGCGCAGGAAGCCGGGGAAGGCCCACACGTCGGCGACCAGCCTCCTGCAGGCGGTGATCCCGATGTCGAGGCGGCCGTGGTAGGAGAAGGCCGTGATGTTCAGGGCGCCGCTCACGTCGGTGACCACGGACACCGGGTGGTACGCCAGCAGCTTGACTCCCGCGATCGTCAGCGGGTACTGCGGGCCAGGAACGTTCGAGATGATCACATTGATGGGCGGCGCCGTCCTGCCCACCAGCTCGAATGCGGCGCGGTCGGCCAGGCCGTTCAGCGCGGCGGGCAGGCTCTGGCTCAGCTCCTGCAGCCAGGACGCCGGTGTCAGGGCGAAGCGTTGCTTGATCTGCCGCATGGCCTCGCTCACGAGCAGCAGGCGCCGGCGGGCATCCGGTACGTGCGTGGGCAGCTGAGTGATCATGATGGTGACCTGGTTGCCCTCGCCCGTGCCCGAACGCCCGCGCACGGAGAACGGCACGCCCGCGACCAGCGGAACGTCCGGCAACCCCGCGTGCTCGACCAGCCAGCGGCGCAGCGCGGAGGCCGCCAGCGCCATCACGACGTCGTTCACCGTGACGCCGAAGGCGTTCTTGACCCGCTTGATCTTCTCCAGCGGCAGCTCGGCGAAGGCGTAGCGGCGATGGGACGAGACCGGGCCGCTCAACGGGGTGCGCGGAGCCGCGAGATCCGGCAGGTCGGGCAGAGGGCCGCGCCGTACCATCCGCGACAGGCGGCCCGCGCCCGGCAGCCGCGAGACAACGGGCAGCTGGTCCAACATCGGCAGCGCCTCGTCCACGAACCTCAGCAGGTGCGCCGGATTCGCCGCGAGGTGCCAGGCGCTCCTGGTCAGCATGCGCCACAGCTCCGGAGGCGCCTCCGGCTCGCGCGCGATCACCTCAGGGGCAGGGTCCATGAGCGCGGCGAGCACCTCGGCGCCGGTCAGCCCGTCGACAGCGGCGTGATGCACCTTGGTGTAGACACCGCAGCGGCCTGCGGCCAGACCGTGGATCAGATACATCTCCCACAGCGGCCGGGTCAGGTCCAGCCGCCGCTCGTGCAGGCGGGCCACCTGCTCGGCCAGCTGCACGTCGTTCCCTGGCGACGGCAGGGCCAGCTCCTGGAGGTGATAGTCCAGGTCGATCTCGTCGTCGTCGGCCCAGTACGGGTGGTCCAGGCCGAAGGGCACGCGGACCAGTCGCTGCCGCAGCTGCGGCACTCCGGGCATGCGGGCCGCCAGCCTGTCCAGGATCTTCTTCCTGGACAGGCCCGCCTCAAGGACGGCGAGCCCTCCGACGTTCGCGATGTTGGTGGCGGTCTCGAAGTTGAGGAACTGCGCGTCCAACGCACTGAGCTGCCGCATGTTCCCAGGATCGCTGCCACGCGGCCACGGTGGTCAGAGCGGATCTGCCCTTACAAAGAGGACTTTGGACGGATTTTCCGGTTTCATCGCGAGCGCCGCTTCGGCGGCGGACCCGGGAAGAGCGGCAGCATGATCGCCTCGATCGTCACGACGCCTCATTGACGTGACCTTGCCCAAAGATGACCAGCGCCTCCGTGCGACGGTCACGGGGACGGGGTCATGATGGGGACCATGGGTTCAGGCAGCCGGTTCGATGCTTTTCGTGCCCTGGCCGAGCGTCGCGGGCGTCCTGGCGCCCGGTTGCTGGATTCCCTGTCCGAGGCGGCGAGAGCCGGCCGGGGGGCCGCGGCAGCGTGGGCTCCCGAGGTCGCCCAGCGGTTCGGCCTGCCGGCGGCGGCTGGGCTCGGGCCGGCCACCTTCTACGCCGATCTGGCCGCTCCCCGCGGCCGCCGTCACGTGCGGGTCTGTACCGCGGCGGCCTGCTTCGCCGCCGAGGCGGGACGGCACGTACGCGAGGTGGAGGCGGCGCTCGGCGTCGCGGCGGATCACGTCGGCGCGGATGGGGCGGTCTCGCTGCAGAGCGTCCGGTGTCTTGGCTACTGCTATGCCGGTCCGGCCTGCCTCGACGGCGACACGCCGTGTACGGGGCCTGCGCTGGCCGGCCAGCTCACCGGCCGGGCCGAGCCGCATGCTCCCCCGATACCGGCCGCCGACGCGACCGGCGCTCCCGTGGTGCTGGCCGGTGTCGCCGGCGGAGAGGACGCCTGGGAGGCGTGGCCGGGCATCCTGCGGACCCGCACGCCCGAGCAGGTCCTGGCCGAGGTGGCGGCCTCCGGGCTGCGCGGGCGCGGCGGAGCCGGGTTTCCGGTGGCCGCGAAGTGGGCGGCCGCGGGAGGCTCCCCCGACACGGTGGTGGTGGCCAACGGCGATGAGGGCGATCCGGGCTCGTACGCCGACCGGCTGCTGATGGAGGCTGATCCGGATCGGGTGCTGGAGGGTCTGGCGCTGGCCTGTTACGCCAGCGGGGGCCACCGTGGCGTGGTCCTGGTCCGGTCGGAATATCCGCAGGCGCTGGCCAGGATGCGGGTCGCGGTCGAGCAGGCCCGCGCCGCCGGGCATCTGGGGCGGCGGATCCACGGCACCGGCGTCGATCTCGACGTCGAGGTGGTGGCGGGCTCGGGTTCCTATGTCGCGGGTGAGGAGACCGCCCTGGTCGCCGGGCTCGAAGGCGGCCGCGGCTGTGCCCGGCCGCGTCCGCCGTTCCCGACGCGGCAGGGCCTGTGGGATGCCCCGACCGTGGTGAACAACGTCGAGACGTTGGCCGCGGTCCCGTGGATCGTCGAGCGGGGCGGGGACGCCTACGCCGCGCGCGGCACGTCCTCGGAGACCGGCACGAAGCTGGTCTGCCTGTCCGAGCGGTTCGCCCGGCCCGGCTGCTACGAGGTCGAGCTCGGCACGCCCGTGCGCAGGATCGTCGACGAGCTGGGCGGTGGCCTGCGCGAGGGCTCGGATCTGTCCGTCGTGCAGGTCGGCGGGCCTCTGGGCGGCTTCCTGCCGGCCGGCGAGCTCGACGTGCCCCTGTCGGAGGCGGACCTGGCCGCTCGCGGCGCGGCGCTCGGACATGCCGGCCTCGTCGCCTTCGACCAGCGGATCGAGCCGGAAGAGGTGCTGCGGCACGTGTGGGAGTTCGCCGCCGCGGAGAGCTGCGGGGCCTGCTCCCCCTGCCGGGTCGGGTCCCGCCGGGGCCTGGAGATCATCCAGGACGGTACGCAGGCCCGCGAGGAGTACGCGCGGCTGCTCCGGGTCATGAGCGAGGCCAGCCTGTGCGCTTTCGGGCGGCGCGTACCGGCGGCGGTACGCAGCCTCGCGCGTGCCTACGGCGACCGGCTCGCGGGGTGGGACAGATGAGGGTCCGGGTGGACGGGGTGACCGTCCACGTGGCGGAGAACGCATCGGTGCTCGACGCGGTGCGCGCGGCCGGCGGCGAGTTGCCCACCCTGTGCGACGACGACCGTCTGACTCCGGCCGGCTCGTGCCGTACCTGCCTGGTGAGATCCGGCGGAAAGGTGGTGGCCGCGTGCGTGACTCCGGCCACCGGCGACGCCCTGATCGAGGTCGCGGCCGAGGACCTGCGGACGTTGCGCCGCGAGTCGGTCGAGCTGATCGTCTCCGCGCTGCCGTCCTACGCTCTTGAGGGTGGCGCCGGCGACAGCGAGCTGGCCCAGGTCTGCCGCTCGCTGGAGATAGCCCCGCAGGCGGCCCGGGGGCCCGGCGGCCGGGGACGTGACGACAGTCATCCTTACGTCCACCTCGACCGCGACCTGTGCATCGCGTGCGGCCGGTGCGTGCGGATGTGCGCCGAGGTGCAGGGCACCTTCGCCCTCACCCTGGCCGGGCGGGGGTCCGGCACGGTGGTCGCGCCCGGCACGGGAGGGACATGGGCGGAGTCCGACTGCGTCTCCTGCGGCGGCTGCGTCGACTCCTGTCCCACCGGCGCGCTCACCGAGCCCGGCCTGCCCCGCGGTGACACGGCGCCGCAAGCGAAACGTACCCGCACCACGTGCGGCTACTGCGGGGTGGGCTGCTCGCTGGACGTGCTCACGGCCGACGGCGACGTGATCGCGGTGCTGCCCGGCCACGACGGCCCGGTCAACCGCGGGCACGCGTGCGTCAAGGGCCGGTTCGCCCACGGCTTCCTCCGCTCGCCCGAGCGTCTCACCCAGCCGCTGGTGCGCCGCGCCGGCCGGCTGGAGCCGGTGAGCTGGCGCGAGGCTCTCGATCACGCCGCCAGAGGGCTGCGGGCCGCGGTCGCCGCGGGCGGCCCCGACGCGGTGGCCGCGATCTCCTCGGCCCGGGCGACCAACGAGGAGAACTACCTGCTCCAGAAGTTCATGCGGGTGGTGATCGGCACCAACAGCGTCGACAACTGCTCCAGGCTGTGCCATGCTCCGTCGGCCGCCGGGCTGACCCAGACGTTCGGCCTGTCCGGCGGCACCGACAGCTTCGACGACGTGGAGCGCGCGGATTGCCTGCTGCTGGTGGGCGCCAACCCGGCCGAGGCGCACCCGGTGGTCGGCGCCCGCCTGCTCCAGCGGGTCCTGCGCGGGGCCCGGCTCGTCGTGGCGGACCCTCGCTCGGTCGGCCTGGCCCGCTACGCCGACGTTCACCTGCGGCCCCGGCCCGGCACCAACGTCGCGCTCTTCCACGGGCTGGCCCACGTGCTGCTCGCCGAGGGGCTGATCGATGAGGAGTTCCTGCGCCGCCGGGCGGCGGGCCTGCCCGAGCTCACCGCCCTGCTGGCGGACTACTCCCCTGAGCGGGCCGCCGCGATCACCGGTGTCCCCGCAGGCGACCTGGTCGCGGCCGCCCGCCTCTTCGGCCGGGCGGAGAAGCCGGCGATCGTGTACGGGCTGGGCGTGACCGAGCACCTGCACGGCACCGACGGGGTGCGCACGCTGTCCAACCTCGCGATCCTGCGCGGAGCGGTCGGAACCGGCCGCGGCTTCGGCGTGAACCCGCTGCGCGGCCAGAACAACGTCCAAGGCGCTTCCGACATGGGGGCGCTGCCGGACCTCCTGCCCGGCTACGGGAAGGTGACCGACCCCGCCGCCCGGTCCCGGGCGGAGCAGGTGTGGGGTACGCCGGTCCCGCCGCGGCCCGGGCTCCGCATCCCGGAGATGTTCGCCGCCGCGCGCTCGGGAGAGCTGCGCGCGCTGTGGATCGTCGGAGAGGACGTGTGCGCCACCGATCCGGACAGTACGCACGTCATCGAGGCACTCGACGCCTGTCCGCTCGTCGTCTGCAACGAGCTGTTCCTGTCCGAGACCGCCCGCAGGGCCGACGTCGTGTTCCCGGTCGCGTCCTGGCTGGAGAAGGAGGGCACTTTCGTCAACTTCGACCGCCGCTTCCAAAGGGTGCGAGCCGCCCTCGGACCGGCGGGAGCGGCCCGCACCGATTTCGAGGTCATCCACGCGCTCGCCGCGGCGCTCGGCTCCGGCCTGGGGTGTCCCACGCCGGCAGAGGCTCTGGCCGAGTGCGCTCGGCTGGTTCCCGCCTTCGCGGGGCTGTCCCATGAACGACTCGACCGCGAAGGCGCCGTCCCCTGGCCGTGCCCGGACCCCGCCCGGCCAGGTGAGGCCGCGCTCTACCGGGACCGGTTCGCGACTCCCGACGGGCTGGCCCAGCTCAGCGCCGCGCCCTATCTGCCGCCGGGCGAGCAGCCTGACGACCGGTACCCTCTGGTGCTGGTCACCGGACGGCGCTGGGCGCATTACAACTCGGGCGGAATGACCCGGCGCACGGACAATCTCCGGCTCGACTCCGTGGACCGGCTCGACCTCCATCCCGCCGACGCCGCGCGGTACGGCCTGCGCGATGGCGACCGGGTCGAGGTGGAGAGCCGCCACGGCCGGGCCTGCCTGGTCGCCCGCGTCAGCGACGACATGTCACCGGGTCAGGTCTTCTGCGCCTTCCACTTCCCGGCCAGCGGCGTCAACACCCTGACCTCCGACCGGGCCGACACCGTGACATCGTGCCCCGAATACAAGGTCACCGCTGTACGGCTGGCCACGCCGAGCGAGCCTGCCGGTCCGGACGGCCGGATCCGGCCCCCGCCCGAGGCGCGGGATCATTCGCCGGCTGGATCGGCCGGCTCCACGGCCGGTGCGATCTGCAGTGGTGCCGCGGCCCCGCCGCCGATCTCGCGCCCCTGACTCAGTGTGTAGTCGAGCTGCCTGGCCAGGAGCGGGAGGGTCGCCGGGGGCAGGTACGCGTCGGCGCCGGCGTCGAGCAGCCGCCGGACCGGGCCGTGGTACCGGACTCCGAGTTCGGGGTCCTCGATCTCGGTGATGACGACGCGAGCTTTCGGGAACATCGACCGGAGCGCCGTGATCAGCTGCGGGCTGCCTGGAGGTACCAGCAGCACATCGGTCGTCTCGGGAGCCGCATGCATGTCGAGCACCACGTAGTCCTCCCCGAGCTGGGTGGACAGCGCGACCCGGGCCGCGGTCGACAGCTCCATCGCGGTGGCCACGACTGTCACACTGTCGTAGTCGATCGGGGCTTGCTCATCGGCCTCGTCCGGCGCGTCTCGATCGACGACGGCGCCCTGGACCACGGCAACGGTGCTGGAGATCGTCGCGATCGACGCGCCGTCGCGGGTGAGGACCAGGCTCTCACCGGGTTCGAGGGCGTCGATGAGCGCCACGACGTCGTCGGGAAGGCGCGTCACGTCGATCGGCTGCGTGGAGCGTGCGGCGCGTTTGCGGATCACCATGCTGGGGACGCGCTCGCGGCTGCGAGGACACCCTGCGTCACGCGCAGCCCCGGTCGCACGGCCGACCGGCCGTCCACGGCGGCATGGCCGCCTGCCTCGAAGGTACCGCTCAACAAGATGATCACATGAGTCCCTTCCGATGCTGTGATCTTGTTGGACGCCATCGCGCGAGCATCGGTTCTCCACGTCCGTGAAATTCACCGGGGCCAGAGCAGGCGAGAACGAGGCCAAGAGTTTCATCGCTCGTGGGTCTCTCCTGCGCGGCGGGGGGAAGGCTCAGGCGGGCAGGACCATGGAATTCTTCTGCCCGGGGGGCGGCATGAGCGATGCATATGCTGGTCGGCCCATCCTGGTCGGCTACGACGACTCGCCGGGAAGCCAGCAGGCGCTGAGCTGGGCGCTCGACGAGGCGCGGCTGCGGGGGCTCCCCGTGCTGGTCTGCCACGCCCTGCACTGGCCCTACGCCCTCAGACCCGTCGCACAGGATGTGCTGGAACAGATCGAGCAAGTCGCTCTCGGCGTCGTGGAGGACGGCGTCCGCCGCGCCCGGGGGCTGGCTCCTGACGTCGATGTCCGGCCGCTGCTGGGCAGAGGGACACCCTCGGCGGTGCTCCTGGAGGCCGCCCGCGACGCGGAGATGACCGTGCTCGGGTCTCGCGGGCAAGGCGGGTTCGACGGCCTGCACGTGGGGTCGGCCGCCGTGCAGGTGCCCGCGCACAGCGTCAGGCCGGTCGTCGTCGTACGCCCTCTCGTGCCGCCGAGCGGCCAGGAGCCCCGGATCGTGGTCGGCGTCGACGGCTCACCCCCGAGCCTGGCGGCCCTCGGCTTCGCCCTGGACGAGGCCACGCTGCGCGGCGCCACCCTGACCGCCCTGTGCTGCTGGACGCCTTGCGGATCGTCGTCCTGGCAGGACCCGCTGCCTTTCGTCGATTCGCAGGCGCTGCGCCGGGGCGCGGAAGACCGCTTCAACGAGGTCGTGTCCCAGCTGGCGAGCAAGCACCCCGGCGTGCCGGTCACGACGGCATTCGTGACCGAGCGACCTCAGCGCGCGCTCATCGACTCGGCCAAGTACGCGACGCTCCTCGTGCTCGGCAACAGGGGGAACGAGTCACCGACCTGCCTCGTGCTGGGACCCGTCACCCAGACCGCGCTGCTCGAGGCCTGGTGCCCGGTCGCGGTGACATCGTCGTCCAGCTGAGCCGCCCATTTCCGGCGGCAGGCCATGACGCGCGGGACGTGCCACCGGTCGGACGTTCCTCCTGCTCACGCGATGCAGGATTCTCCTTCCCCGGCGCTCACATCGTGCGAGCGTGAAGGCGTGGGACTTCTCCGACTCACCGTGCTCATGTGGCTCACGATGCGGCAGCTGCGCAAGGGCGCCCGCGGCCCGTCATCCGGGACGCGGGAGCCCTCCCCCGCCGCGCCCGAACCCGCCCGCACGCCGGCGGTGGGACGCCGCCGCAGCCTCCGGCTCATCACCGGGATGTCCGCGCTCACCGCCCTGCTCGGCGTCGCCGCCTGGAGCCAGTACCAGACGGCCGCGCCGGTGCCGCTGTTCACCCGATTCAACGGAAATATCAGCGTGTCGGTGACCGTGCCGGAAGGTGCGGGCACGCTCGAGCACCTGATGCTGGGCGTCAAGGCGTTCCGCTGCGCCGAGCTCCAAGCGGAAGGGATGGTGCTCGACGATAAGGAGCTCGCCACGTGCGGGCCGGACACGTACGACGTCATGATGACCGGCCTGGCGAAAAAGGGAGCTCCTCTGTGCTTCGACTACCACATCGAATTCGACGGCGATGCCCGGTTGTCCGAGGTGGAGCTCAACGACAAGCCTTATCCGGAGCCCGCGTCGCAAAAGACGATGTCCAGGCTCGACGGCAGGCTCTGCCGCCGACCGCCGAGCCTCCGCACGGAGACCGTCCACATCAGAGGGCGGGCGCGGGAGCCGCTGGTGATATCCCGGGGTTACACGACCGTGCTCGCCGCTCCCGGAGTGATGTACGGATACCAGGGCAACACGCGTCACATCGAGACCGACATATCGTGGGAGCTCGGCCGGACCCCGCCGGACAGCGTCGTGGAGTCCAGCACCGAGTACGGCCGCGACAAGTCCGACCCGCTGCTGCTGGCCTGGAACCACCCCAGCCCGGAGACCATCCCCGAACCCGAGCCGCGGCTGGAGTGGCGAGCCGATCCCAAGGAGCCGGAACGAGAGCCCGACCCGGGTGGCTACGTCGCCGGACCGCACGCCCGGCTCATGTCCATCCCCCGCAGGCAGGCCGCGGAACGGGCGCTGTTCTGGGCCGGGCTTCTGGCCGGGGCCGCCGTGTCGACGCTGGCGTGGACGGGAGAGCTGCTGCTGGAGAACCGGCGGTCCCGACGATGAGCGGTGCTTGCCGAACGCCCGCCTCCGGCGTTGCGGAGGCGGGCGTCTGATCGTTCGCACTACTTCAGCCAGGGGGTGCGCCGGACGACGGGCAGGTTGCCCAGTCCCAGCGTGGTGCCGGCCCGGTTGGCCGGAGTGGCGAAACCCCAGCCGAACGTCTTGTCCAGGAACGCCCACAGGAAGATCCAGCCGATCGCGATCCGCGCGGCCGCCCAGACGTAATCGACGGGCCGGCGAGCGGCGATCGCGGCCCCGGCAGCAGAGCCGTACGGCCCGTGGCACCGGGACCTTCGTCCCGGCTCGGTGGTGGCGCGCGGCTCAGGCGCAGACCACCGCCACCGGGCAGGAGGCGTGGTGCAGCACGCCTCTGCTGACCGAGCCGAGCAGCGCCGAGCCCAGAGCGCCACGCCCGTGCGAGCCCACGACGAGCAGGTCGGCCCGTTCGGCCGCCGCGGTGAGGGCCTCCGCGGGAAGCGCGCACTGGACGTCCTCGATGACGATCACCTGCGGGTAGTCGTGGCTGAGGGCCTTCACCCGGTCGCTGACGAGCCGGTGCTGTGAGGCACGGACCTCGGCCAGGTCGTAGGCGGCCTCCGGGGCGAACGCGTGCACCGGCAGCCGCCAGGCGTGCAGGACCCTGAGTGCCGCGCCGCGCAGCTCCGCCTGCTCGAAGGCGTAGGCCAGCGCGGGCTCGCACTCCGGCGAGTCGTCCACCCCGGCCACCACCTCACCGTGCGCCGGCCGGCGCTCCGCGCGCACCACCACGACCGGGCAGCGAAAATGCCCGGCCACGTGGACGCTCACCGAGCCCAGCAGCGCGCCGGAGAAGCCGCCGAGCCCGCGGCTGCCGACCACCAGTTCGACGGCGTCCTCGGCCTGCTCGCGCAGCACCACGGCAGGTTCGCCCTCCACCTCCAGGGTGGTGACCTCGACGGACGGCTGACGCTCACGGACGAGAGCCTCCGCCTCGCGCAGCGCCCGCCGTCCCTCGCGGAGCAGCGTGCCGGGCGGGGCGGCGTCGGGCCGCCTGCCCACCTGGTACCACGACGTGTCCACCGCGTGCACGATCCGCAGCGGCACCCGCTTGCGAACGGCGTCGCCGGCCGCCCATTCCACTGCGGCCCGCGATGCCACCGAGCCGTCCACGCCAACGATGATCATGGTGTCCTCCTCTGTCACCTCCATCGGACCTCGCCCATGTCCGCCCTGTGCAGGGCTGGAGGTCGTCAGTGCAAGGGACGAAGGGCCTTGTTCCCGGCCCGGCCCTGGCCGCTTCCTGCCGATCCGTACAGCGGGGTCGCCGTCGTGGTCACGGCGCGCTGGCCGCGCGAAAGCCGAAGGGACGAAGGTCCCGCCACTCCGAGTCGGACGGCCCTGCCCGTCGGCGCGGCCACCCCGCACCTTGGAAGCGGAGGTGTTCCGATGAAGACGTCCGTCAACCCGGTGATGTTGTGTCTGCGCCTGTACCGCCCGGACGGCAACCCCCTGCGCCGGCCTTCCGACCGGCGGGAGTCCGTCCTCGTGCTGGCCGCCCTGTTCCTGACACTGCTCAGCGTCTGGCCGGCGATGCTGATCGGCCAGTCGGCCTATGACGCCGCGCTGCAGGACGAGCGCGCCGGCCCCGGTGCCCGCCACCAGGTCACGGCGACGCTCCTGGAGGACGCCCCCACCACCCGCGTCAGCTTCACCGAGATCCCGGCTGAACGGCCGACGGCGGCGGCGCGATGGACCACTCCCGCAGGTGAGGAACGGGTCGCTCAGGTGCCCGCACCGGCGCGGGCCAAGGCGGGCGCGGTGGTGACCGTGTGGCTCGACACCTACGGCGAGCCCGCATCGCCGCCCACGGACGCGGCGGTCCTCCAGATGAGAGGGATAGCGACGGGCCTGCTGATCGTGTTCGCGGCCGCGCTGCTGACGCTGAGCTTCTTCGCGGGCTGGCGATGGCGGGCGGATCAGGCCAGGTACCGGGAGTGGGAGCTCGCCTGGGAGCGGGCCGACGAGAAGTGGCGCCACCCACGGCAGCCGTAGCCCTCTGCCGCCTTGTCCGGATTCCGGGAGACCACGGCAACTGCCCCGTAGAGGAGATCACCACAATGGAGACCAAGAAGTGGACCGTCCGGATCTATCTCGCCGAGGACGGTGACGACACTTCCGCGCAGGCGGTCCTGATCACCAGAGGTGGCGGGCGGCTGGACGGCCTCGGACGTAGTCACCGCGATCCAGCAGATGAGGCCGTACCTGAGATCGGCGACAAACTGGCCACCTCACGCGCGCTGACCGCGCTGGCCGCCTCACTGACCGCGATCACTCGCCACGCGATCTCGTGAGGCTCGCCGGCCGGTCATCGAGGCATCCTGCCGCAGGAGCGTCTCCTGCCCCACACTAGGTAGGCGATCGGGCCGATCGGCTGGACGAAGATCCCCAGCCACCAGAGTCCCTTGCGACCACGCACCGCGTCCCTGGGGACGAACGCGAGATCCACGGCCGCCGCCGTGGTCAGCGCGACCTCGGCCGACACCAGTGCCAGCAGGAGACCTCGCTGTCGCTTCGACATCGCTTCCCACCTCATGTGCCCGCTCCTTCCTCGACGTGCCCGCAACACGAGCGACGTGCCCGCAACACGAGCTTGGCAACGCCACGGCACCGTCTCAGGGGCCGAAGGTCCTCAAGTCCGTCGCCGTTGGACACCAGGGCCGGAACGCGCCATGTCGCCCGTCCACGCCACCCCACGGCGACCTGGCCGCTCAACCCGTGGAGCGGCCCGTCCTCACCGGGCAGATCGATCCAGATCACGACGCCCGCAGGACCGGCGATCCGGCCGAGCTCGCGGTGGCAGGGCAGTCGAGAGGCAGCTGCCGGGTAAGACGCGTGCGGGCGGTCAAGGCAGGGCGTGATCGCTGAGCCGTCCGTCGTCCGTCTCAGGGCTCTCGGTGGCCAGGATCGCGGCGACGGCCGTGCCGTCCACGGTTTCCTGCTCGATCAGCAGCTCCGCGAGCCGGTCCAGCGCGCCCCGGTGGGCCCGCAGCAGGCCGGTGGCGCGTACTTCGGCCGTGCGCAGCAGCAGCGCCACCTCGCGGTCGATGACCTGCTGGGTGTGTTCGGAGTACGCCCTGCGCACCGGCTCGTCCTCGCCGAGGACGTCCAGGCTGTCCGAGCCGTACCCGAGCGGGCCGAGGCGCTCCGACAATCCGAAGTCGCGCACCATCCGGGTCGCGACCTGGGTGGCGCCCGCCAGGTCGTTGGCCGCGCCGGTCGAGCCTTCGCCGAGGGCGACGAGCTCGGCGGCCCGTCCACCCAGCCGGACGGCCAGCAGGTCCCGCAGATGGCTCTCGCTGTAGAGATGCCGCTCGGCCTCCGGCGGCTGCTCGGTGACGCCGAGGGTGAGCCCGGCGGGCAGGATGGTCACCTTCGCGACCGGGTCGGCGTGCTCGCACAACGCCGCGACCAGGGCATGCCCGGCCTCGTGCACGGCGACGGCGTGCCGCTCCTGCGGGAGCAGCGCGTTGGAGGTCTCCCGGCGGCCCAGCAGCACCCGGTCGCGGGCCGTGTCCAGGTCGGCCGGGGTGATCGTGGTGCGCCCGTCGCGGACGGCGTTGATGGCGCCCTCGTTGACGAGGTTCGCCAGGTCCGCGCCGGAGAAGCCGGGCGTGGCCCTGGCCAGCACCGCCAGATCCACTTCCGGGGCCAGGTGCTTGCCGCCGGCGTGGACGGCCAGGATCTCGGCCCGTTCGCTCTGCCTCGGCAGCGGCACGGTGACCTGGCGGTCGAACCGGCCGGGCCTCAGCAGGGCCGCGTCCAGCGTCTGCGGCCGGTTGGTCGCGGCCAGCACCACGATGCCGCTGGACTGATCGAAGCCATCCATCTCGGCCAGGAGCTGGTTCAGGGTCTGCTCGCGCTCGTCGTTGCCGCCACCGGTGACGACCGCTCCCCTGCGCCCGCCGATGGCGTCGATCTCGTCGATGAAGACGATCGAAGGGGCGCGCTTGCGCGCCTCGTCGAACAGGTCCCGCACGCGCGAGGCGCCCACTCCCACGAACCGGTCTCTTATACACATCTCCGAGCCCACGAGACCCTAAGACACCTCGGATGCCGTCTTCTGCTTGAAAAAAAAAAAAGAGCAGGGGAGT
>NZ_VCKX01000170.1 GCF_005889725.1 Nonomuraea zeae
TCGTCGGCAGCGTCAGAGGTGTATAAGAGCCAGCGCCGGCACCGGGTCGGGGACGGGCGGATGCTCGGGCGCGGCGGAGTGCCGCGGCGCGGTGTCCGGCCGGGCGCCCGGGCCCGCGGTGTGCCGCGGGGCCGCCTCGGGCCAGGACATGGGCACGTCCTGAGCGGAGGCGTCCGGCCAGGAGGAGGGGCCCTGGGACGAGGTGTCCGGCCACGACGAAGGCCCCTGGGGCGAGGCGTCGGGCCACGACGAAGCCTGCGGGGAGGTGTCCGGCCACGAGGAAGCGCCATGGGGCGAGGTGTCGGGCCACGACGACGGGCCCGCCGGGTCGCCGGACTGGCGGGACGGGCCGGGCCAGGAGTCGTCCTTGCGTGGCGGCTCGGGCCAGGAGGGGGCCTGGTGTGCGGCGGATCTCGGGGCCTCCGGCCAGGCGGCCGGAACCTCGGCGGGGGCGGAGTCCGGCCAGGAGGTGGAGACGTCCTGCCGCGGCGCCTCTGGCCAGGACTGTGGCAGGTGTGGTCCGGAATTCTCCGTTGCCATTGCTGCCGGCCCTCCCGAGGTTGTGTCCGGATCTACCGTTATATCCGGATTTGACGTACCAGGCATGATCTCATGGGATTTTCCAGGAGATGCTGATGGTTCCGCAGCGAAACGAGCGAAGCCATGCGGATCCGTGGGCGGATCCTGCAAGGGCAGGTCAGCCTCCGGTCGATCTGGCTCGGCTGGGTACACCACGGCGTCAAGAGTATTCTTCTGGGACGAATGAGGTCACAACGGATACATCACCATCAGGTCTCGCTGGCCCTGAAGGGTCCATTGTGCCCGCCGACCTCGATCGAGTATCTGCATTCAGCCGAAGACGTGCGCTACGCTTGACACGTGCGTTCCGCGACCCTGCTTCTTAGCGGGCCGCGACGGCCCTGAAGATCTCGCCGTCGCGGCTCCACCCCTCGTTGTCTGTACGAGGGGTTTTCTTATGGGTCCGAGTCAAGCCAGAAGGACAGTAGCCGTGAGTGAGTATGATCCGCAGGTGCTGCAGGCCAAGTGGCAGCAGCGCTGGGAGGCGCAGGACACCTATCGCGCGAGCGAGGATGCCGACGACCCCCGCGAGCGGCGCTACATGCTCGACATGTTCCCCTACCCGTCGGGTGACCTGCACATGGGCCACGGCGAGGTGTTCGCCATCGGCGACGTCGTCGCGCGCTACTGGATGCAGCAGGGCTACAACGTCCTGCACCCCATCGGCTGGGACTCCTTCGGCCTGCCCGCGGAAAACGCCGCCATCAAGCGCAACGCCCACCCGGCGGAGTGGACCTACGCCAACATCGAGACGCAGGCCAACTCCTTCAGGCGCTACGGCATCTCCTTCGACTGGTCGCGCCGCCTGCACACCAGCGACCCCGACTACTACCGCTGGAACCAGTGGCTGTTCAACCGCTTCTTCGAGCGCGGCCTGGCCTACCGCAAGGGCGGCCTGGTCAACTGGTGCCCCAACGACCAGACGGTGCTGGCCAACGAGCAGGTCGTGGCGGGCAAGTGCGAGCGCTGCGGCGCCGACGTCATCCGCCGCGAGCTGACGCAGTGGTACTTCCGGATCACCGACTACGCCCAGCGCCTGCTGGACGACATGGCGCAGCTGGGCGAGTGGCCCGAGCGGCTGCTGACCATGCAGCGCAACTGGATCGGCCGCTCCGAGGGCGCCGACGTGCTGTTCGAGGTCGAGGGCCGGGACGAGCCCGTCCACGTCTACACCACGCGGCCCGACACGCTGTTCGGCGCCACGTTCTTCGTGGTCGCGGTGGACGCGGCGCTGGCCGACGAGATCGTCACCGATGAGCAGCGCGCCGAGTTCGAGAGCTACCGCGCCGAGGTCGCCAAGCTGAGCGACATCGAGCGGCTGGCCACCGACAAGGAGAAGACCGGCGTCTTCCTGGGCCGTCACGCGATCAACCCGGTCAACGGCGAGCGCATCCCGGTCTGGGCGGCCGACTACGTGCTGTCCGACTACGGCCACGGCGCCATCATGGCCGTTCCCGCCCACGACCAGCGCGACCTGGACTTCGCGCTGAAGTTCGGGCTGCCGGTGAAGGTCGTCGTGCACACCGGCCTGGCCGACCCGGGCGAGACCGGCGAGGCGACGCCCGGCGAGGGCACGCTGGTCAACTCCGGCCCGCTGGACGGCCTGACCAAGACCGAGGCCATCGCCAAGATCATCGAGATCCTGGAGGTGGACGGCAGGGGCGCGGGCGCGGTCAACTTCCGGCTGCGCGACTGGCTGCTGTCGAGGCAGCGGTTCTGGGGCACGCCGATCCCGATCATCCACTGCGCCGACTGCGGCGAGGTGCCCGTCCCCGACGACCAGCTGCCGGTCACGCTGCCCGACATGCGCGGCGAGGCGCTGGCGCCCAAGGGCGTGTCCCCGCTGGCCAGCGCCGAGGAGTGGGTCAACGTCGAGTGCCCCAAGTGCTCGGGCCCGGCCAAGCGCGACACCGACACGATGGACACGTTCGTCGACTCGTCCTGGTATTTCCTGCGGTACTGCTCGCCCGGCTACACCGACGGCCCGTTCGACGTCGAGCAGGTGCGCAAGTGGGGCCCGATCGACCAGTACGTCGGCGGCATCGAGCACGCGGTCCTGCACCTGCTGTACTCACGCTTCTTCACCAAGGTCCTGCACGACATGGGCATGGTGGACTTCACCGAGCCGTTCAAGCGGATGCTGAACCAGGGTCAGGTGATCAACGGCGGCAAGGCCATGTCGAAGTCCCTGGGCAACGGCGTGGACCTGGGCCAGCAGATCGACGACTTCGGGGTCGACGCCGTACGCCTGACGATGATCTTCGCCGGGCCGCCGGAGGACGACATCGACTGGGCCGACGTCTCGCCGGCCTCGTCGCAGAAGTTCCTGGCGCGTGTGCTGCGCGTGATGTCGGAGGTCGACTCCGCGCCGGACGTGTCGTTCGAGGGCGGTGACGTGGCGCTGCGCAAGGTCACGCACCACACGATCGACGAGGTCACCAAGCTGGTGGAGTCCCAGCGCTTCAACGTCGCCGTGGCGCGCATGATGGAGCTGACCTCGGCCGCGCGCAAGGCGATCGACTCGGGCCCCGGCGCGGGCGACCCGGCGGTGCGCGAGGCCGCGCAGGCGCTGGCCGTCATGCTGTCGCTGGTGGCCCCCTACACCGCGGAGGAGGGCTGGGAGCGGCTGGGCCGCACCGGCTCGGTGGCCTTCGGCGGGTGGCCGGTGGCCGACCCCGCGCTGCTGGTGCAGGAGTCCGTCACCTGTGTGGTGCAGGTCGCGGGCAAGGTGCGCGACCGCCTGGAGGTCTCTCCCGACATCACCGAGGACGAGCTGCGGGCACTGGCCCTGGCCTCGGAGAAGGTCGCCTCCTACCTGGAGGGCATGCCGCGCAAGGTGATCGTCCGGGCGCCCAAGCTGGTCAACATCGTCCCGTAACTACAGGTTGCGCAGGGCCGGCAGCAGCTCCTTCTCCGCCCAGTCGAAGAAGGGCTGCTGCTGGTCGTGGCCGATCTGGACGAGGGCCACGTGCGTGTATCCCGCGTCGGTGAACTTCTTGACCCCCTCCACGACGGCGTCGAGGTCGTTGCCGCACGGCACGCTCTTGGCCACGTCCTCGGGCCGCACCGTGCCGGCCGCCGCCGCGAAGTTCACCGGGCCGGGCAGCTCGGCCATCACCTTCCAGCCGCCCACGCTGGACCAGCGCCACAGCTCGTGCGCGCGCCGCTTGGCGGCCTCGGCGTCGGTGTCGTAGGCGATGGGGAGCTGGCCGTAGACCGGTTTGCCGTCGCCGCCCGCGGCCTTGAACTGCTGGACCACCTCGGGCATCGGCTCGTTGACGACCAGGATGTCGCCGAACTCGGCGGCCAGCTCCGCCGACCGGCCGCCGGAGGCGGCGATGCCGATCGGGACGGGCTCGTCCGGCAGGTCGTAGAGCTTGGCCGAGTCCACGTCGTAGAACTCGCCCTGGCGGGTGATGTAGTCGCCGCTGAACAGCTCCTTGATGATCTGCACGGCCTCGGCGAACATCCGGTGCCTGGTGTCCACGGGCGGCCAGCCCTCGCCGATGACGTGCTCGTTCAGGTTCTCGCCCGCCCCCAGGCCCAGCGTGAACCTGCCCTCGCTCAGCACACCCATCGTGGCGGCCTTCTGCGCGACCACGGCCGGGTGGTACCGCATGATCGGGCAGGTCACGTACGTCATCAGCGGCAGCCGTTCGGTGACCTGAGCCGCCGCGCCGAGCACCGACCAGCAGTACGGGGAGTGCCCCATCTCCTCGATCCACGGGAAGTAGTGGTCGGAGATGACCGCGTAGTCGAAGCCGACCCGCTCGGCCGCCGCGGCGTAGTCGACCAGCTCGCGGGCCGGGGTCTGCTCGGACATCAAGGTGTAGCCGATTTGTACCATGCGTCGGCCCTACCCGGGTTTTTCCAGGCTAGGTCCGCAGGACCGGAGATCATCGATGGCGGAGCTCCTCCACCACCAGTCCCAGGCCGATGCCCAGCAGCCAGACGTCCTTCGACACGCCCACGCCCTCCTGGCTGGGCCGCAGGCTGCCTTCCCTGCGCATCCCGGGCGTCTTGAGATAGAGACCGAGCAGGCTCGCCGCGAACCCCGTCACCGCGGCTCCGACCAGGAGCGACGGTACGAACGGGGTGAGCAGGGCGACGCCGAGGGCGATCTCGCCCTTCGAGAGCAGCTTGGCGAAGGCCACCGGCTCCACGCGGCTCAGGAACGGGTAGGTGCCCGTGGCCATGCGGTGCAGGCCGGCCGCGGACTGCTCGTCGGCGGCGGCCTTGCTGAGGCCCGAGTGCAGGATGATGGCGGCGGCGGCCACCCGCGGGGGCATCTGGTGCGTACGCGCGAGAATCCTCATATTTCGAGGTCTGCCCGGACATTTCTGGCGCACCCGGTACTTGACCGTTCCCGGAGCGGAGTGGTGCCTCCAGGGGAAGAATTCTTGGGCTCCGGTTGGTGTCGCGCATTAGTGTGCAGCTGTGACAAATGGCGCATACCTGAGATATCCGCACCTGCACGGTGACCTGGTCACCTTCGTCGCCGACGACGACGTCTGGCTGACGCCGCTGTCCGGCGGGAGAGCCTGGCGGTTCACCGCCGATCGCGTACCGGTGTCGCACCCGAGGTTCTCGCCCGACGGCGCCCGCATCGCATGGACCGGCGGCAGGGAGGGTGCGCCCGAGGTGTTCGCGGCCGCGATCGACGGCCCCGAGGGTGAACGGCTGACCCACTGGGGCAACGGCACGACCGGGGTCCGCGGCTGGACGGCCGGCGGGGACGTGCTCGCGATCAGCTCGGCGGGGGAGTGCGAGCGGACCAGGAGCTGGGCCTACGCGGTGCCGCTCGACGGAGGGCCCGCCACGCGCCTGCCGTACGGATGGGTCAGCGACGTCGCCGTCAACGGCCCCAAGGTCGCGGCCGTGTCGGCGCTGTGGCGCGAGCCGTCGCAGTGGAAGCGCTACCGGGGCGGCACGGCGGGCAAGATCTGGGTCGACGCCGAGGGCGACGGGGAGTTCACCCGGCTGTTCGCCGACAGCGCCGCGCAGTACTGGTCGGTGAGCTGGGTGGGGGACCGGATCGTGTTCCTGGCCGACATCGACGGCGTCGGCAACCTCTACTCCGCCGAGCCCGACGGGTCCGGGCTGCGCAAGCACAGCTCGCACGAGGAGTTCTACGCGCGGCACGCCGCCAGTGACGGCGAGCGGGTGGTCTACAGCCATGCCGGGGACCTCTGGCTGCTGGAGAGCCTGGACGTGGAGCCGTACCGGCTGGAGGTCACGCTGGGCGGGCCGCGGCCCGGGCGGGCCAGGCGGCCGGCGCCCATGCGGGTCGGCGGGTTCTCGCCCGACGAGACCGGGCGCGCCAGCGCGGTGGAGATCCGCGGGACCGCGCACTGGGTGACCCACCGCGACGGCCCGGCCGGCGCGCTGCGGGTGGAACCGGGCGTCCGCGTACGGCTGCCGCGCGCCCTCGACGCCACCGGCCGGGCCGTGTGGGTGTCCGACGCCGGCGGGGAGGACGCGCTGGAGATCGGCACGCCCGGCGGCGAGATCAGGACGCTGGCCGCCGGACAGCTCGGACGCGTGCTCGAACTGGTCGCCGCGCCCGACGGCAAGCACGCGGCGGTGGCCACCCACGACGGGCGGCTGCTGGTGGCCGACCTCGAGTCCGGCAACCTGCGCGAGCTGGACCGCACCACGCAGGGCGACGTCAGCGGGCTGACGTTCTCGCCCGACTCCGGCTGGCTGGCCTGGACGCATCCGCATCACGAGCCGCTGTCGCAGATCAAGATGGGC
This sequence comes from Nonomuraea zeae, assembly GCF_005889725.1. Lineage (GTDB taxonomy): Bacteria > Actinomycetota > Actinomycetes > Streptosporangiales > Streptosporangiaceae > Nonomuraea > Nonomuraea zeae. The sequence continues at coordinate 6,334 of NZ_VCKX01000170.1, forward strand.
CGGGTGGACGGCACGTCGGTGATCGACGTGACGCCCGTGCGCTTCGCCGACTACAACCCGGTGTTCAGCAAGGACGGCCGGCACCTGGCGTTCCTGTCGGTGCGGACGTTCGACCCCGTCTACGACGCGCACGTCTTCGACCTGTCGTTCCCGGTCGGCTGCAAGCCGTACATCGTGCCGCTGCGGGCCACCACGCCCTCGCCGTTCGATCCCTCGCTCCAGGGCCGGGGGTTCAACGGGGAGGACGACAAGCCCGGCAAGGACGACAAGAAGGACGACTCGCCGCCGCGTACCGAGGTCGATCCCGAGGGGCTGGCCTCCCGGGTGGTGCCGGTGCCCGTGCCCGCCGGGCGCTACGGCAACCTGCGCACGGCCAAGGACGCGCTGCTCTGGCTGCGCTACCCGCTGGCCGGGCAGCTCGGCGACGGCACCGAGCAGGCGAACGAGAACGTGCTGGAACGTTACGACCTGAAGAAACGCGCCAAGGCCGAGCTCGGCAAGGAGGTGCGGGCGTTCGAGGTGAGCGGCGACGGCGGCCGGCTCGTCACCAACGGCAAGAACGGCCTGCAGACCCGCGCCGCCAGCGAGGGCGACGAGGTCGTCACCATCGACCTCGACCGGATCACCGTGCAGCTCGACCCGGTCGCCGAGTGGCGTCAGGGGTTCCGCGAGGCCGGGCGGCTCATGCGCGACCACTTCTGGCGCGAGGACATGAACGGCGTCGACTGGCAGGGCGTGCTCGACCGCTACGAGCCGCTGGTCGAGCGCATCGGCGCCCACTCCGAGCTGATCGACCTGCTCTGGGAGGCACAGGGCGAGCTGGGCACCTCCCACGCCTACGCCGTAGGCGCCAACGGCGGGCAGGACCCCAGGCGCCGGCAGGGGCTGCTCGGCGCCGACCTGACCAGGGACGAGGACGGGGTGTGGCGGGTCGCGCGCATCCTGCCCGGCGAGACCTCCGACCACGCCGCCCGCTCGCCGCTGCTCGCGCCGGGCGTGGCCGTCCGTCCCGGTGACGCGATCGTGGCGGTCGGCGGCCGTCCCGTCGACCCGGTACGCGGCCCGCTCGCCCTGCTGGCCGGCACGGCGAACCAGCCCATCGAGCTGACCGTGCGTCCCGGCTCCGGCGGCGACCAGCGCAGGGTCGTGATCTGCCCGATCGCGGACGACACGCGGCTGCGCTACCACGACTGGGTGGAGGGCCGGCGCGCCCACGTCAGGGAGGCGTCCGGCGGCCGGCTGGGGTACCTGCACGTGCCCGACATGGTGGCGTCGGGGTGGGCGCAGTTCCACCGCGACCTGCGTACCGAGATGGCCAATGACGGGCTCGTCGTGGACGTGCGGGAGAACAGCGGCGGCCACCTGTCCGAGCTGGTGCTGGAGAAGCTGTCCCGCAAGGTCACCGGGTGGGCGCGGGCGCGCGGGTACGAGCCGGCGCGCTACCCGGCGGACTCGCCGCGCGGCCCGATCGTCACGATCGCCGACGAGTTCGCCGCCTCGGACGGCGACATCGTGAGCGCCGGGATCAAGGCCCGCGGCATCGGGCCCCTGGTGGGCATGCGGACGTGGGGCGGCGTGATCGGCATCGACTCGCGGTACTCGCTGGTGGACGGGACCAGGGTCACGCAGCCCCGGTACTCGTTCTGGCTCGACGGGCCCGGATGGGGCGTGGAGAACCACGGGGTCGACCCGGACGTCGAGGTCGTGATGACGCCCCAGGACCGGGTGGCCGGGCGCGACCCGCAGCTGGAGAAGGCGATCGAGCTGGCGCTGGCCGCGCTCGACGAGCATCCGCCCGCGACGCCGCCCGACCTGCCGCCGCTGGCCTGAGGTCAGCTCGCGCGGGCCAGCCGGTCGAGCAGCTCGCTGAGCAGGGGTTCGGTCGTGGCGAAGTTCAGGCGTACGTGCTGCTCGCCGCCGGGGCCGAACCCCGCGCCGTCGTTGAGCCGGACCCTGGCCTCGCGCTCGAACACCTCCGCCATGCCCGGCCGGCCCACGTTCAGCCAGGCCAGGTACGTCGCCTCGGGCATCAGGTAGCCGAACGACCCGGGCAGCCGCTCGGCGATCGTGCGCCGGTTGCGGTCGAGCAGGGCCACGGTGTCCGCCAGCCAGGCGTCCCCGTGCCGCCAGGCCGCGACCGTGGCCTCGACGCCGAACAGGTTCGCGGAGCCGTACACGAAGGGAGGCTGGGCCGCCAATGCCGCGCGGACGCCCGGATGCCCGAAGTGGGCCACCGAGCAGCGGATGCCGCCCAGGTTGAAGGCCTTCGTCGCGGACGTGACGGTCACGGTGCGCTCGGGGAGGATCGTGGCGAAGGGGATGTGCCGGTGCGGTTCGTAGATCAGGTCGGCGTGGATCTCGTCCGCGATGACCAGCAGGTCGTGGCGCTCGGCGTGCTCGGCCAGCTCCACGAGCTCCTCGCGGCTGAACACCCTGCCGGTCGGATTGTGCGGGTTGACCAGCAGCAGCACCCGGCAGTCCGAGAGGTCGGGCACGGTGCTGCGCCACGAGCCGTCCACGAGCTCGAACTGGATGGGCCGCAGGCGGCGTCGCATGACCTCCAGCGTGCTCAGGAACGGGGGATAGGCCGGGGTGTGCACGGCCACCCCGTCACCGGGCTCGGTCCAGATCTGCAGGAGCACCTGGAGGGTCTGGTTGAGGTCGTTGAAGGCGCGTACGAGCGAGGGGTCCGGCGCCCAGCCGTACTTGGCCGACATGCGCTCGGCGAACGCCTCGGCCAGCGGGCCGGCGTTGGCCTCCAGCAGCCAGGCCGGGTAGCCGAGGTCGCCGTTCGCGCGCCGGCGCAGGGCCTCGATCACGGCGGGCGCGGTCGGCAGGTCCATGTCGGCGATCCAGGCGGGGATCACATCTGGGTCGACCGCGGCCCACTTGAGGCCGTCATGTGAGGATCTGAGGTCTTCGGGGGGATATGCGCCATTCACTGGTCCATTCTAGGATTCGTGATTGTGATGAGCCGACGACGCCGGGTGTGGCAGGCTGGGCGGCCATGACGCCCCACCCGAAGATCGAAGCCATAGTCGAGACCTACCTGTCGCTGGCCGACGCGGAGGCTCCAGGGCTGGTGGAGGGGCTCTACCTGGAAGGATCGGCGGCGTTGGGCGACTACCGGCCGGGCGCGAGCGACGTGGACTTCGTCGCGGTGACGGCCGCCGATCCGCCGGCCGGGGTGCTGGAGCGCATCCACGCCCGGCTCGGCGCGCACCCGTTCGAGGGCGTCTACGTGACGTGGGAGGACCTGCGGCGGGACCCCGCTGAGCTGGGCGAGCGACCTCAGGCGCACGAGGGCCGGCTCAACCGCCGCGGCGAGGTCAACCCGGTCACCTGGCACACGCTGAGTAACCACGGCCTGACCTGCCGCGGGCCCAAGCCGGGCGAGGCGGAGATCTGGAACGATCCCGCCGCGCTGGCCGCCTGGACGAACGGCAACCTCGACCGCTACTGGCGGCGCCTGGTGACCCGGGCCTCCCTCCCCGCCTCCCCGTGGGGGCTGCTCAGCCTCGGCGGCTACGGCACGGTGTGGTTCGTCACGGGCGTCGCGCGCCTGCACTACACGCTGGCGACCGGCGAGATCACCTCGAAGACGGGCGCGGGACGGCACGCGCTGGAGGTGTTCCCCGAGCGCTGGCACCGCGTGGTGAACGAGGCCCTGCGGCTGCGGGAGGAGGACACCGCCCTGCCGACGCTCGCGAGCGCGCTCTCGGGGCTGGGCGACCACTTCGGCACGCCCAGACGCTCGCTGTACGGCTCGCCGTTCGAGCGCAAGGGGGACGTGCTGGGCTTCGCCGACCAGGTGATCACCGCGGCGCACGAGCTCTACGAGGAGCGCTGGCGGCGGGGGTAGCGCGGCCCCGGCCACAACCCTAGGGGGCACACGGAGGACTCGCCCGGCCCGGCGATGAACAGTGGGGGAGACTCTTCGAAAGGCGGGTTCATGATGAGCGAATCCTCCCCGATCTCCCCGCGCATCCCCACCAGGACCCTGAAGGAAGGCGACCAAGGCCCCGACGTCGCGCTGCTCTACCAGTACCTGAAGCGCTTCGGGTACTTCCCGAACCCGGAGATCCGGACCGGGAACCTGCTGCACCACCCGGCGGTGGCGTTCGCGCCCGATGATCCGACCCGGTACGACGACCGCCAGGAGCTGGCCGTCCGCAGGTTCCAGCAGCAGCAGGGACTGATGGTCAGCGGTGTGCTGGACGACACGACGCTCTCCTTGATCAGCCGGCCGAGGTGCGGCTTCCCCGACGACGCGGTGGCCGGGGTCGACATGTTCGTGGCCCAGGGCAACCGGTGGCCGGGCGAGCGCGTCACGTACAGCTTCGACAACTACTCCCCCGACCTCGACCGGGCGCAGCAGCGTGCGGCGGTGATCGAGGCCTTCGGCAAGTGGTCGGCCGTGACGCCCCTGACCTTCACCGAGGTCACCGCGCAGGGCGACATCCGGGTCGGCTGGTACTCCGGCGACCACGGCGACGGCTTCGCCTTCTCCGGACCCGGTGGCGTGCTGGCCCACTGCTTCTACCCGCCGCCGAACGGCGGGGCGATCGCCGGCGACTGCCACTTCGACGAGGCCGAGACCTGGTCGGTGAACCTGCCGCCCATCGGCATCGACCTCTGCACGGTCGCCCTGCACGAGCTCGGCCACGGCCTCGGCCTGGCCCACTCCGCGGTCCAGTCCTCGGTGATGTACGCCTATTACGGCGGTCCGCTGCGGGACCTGACCGGCGACGACGTCGCCGGCATCCAATCGATCTACGGGGCCAGGCGCAGCTGGTTCTCCCTCGGCGGCACCGTCTTCAACCCGGCCGTCAACAGCAACTCCGACGGCCGCCTGGAGGTCTTCGTCCGCGGGCTGGACAGCGCGCTGCACCACAAGTGGCAGGTCACGCCGAACGGCGGCTGGAGCGACTACGCCTCGGAAGGCGGCTGGGTGACCGGGCCGATCGCGGTCGGCCGCAACGCCGGCGGGCGGCTGGAGGTCTTCGTCCGCGGCTCCGATGGAGCGCTCTACCACAAGTGGCAGACGGTCCCCGGCGGCGGCTGGAGGGACTGGAGCTCGCTCGGCGGCTGGGTGCTCAACCCGGTGGTGGCCACGAACGCCGACGGCCGGCTGGAGGTGTTCGTCACCGGCTCGGACGGCGCCTGCTACCACAACTGGCAGACCGTGCCCAACGGCGGCTGGAGCGGCTGGGCCTCGCTCGGCGGCTGGGTCGCCCGGCCCTTCGCGACCGCCAACGCCGACGGGCGGCTGGAGGTGTTCGCGCGCGGGGCGGACAACGCCACGCAGCACATCTGGCAGATGACGCCGGGCGGGAGCTGGAGCGGGTGGAGCTCGCTGGGGAGCACGCAGCTCGAAGGGCCCGTCGTGGGGCGCAACCAGGACGGGCGGCTGGAGGTCTTCACGAAGGGGGAGGACGGCGCGCTCTGGCACACCTGGCAGACGGCGCCCAGCAACGGCTGGGCCTGAGCCCGTAGCGGTAGGAGCCGCGGGTCGCGCGCCCGTTCGCGCGTGCGTGCGACCCGCGGGGGATTGACGCCGGGCGGCTGGCTCGCGGGGGATTGACGCCGGGCGGCGGCCGGGGTACGAATACCCGCAAATGCCATCACCGGGCGCGTCCGGCCGCGGTGAAATGTTAACGCTAACATTGCGGAGGGCCGCTGGATGCGTACATGTCGAGGCGTTCGCAGGACGATCGTGGCCCTGCTGGTGGCCGTCGCAGCCGCGGTGTTCGCACCGGCCGCGCATGCGGCCGGGCCGGCGCCGCACTACCTGATGACCGCGTTCACCAACAGCAGCGAGTCGAACATGTACGTCTACGACTCCGCGAACGCCGCCAGCTTCGCCCTCGTCCGGGCCAACGCCTACACCCCGCCGTCCGGGCTGATCCGCGACCCGAGCGTCATGCGGCACACCGACGGCTACTACTACCTCGTCCACACCACGAACTGGACCGGCGACACCATCGGCTTCGCCCGCAGCGCCGACACGGTGAGCTGGACGTTCCTGCGCAACGTCACCGTCGGGCTGAACGGCGCGACCGGCAGCACGTGGGCGCCCGAGTGGTTCAAGGACTCCGACGGCAGCATCCACGTGATCTTCTCGGCGTCCACGACCGGCACGGCGGGGCAGTTCAGGCCGTACCGGATCACCGCCACCAACAGCGCGCTGTCCTCGTGGAGCACCCCGGTGGCGCTGGGCATCCCGGCGAACTACATCGACAGCTTCGTCGTCAAGACCGGCTCCACGTATCACAACTTCCTCAAGAACGAGACGACCAAGTACATCGAGCACGCCACCGCCACCTCCCTCACCGGCCCGTGGACGTTCACGGGCACCGGGAACTGGGCCGGCTGGGGCTCCGGCCTCGAAGGCCCGGCGCTGACGCAGCTGGCGGACGGGCGCTGGCGGCTGTACTTCGACAACTACTCCGGCGGGCGCTACTACTACGCCGACAGCTCGAACCTGGCGTCGTTCGGCGCCAAGGTGGAGCTGGCGGGGCTGTCGGGGACGGCTCGGCACTTCACCGTGCTGCGCGAGGACGCCGGGGACACGACGGCGGTGCCCACCGGCAACCGTTCGCTGCGCTCGGCCAACTTCCCCGACCGGTACGTACGCCATCGCAGCCAGCTCGCCTACATCGACCCGCTCTCGGCGTCCAGCTCACTGGCCGACCGCCAGTCCGCCACGTTCACCGTGGGAGCCGGGCTGGCGCACTCGGGCTGCTACTCCTTCCAGTCGGTCAACCAGCCCGGCTACTACCTGCGGCACTACAACCTGCGGCTGACCCTGCAGCGCGACGACGGGTCGGCGATCTTCAAGGGCGATGCCACGTTCTGCGGGCGGGCCGGGCTGGCGGGCGGGGGGACGACCTCGTTCGAGTCGTACAACCTGCCGGGGCGCTACCTGCGGCACTACAACTACGAGATGCGGCTGGACCTGCGGGCCACCACGTCGGTGTTCGCCTCCGACGCGTCCTTCACGGTCACCACACCTCTGGCCTGAGCCGGCTCATGCCCCGCGCCCTGTACGGAGGGACCCACCCCGAACGGCAGTTCCGCACCCTGGAAGGACGAGCCCGTGCCCTCACCCTCACTCTCACCCTTACGCCGCTCTCCGCGTCCTAGGCGTCCTGCGCGTCCTGCGCGTCCTGCGCTTCCTGCGCGGATGGCACGCCCCCTCGCCTCATCGGCGATCACCGCCGTGGCTACGCTCCTCATCGTGATGTCCACCCTGCTGTCGCCGGGCGCCGCACACGCCTCCCCGGCCGTGCAGTACACCAACCCGCTGGCCGCCCAGCGCGCCGACCCGCACATCTTCCGCCACACCGACGGCTACTACTACTTCACCGCGACCGCCCCCGAATACGACCGCATCGTGCTGCGCCGGGCGACCACCATCCAAGGTCTGGCGAGCGCCCAGGAAACGGTCATCTGGCGTAAGCACACCACCGGTGAGATGGGCGCGCACATCTGGGCCCCGGAGATCCACTTCATCAACGGCAAGTGGTACGTCTACTTCGCGGCCGGCCGCGCCGACGACATCTGGCGGATCCGGATGTATGTGCTGGAGAGCTCCAGTGCCAACCCGCTGACCGGCACCTGGACCGAACGCGGCCGGATCGCCACCCCGTGGGACACCTTCTCCCTGGACGCCACCACGTTCACCGCGAATGGCGTGCGTTACCTGCTCTGGGCGCAGCAGGAGCCCGGCATCGCCACCAACTCGAACCTCTACATCGCCCGCATGGGGACCAACCCGTGGACGATCACCGGCGCCACGACCCGGCTGACGGTGCCGACCCTGGCCTGGGAGACGCGCGGCTACAAGGTCGCCGAGGGGCCTTCCGTGCTGCAACGCAACGGGCGGCTCTTCCTGACCTACTCCGCCAGCGCCACGGACGCCAACTACTGCCTCGGCCTGCTGACCGCCTCCGCCTCGGCCGACCCGCTGCAGGCGGCCTCCTGGGCGAAGAGCCCCAACCCGGTCTTCGCCACCAGCGCGGCGACCAGCCAGTACGGCCCAGGGCACAACTCCTTCACGATCTCCGAGGACGGGCAGAGCGACATCCTCGTCTACCACGATCGCAGTTACCGGGACATCACCGGCGATCCACTCAACGACCCGAACCGGCGTACCCGGGTGCAGAAGGTCTACTGGCGATCGGACGGGACCCCGGACTTCGGCATCCCGGTGCCCGACGGGGCGACGCCGGTGCGGCTGATGTCGTACGACACGCCCGGGCAGGCGGTACGGCACTGGAATTACCGGGCGCGGCTGGAAGCGAACGTCACTCCGCTGGCCGACTCCCAGTTCAGGCTGGTCACCGGCCTGTCCGGATCCGGGACGGTGTCGCTGGAGTCGACGAACTTCCCCGGATACTTCCTGCGGCATCGTAACCACGAGGCCTGGGTGGAGCAGCGGGACGGCACCAGCCTGTTCAACGCCGACGCGAGCTTCTATCGCCGTACCGGCCTCGCCGGGTCGGGGACGGTCTCGCTGGAGTCGGTGAACTTCCCGGGGTACTTCCTGCGGCACCGGAGCGGGCAGGTGTGGGTGGAGCAGAACGACGGGACCAGCACGTTCCGGGGCAACGCCAGTTTCATCCTGGAGTGAGACGCTCCCGGCGATCGACGGCGCCCGCTCGAAGAGGAGGACGACGCCGGGCGCCGTCTCGCCGATACTCGCCCCGGTAGGCGAGCCCAGCATGATGCAGGGTGGCGACACAGGACCGTGGGCCGCGAGCAGCGGTATGAGGCCGGTGGACCGAGGCTGCCACATGAGGGTGGTGGCGGCCCAGAACCGAAGGCGCGAGCCAAGCGGAGTGAGAGTGTGCCACACGAGACCGCTGGCAAGCCCGGTGGTGCGAGACCGGCGCATTAGGGCGGCGGCATAGGACCGGCAGCACGGGACGGCGGTAGGCGGGCGGCAGTGCAAGATGGCCCGGTGGTGATGGCCGGCCGCGCTGGAAACGACAGGCGGGCGGCAACGGCCGGCTGTGCGCGAGCCGAACCGCGCCCCGCCGCAGCTCCTCGCCGTACCGCAGCCCTTCGCCTCGCCTCGCCTCACCACGACGCCGGCCTACTGGTGGGCTGTATGTGGCGTGCCTCGTGACGGCATGAGAACAGCACGAGGTCGGCTCGGTGCCGTACCCCGTGTAGGTGTGAAATTGGCGCGCGCCGGAACGCGGCGCGGCGAGGACGCGCGCCCGAGTTGCCGTCGTCAGTGACGACGTGGGCTACAACCGGCGCAGGACCGCTACGACCTTGCCCAGGACGCTGGCTTCGTCGCCGGGGATGGGCTCGTAGTTGGGGTTGTGGGGGACGAGCCAGACATGCCCGTCCTTGCGCTTGAAAGTCTTGACGGTGGCTTCGCCCTCGATCATGGCGGCCACGATGTCGCCGCTCTCCGCCACCGGCTGCTGGCGGACGACCACCCAGTCGCCGTCGGCGATGGCGGCCTCGATCATCGAGTCACCGGCGACCTGCAGGAGGAACAGCGTGCCCTCACCGACAAGCTGCTTGGGCAGCGCGAAGACGTCCTCGACGCTCTCCTCGGCGAGGATCGGGCCACCTGCGGCGATGCGGCCGACGAGTGGGACGTAGGCGGCCGTCGGCCGGTTGACCGGGGCCTCGTCGTCAGTGGCGTCGGGGTCGACCCAAAGCACCGGCTCGCCGGGCAGGCGCACCTCAAGAGCACGTGGCCGGTGTGGGTCGCGGCGCAGATAACCCTTACGCTGCAGCGCCGTCAACTGATGCGACACGCTGGACGTGCTGGTCAGCTGCACCGCCTCGCCGATCTCGCGCATGGAGGGCGGATATCCGCGCTGTTGCACCGAGTCGCGAATCACTTCGAGGATCTTGCGCTGCCTGGGCGTCAGGCCCAGGGAGTCGCGTCGGCGCACCGCGAGGTCACTGACCCCGTTTGCGTCATCCCGCTCGCTCATGCTCTTCCTCCTCGCCTGGCGGCCCGCCTCACCGGCGAACCTCCCGGTCCGTGGTCCTGATGTCGCACACAGCGACCGTATCGCTGTTGAAGATCATCTTCAAACAATTGTTCGAGTCTTCCTCGAAAAAGTCGCCAGTGTGGTGTACAACATCGTACGGGAGTTCGATCGACACCGTGTTCGATTTGCTGATCTTTATTTGGCCTTTTCCTCAGGCCACACGGCAGGAGGTCATCCATGCGAACACCCACAAATACGGACATGACCAGCGAAGATGCCAAGCAACTCACGCTCATCGCCGATGCCACGCGGAGCACGGATCGACGGGGCGAGAATACGCGTCAGGGGGTCGGCTCTAGAGCGAATCTTGGGAAGAGGTTGGGGTCCCGTTCGAATGATGGGGGAAGGCCTCATTTGCGCCTCGTCCCGCCACCGCGTACGGGTGGGGATGCGGACGACACCATTCCGCCGGGCAGGGGAGGAGCCCGCGCTGACGGTGCCGACGACGACGCGACGGTGACCGGTCGAAAGCCCGGCGCGAGCGGTCGAGGCCGCAAGAGTGCGAGGCGTGGGGCTCGGAGCGGAGGGGTTCCTGCGACTCGTGGCGCTGAAGGCCGAGGGGTTCCGCAGGCTCGTGAGGTTGAAGGCCGAGGGGTTCCTCAGGCGCGTGCGGGTACAGGTGACGGCGCTTCGGCGGCGCGTGGGGCTCAAAGTCGCGGGACTTCGGTACGCGGGGCTCCAGGCGGCGAGACTTCGGTACGCGGGAAACAAGGCGGCGGGACTCCGGCGCGCGAGGTCCGGTATCCCGGCGCTCAGGATCGCGGAGTGCGGGGTCGGAAGGCTCAGGCGCGCGGGACGGGTGGCCCGCAGCGCAGTGGTCGCCGTTGGGCACGGGGTGCCTCCGGGTCCGGGTCCGGAGCCGGGCAGAGGAGTCGTCCATGGGGTCGCCGTGCGGTGGTGCGGCAGAGCTCGGCGAATCGGTGGGACGAGGGAGTTCAGGGGACGCAGGTCGGCCGGCGAGATGGGCGAGCCCGATGGGGTGGAGCGGGGCGGCGAGAGCAGACGGATCGGCTGAATGGCCGGTGGGTGGCGCGGAGGCTCGCACGCCGTTCCGCGCCGCCGTTGCGGCTGACCCGTCGCGGGCGCGTGGTGCTGGTCGTCGGTGTGGCGTTGCTGTCGCTCGGGGGGTTCTGGCTCGGGACTCATGCGGCCGGGCACGCTGAGGTGCGGGTCGTGGTGCCCAGCCATGCGGGACTGCCGTGGGTGGAGGTCCACCAGGGGGACACGTTGTGGGCGATTGCCGACGCGCTGTCCCAGGGTGACGATCCTGGCGCGGTGGTCGAGGAGATCAAGCGGCTGAACGGCCTGACCGACTCCCTCATACGCTCCGGCACTCGCCTGTACGTTCCCAAGGACACTGCGGCGTTACGACGACCCGCGCGGTGATCGTGGCAGAGCTGGCCGCAGAGACAGCTCGTAGGAGCCGTCGCGGGCCGGCGTGATGATCGCTGTGGAGGCCGCCGCGGGGAGTGGCATGGGCTCACCTGGCCCGCCACGACCGAGGCGGCTTCCCGCAGCGAGTGCCAAGATTGCGGTGGGGACCGCCGCCGGGGCCCCGCTGGACACCCCGGCATTTCGCGCGTCCGTCCGGTGTTTACGTATAGGTGTGTGACCTGGGGAATTCGGCGTCCGGAATGCGTGCTGCCTCGGTTAGCGGAGCGCGGAGGTACGCCGGGGTCACGCGTGCGTAGGCGCGGTGGCGTTGAGGGGCGTTGAGGGGCGTTGAGGGGCGTTGAGAGGGACGGATTGAGAGTGCGGCGTGGTGGGGGAATCGGCGCGGGATCTCGGAGGGCGGCGTAGGTGTAAGTGGGGCCTTCTCGGTGAGATGGAGGAGGAGCTAGTGTCCTCCGGTACCGTTGTGAGGTTTGTTCACGACCGAGGCTCGAAACAACCGCTGTGACGCTCTCACCAGCACGAAGATCGCGAATCGGGCGGCGACACGCCCGAGGCGGGAGTGGAGGGTGGGCTGATCAGCGACTTCGATCGGAAGGCTCCGCTCAACTTGCGTTCATGGTCGCGCGCTTCTACGGTTGGACCACAACATCTAGTAGTTACACCGATGTAGTTCACCACACCTTGTGTTTCCGTGACCGCTCCATGGTCTGCTGTGGAGTGTGCGCGAGCGTCCCGTGATGACGGTTTCGTGCGCGTGTGGTGGCCGCGGATCCGAGGAGGCGAAAGCGTGCACTGCCCGTTCTGTCGCCACCCTGACACCAGGGTCATCGACAGCCGCTCGACGGATGACGGCGCGGCCATCAGGCGGCGACGCACCTGTCCCGAGTGCGGGCGCAGGTTCACCACGCAGGAGACCGTACTGCTCATGGTGAGCAAGCGCAGCGGAGTGACAGAGCCGTTCTCGCGGGACAAGGTCGTCGCGGGCGTGCGGCGGGCATGTCAGGGCAGGCCGGTCAGCGAGGATTCGCTGGCGCAGCTCGGGCAGCGGGTGGAAGAGGCCATCAGGGCGAAGGGCGCGGCGGAGCTCCCCTCCAACGAGGTGGGCCTGGCCATCCTCGGCCCGCTGCGGGAGCTCGACGAGGTGGCCTATCTGCGGTTCGCATCGGTATATCGCGGTTTCGAGAGCCTGGCGGACTTCGAAGCCGAGATCTCACAGTTGAAGGCGGAGAAGGGGGAGTCATGACGGAGACGGCCAGCGGTTCAGTGGCGCGCGGGGGCAAGCGTCCGCGTAAGGGACTGAAGATGAAGCGGATCTTCACTAAGCCCGGTGTGCACCCGTATGACGAGATCCAGTGGGAGCGCCGCGACGTCGTCATGACGAACTGGCGCGACGGCTCGATCAACTTCGAGCAGCGGGGTGTCGAGTTCCCCGAGTTCTGGTCGGTCAACGCGGCCAACATCGTGACCACGAAATACTTCCGCGGCGCCGTGGGCACGCCGCAGCGCGAGTGGAGCCTGAAGCAGCTCATCGACCGGGTCGTCGGCGTCTACACCAGGACGGGGATCGAGCACGGCTACTTCGCCGGTGAAGAGGACGCCGAGATCTTCGACCACGAGCTGAAGCACGCCTTGGCGCACCAGGTGTTCGCGTTCAACTCGCCGGTCTGGTTCAACGTGGGCACCTTGTCGCCGCAGCAGGTCAGCGCGTGTTTCATCCTGTCGGTGGACGACCAGATGGAGTCGATCCTCGACTGGTACAAGGAAGAGGGCGTGATCTTCAAGGGCGGTTCCGGGTCGGGGGTCAACCTGTCCAGGATCCGTTCGTCGAAGGAGCTCCTGTCGAGCGGCGGCACGGCCAGCGGGCCGGTGTCGTTCATGCGGGGCGCGGACGCCAGCGCGGGCACCATCAAGTCCGGCGGCGCAACCCGCCGGGCGGCCAAGATGGTCGTGCTCGACGTCGACCACCCCGACATCGAGGAGTTCATCGAGACCAAGGCGCGCGAGGAGGACAAAGTCCGCGCGCTGCGTGACGCCGGGTTCGACATGGACCTGGGCGGCAAGGACATCGTCAGCGTCCAGTACCAGAACGCCAACAACTCCGTGCGCGTCTCCGACGAGTTCATGCGCGAGGTGGAGAAGGGCGGCGAGTTCGGCCTGCGTGCCCGCCTGACCGGCGAGGTGATCGAGAAGGTCGACGCGAAGGACCTCTTCCGCAAGATGGCCAAGGCCGCGTGGGAGTGCGCCGACCCGGGCCTGCAGTACGACGACACGATCAACGACTGGCACACCACCCCCGAGACGGGGCGGATCACGGCCAGCAACCCGTGCTCCGAGTACGTGCACCTCGACAACTCCTCCTGCAACCTGGCCAGCATCAACCTGCTGAAGTTCCTGAAGGACGACAACTCCTTCGACGTCCCGAACTTCGTCAAGCTGACCGAGCTGATCATCACCGCGATGGACATCTCGATCACGTTCGCCGACTTCCCGACCGAGAAGATCGGCGAGACCACGCGGGCCTACCGCCAGCTCGGCATCGGCTACGCCAACCTGGGCGCGCTGCTCATGGCGACGGGCCATGCCTACGACTCCGACGGCGGCCGGGCCGTGGCGGGCGCGATCACCTCGCTGATGACCGGCGTCTCCTACCGTCGCAGCGCGGAGCTGGCCGGCGTGGTCGGGGCGTACGACGGATATGCCAGGAACGCCGAGCCGCACAAGCGCGTCATGCGCAAGCACGCCGCGGCCAACGACAACCTGCGCACGATCGGCTCCATGGACGCCAAGATCCACGCGGAGGCGTCGCGCCAGTGGTCGGAGTGCCTCAAGCAGGGCGAGAAGAACGGCTACCGCAACGCCCAGGCCAGCCTGCTCGCCCCCACGGGGACGATCGGCCTGATGATGGACTGCGACACGACCGGCATCGAGCCGGACCTGGCGCTGGTCAAGTTCAAGAAGCTCGTCGGCGGCGGCTCCATGCAGATCGTCAACCAGACGATCCCGCGGGCGCTCAGGCAGCTCGGCTACCAGCAGGAGTCGATCGAGGCCATCGTCGAGTACATCGCCGAGCACGGCCACGTCGTCGACGCGCCGGGCCTGCGCCTGGAGCACTACGAGGTGTTCGACTGCGCCATGGGCGAGCGGGCGATCGCACCGATGGGCCACGTGCGGATGATGGCGGCCACGCAGCCGTTCCTGTCCGGCGCGATCTCCAAGACGGTCAACCTGCCCGAGACGGCCACGATCGACGACATCGAGCAGGTCTACCTCGAAGGCTGGAAGCTCGGCCTCAAGGCGCTGGCGGTCTACCGCGACAACTGCAAGGTCGGCCAGCCGCTGTCGGCCGGCGGCACCAAGAAGGACAAGGAGAAGGAAGAGGCCAAGGCGGCCGCGGAGCCCGAGGTCAAGGTCATCGAGGTCAACCGGCCGACCCGGCGCCGGATGCCCAACCAGCGGCCGAGCATGACCACCCGGTTCACGGTCGGCGGCGCGAAGGGCTACATGACCGCGTCGTCCTACCCGGACGACGGGCTCGGCGAGGTCTTCCTCAAGATGTCCAAGCAGGGCTCCACGCTGGCGGGCGTCATGGACGCGTTCTCCGTCGCGATCTCCATCGGGCTCCAGTACGGCGTGCCGCTGGAGACGTACATGAGCAAGTTCGTCAACATGCGCTTCGAGCCCGCGGGGATGACGGACGACCCGGACATCCGGATGGCCACGTCGGTGATGGACTACATCTTCCGCCGGGTGGCCCTCGACCACCTGCCGTACGAGGAGCGGGCCGCCCTCGGCATCTTCTCGGCCGCCGAGCGCGCCGCGCAGCAGCGGGGCGAGGACCCCGCGGCCCTGCAGGAGGCGGTGGACCGCGAGGCGCTGGCACAGTCGGCGCCCATCGAGGAGAAGCCGAAGCCGGAGACCGGGACCGAGGTGGAGCGGCCGGTCAAGGAGCTGACCCTGGAGAGCCACCAGCGCTTCACGGCCGACGCGCCGCTCTGCATGACCTGCGGCACCAAGATGCGTCCTGCCGGTAGCTGCTACGTCTGCGAGGGCTGCGGCTCCACCAGCGGCTGCAGCTGAATTAACCGGCGTCGAGGCAAGAAGTGCTTGGTTGGGCAGGGAGTATGCATCTCTTCGGCTCCCTGCCCGCTACGTTGACCAACGGATTGCACGTCGCGTGGTGAGTCACCTGGCAAACCCCTAAGTACGCTAAGTACTTGACGTACTTGAACGTGAGTGGCATTCTGAAGCAACTCTCGCTGGAGGTGTCGCCGTGGCCGTCATTCACTTCGACAGCTATACCGAGGCTCGTACGCATCTCAAGGCGCTGCTGGATGCGGCGGAGCGGGGACGAGTGGCCACAGTGCGGCGCGAGTCTGCTGTGACGGCCCTCGTGGACGTTGAAAGGCTGCGTCACTACCTCGCGACGCTCATTCCTTCTCGTGCACAGGTAGTTCCTGAGGCAGCCGGTTGGTCGATTTTCATCCCGGGGCTACCTGTTGCCGCGGACGGCGCGACCTTCGATCAAGCCGTTGCGGAGATGGTCGAAGGGCTGCGTGAGTACGCAGACGACTGGCAGGATCACCTGCTCGACGTTCCCAATCACCGCGAGAACTGGGCGGTCGTGCAGCTGATCAGCCTCAGCAGTGACGATCAGTTGCGCGAATGGCTGGTGGGAACTGCCCGATGAGCTGGCCTCAGCCCACTCGTGAGCATCACGATTCCTTCTGTCAGATCGAGGGCTGGCGTCAGGTACGGAACGCTCGGAGCGGAGCGGGTACCCACCACGTCACGTATGAGCTGGATCTTCCTGACGGCAGGATACTGAGGACCCGGATCTCTCATCCGGTCGATCGCAGTACCTATGGCCCAGGTATCTGGAGTCATATTCTGCGTGATCAGCTTCAGGTGGATGAGGCGACATTCTGGGCATGTGTTCAGAATGACGTGAAGCCCGATCGCGGAGCGCCTGCACCGCCGTCGGAGGCGTTGCCAGCCGATCTCGTCTTCATGTTGATCTCAAGGGTGGGTCTCGACGAGATGACGGTCGCAACGATGAGTAAGGACGAGGCCATCGTCAGACTGCAGAAGTACTGGATCGACGGCACCTGATTCGAGGTCATACGGCACCCCTCCGAATGAGTGCACTGCCTCAGCGGACCAGCTGAGACCGGGCGGAGTCGCGTCGAGTGCGTCGTTCGGCTTGATCGGCTGCGACTGAAGTAGCAGGTCAGAGGAGGGAACCGACGAGCTCGGTTCCCCCTCTGCGCATGCGCCTGGCCGTCGGAGCCGGTGCGATCGACGGCATCAGGGCCACGCTCGATTCCCGGCCTGGCCGAGCTGGGGAAGCCAGCCCAGCGCGGCCGAGCTGGGGAGGTCAGTCCAGCGCGGCCGCCTTGCGCAGCAGCACTGAGCGTTCGCGCTGGTTGGCGCACAGCCGGGCCGCCAGCTCCAGCTCGGCGCGCGCCTCCGGTCGCCGGCCGAGGCGGGCCAGCAGCTCCCCGCGCACGGTCGGGACCAAGTGCGAACCGGGGAGCCGGTCCGAGGCGATCAGCTCGTCCACGATGGCGAGGGCTTGCGCCGGGCCCGAGGCCATGGACACGGCGACGGCCCGGTTGAGCTCGACCACCGGCGAGGGCGCGACCCGGCCGAGCGCCTCGTAGAGCACCACGATCCGGTCCCAGTCGGTCGACTCCACCGACGGCGCCGACGCGTGGGTGGCGGCGATGGCAGCCTGCAGGCCGTAGGGGCCGAGCCCGCGAGCCGAGGCCTTGACCAGCGCGGCCAGCCCGCGGCGGATCGCCGAGAAGTCCCACCGCCGCCGGTCCTGGTCCGCCAGCAGGATCGGCGAACCGTCCGGGCCGGTCCGGGCCGGGAAACGCGCGGCCGTCAGCTCGCACAGCGCGAGCAAACCGTGCACCTCCGGCTCGTCCGGCTGCAGCGCGGCCAGCGTGCGGGCCAGCCGGATCGCCTCGTACGCGACGTCGGGGCGCAGCAGCCGATCGCCCGACGTGGCCGTCGACCCCTCAGTGAAGATCACGTAGATGACGCTGAGCACGCCGCCCAGCCGTTCCCGGCGCTCATCGGCCGGCGGCAGCTCGAACGGCACCCCGGCGGCCGCGATCGTCTTCTTCGCCCGGGTGATGCGGGCCTGCACGGTCGGCACCGGCACCAGGAACGCGCGGGCGATCTCCTCGCTGGACAGGCCGCCGACCACGCGCAGGGTCAGCGCCACCCGGGCCTCAGGGGAGAGCACCGGGTGGCAGCTGACGAACATCAGCGCCAGGAGGTCGTCGTCGATCCGGTCGGGGTCGATGTCCTCGTCGACCACCGGGTCAACGGCCAGCAGGGCGTGCCGGTCCTGCAAGGCGGTCCGGCGGCGGAGCGCGTCGATGGCCCGCCGCCTGGCCGTGGCCATCAGCCAGCCGGCCGGATTGGCCGGAGGGGTGTGCGGCCACGACGCCAGCGCCTCGGCCACCGCCTCCTGGGCGGCGTCCTCGGCCAGCCCGAAGTCGCCGGTGAACCGGGTCAGCGCGGCGACGATCCGCGCCGACTCGATCCGCCAGACGGCCTCGACGTCGGCCGGGCCCATCAGATCCGGCCGGCGCTCTCGCTCCCGGCCCGCTCCTCGACGGACCCCTCGTCGTCCTGCGGCCTCTCGTCGTCCCCGGCCACCCGCCGGACCTCGATCTTGGACCCGGTGACCGATGGGACCCGCTTGGCCCACTCGACGGCCTCCTGCTTCGAGGCGACATCGAGCAGGAAGTAGCCCCCGAACAGCTCCTTGGTCTCGCCGTACGGCCCGTCCGTGACCACCGGGGTCTCGCCGCTGAAGTCGACCACGACGCCCTGGCCGGCATCGTCCAGTCCTGCGGCCTCGACGAACACGCCGGCTTTGACCAGCTCCTCGATGTAGTGGTAGGTCGTGGCCGCCAGCTCTTCGAACCTGGCCTTCAGCGCCGCGTTCGACTCGTCGGTGCCACGCAGGATCAGCATGTACTTCGGCATCGTGTTCTCCTCCTCGGCGGGGCCGCCTCTCGACCCTCTCACCCCACACGTCGAACGAGCGGCCCCGCGGATCGACACAGTCCCGAAGAAATCTCCCGCCACGACGCAGCCGGGCCCCGGGCGACCCACGTCGCGCCCGTCGAAGGGTGCGGCACGACTCCGGACAGGCCCTCAGCCCTGGACGGTCGGGCGGATGACGACCTCGCCGATCTCGACGTCGTGAGGCTGCTCGACGGCGAAGCCGACGACGCGCGCCACGGCCTCCGGGTCGATCGCGAGGGTTTCCATGCTGCGGCGGAGCTGCGGGTCCTCGATCGAGTCGATGAGCTCGGTACGCACCAAGCCCGGCGAGATCGCCGTCGTACGCAGCACGCCGTCGGTCGACTCCTGCCGCAGCGCCTCCAGCAGCGTGCGCACGGCGTTCTTGGTGGCGGCGTAGACCGCCTGCGTAGGCACGATCTTCAGGCCGGACGTCGACACCGTGGTCACCAGATGGCCATGGCCCTGCCGGCGGAACACCGGCAGCGCGGCGGCGATGCCGTTCAGCACCCCCCGGAGATTGACGTCGATCATCGCCGACCAGCCATCGACGTCGAGGTCGGCCACCGGGCCGGTCCTGGCGACGCCGGCATTGCCCACCAGCACGTCGAGCCGGCCGAACTCCGACACGGCCCGCCCCACGAGCCGGTCGAGGTCCTCCCGCCGGGTGACGTCCGTGGCGCAGGTGACGGCCCGGCCGCCGCGGTCGCGGATGTCCCGGGCGAGCTCGTCGAGTCGTTGCGTCCGGCGCGCGCCGAGGACGACGGCCGCGCCGCGTCCGGCCAGCAGGCGCGCCGTGGCCTCGCCGATCCCGCTGCTGGCCCCGGTGATGGCGACGACTTTGTCGTTGATGCCGGTCATGACATACCCTCTTCCACATAAACGGACACGTGTCCGCACGGATGAGCGTACCGGACATGTGTCCGCTTAGTAAAATGAGGCAGCTATGGACTCAACCCAGCGCCGGGCCGACGCCGCCGGAAACCGCGACCGGATCATCCAGGCGGCCCGCGCGGTCATCGCGAACGCGGACGAGGTCAAGCTCAACGCGATCGCCAAGCAGGCCGGGGTCGGCCAGGGCACCCTCTACCGCCACTTCCCGACCCGGGAGGCGCTGCTCGCCGAGGTCTACCGGGAGGACGTGGACGAGCTCGTGGCCGCGGCGCCGGCCCTGCTCGCCGAGCACGCGCCGCTCACCGCGCTGGCCCGCTGGTTCGACCGGGTGGTCGAGTACGCGCAGGTCAAGCGCGAGGTGTTCGCCGCCGTCGAGGCGGGGGTGTGGCGGGACCTGTCCGCGCACGGCCTCGGCCCGATCGGCGCCGCGCTGACCCGGCTCCTCGACGCCGGCAAGGCCGAGGGGACCATCCGCCCTGACGTCGACGCCCGTGACGTCATCCTGCTCATCGGCTACCTGACCCGTCTGGAGCAGGACGAGTGGGACGCCAGGGCCGGCCATCTGCTCCACATCGTCCTCGACGGGCTGCGCCGTCCCGCGGCGTGAGCCACTCCGCCCTGGCGACACCGGCGAGGCTGAGCCGGGGCGGCAACGA
>NZ_VCKX01000171.1 GCF_005889725.1 Nonomuraea zeae
GAGGTGTATAAGAGACAGGAGGTGGGGACATGGTTTCGAGGAGGCGGCGTTGCACGGTCGGGTCGAGCTGGGCGTCGCCGCGCATCACCGTGGCGATGGCCTTGGCGAGGTCGTCGGCGTCGGCGTCCTTGGTGAGAAAGCCCCGCGCACCCGCTCTCAGTGCCGCGAAGACCGACTCGTCATCCGAATAGGTGGTGAGCACCACGACCTGGGTGCCCGGGTAGGCGGCGCGGATGCGGCCAGTGGCCTCCACCCCGTCCATCCGGGGCATGCGCAGATCCATGAGCACCACGTCCGGTCGCTCCTGAGCCACCACCCGCAGCGCCGCCTCGCCGTCTCCCGCAGAGCCGACCACGTCAATCCCCGGCAGCAGCCCGAGCAGCAGCACCAGGCCCTCGCGCACCACGGCCTGGTCATCGACCACGACCACCTTGGTCATGCGGACACCTTCTGGGCCTCGGCCTGGACGACATAGGGAGTGATCAACGTCATGCCGGTACCTTCAGGTGCACCAGGAAGCCGCCGTCGCGTTCGCCTGCTGACAGCGTGCCGCCCAGGAGTTCGGCCCGTTCGCGCATGCCCACGAGACCGTAGCCGCCTCCGGGCGTGCCCTGTTCGGGGGAGGCGGGGTTCGTGACGCGCAGGTCGCATCCGAACGGATCGATGGCGAGCTCGATCGCGGCCGGGCTGCCGGGCGCGTGGCGGCGCACGTTCGTGAGGGCTTCCTGGGCGGTTCGGAGCAGGGCGAGCTCTGTCTGCGGCGAGAGGCGGTGCGGGGAGCCGGAGACGCGCAGCGTGCAGGCTCGTTGCGTGGTGCTCTCGAACTCCTCCGCGAGCGTCCGAAGGGCGACAGGGAGCGAGGGCGGGTCCTCGCGCAGGGCCGACACCGCGCGCCTGGCCTCTTCGAGCCCTGATTTGGCCAGGTTCCTGGCGCGCGTGACCCGGTCGAGCGCCTCCTCCGTGCGTTCGGCACGGAGCAGCAGCTTGGCGCCCTCCAGGTGGACGAGCTGGGCGGAGAGGGAGTGGGCGAGGATGTCGTGGATCTCCCTGGCGATCCTGGCGCGCTCGGCCAGGACGGCTTCACGTGATTCGGCGGCCATCGTGGCCTTGCGCTGCTTGGCCGCGTAGGTGACCAGGAAGATCAGGCAGATGGCGAGGAAGAGGGTGAGATCGGGGACGGGCGTGCCGGCGATCGCCCCGGCGACGAGCAGGCCCGCGACGGCCAGCAGGCCGACGGGCAGGGACTGGCGCAACGGGAAGCGGGTCACCGTGAGGCTGAGGCAGATGAGCAGGGCCGCGATGGCCGGGCCGCTGTGGGTGACCGTGTGCAGGGCGATGGAGAGAAGGACCGCCAGGCCGAGGCTGACCAGGACGAGGGGTGACCGGTTGACGGGCCGGTTCTTGAGGGCGAGCCGGAGTCGGGATGCCTTCGACAGCCAGGATGATCGGCTCGGCTCCGAGTGATCGAAGCGACGCAGGAGGGCCGAATGACCCGGATGATCGGGGCGATGCGGGAGGTCCGGGTGGTGGTCCGGGGTCTGGGGGCTGGGTTGTGGTTCGGGAGGGTTCTGGCGCTGGGCGGAGGTGGTCCGTGGGGGTGGGAACAGGGCGAGGAGCAGGGTGATCGCCAGGGACGCCAGGAGCAGGGTGACGGCCAGGCCCGTGCCGGTCAGCCCTGGCGCGGGCGTCGCGGTGGCCTGGCCCGCGACCAGCAGCGCGATCGCCCCCAGCCGCACCGCGGCGGGGACGATCCTGGACGGTGGGGGCATCACCTCAAAAAGCTATCCGCTCGCTGCTCCGTGCCGGTAAGCGCCCGCCCCCGCCGGGCGATCAGGTACGCCTGCGCCCCCAGCGTGAGGCCCACGTACACGAGGACGCCACCGGTGGACAGCGACAGCCCCAGCGACTGCCCGGCGGCGTACAGCCCGATGCGGACCGCCACCGAGGCCAGCCACACCAGCAGGGTCCAGAGCGTGGCCTTCGAGAGGGCGACGCCCGAGGAGTCCACCCAGACGCGTACCGTGCTCGCGCGCCACATGCCGAGCCCCACCGCCGCCACGGCTTCGGCGAGGAGCAGGGCGGCGCTGAGCGCGAGATGCCGGGTGTCGATGAGCCCGCCGGCGACGACGCCGCCGACGATCATGGCGGCGGAGGTGTAGAGGACGCCCGATCCGGCCGTCGGGCGGGTCTGCAGCTGGCGGTAGATCACGACGGCTAGGGCGACGACGGCGAGTGCTGCGATTTGTATGGGTTCCACGCGTTCGAAGGTAGGGACGCGGGATTCGTAGCGGATCGGCCTGTGGGTTGAGAGCCCGGGATCTCCACCCTGGGGTGGAGACGCGGGCGGGAGTGGCCGGGCGGGCGGGTAGGAGTCGCGCGCCCGGCCACGGCTTCAGCGCAGCACGGAGTACAGCGCCGTCGTGAGGGAGGCCCGCGAGTCGTCCTGGTCGATCGACCACATCATCGACCCGCCGAGCCCCTTGAGCCGGATGTACGCCGCCTTCTGCACCAGCGACGCCGGGTCGTCGTACGACCAGAACTCGTTCCCGTCGTAGAGCCACATGGCCCCGGACCGCAGGTCGCGGTAGCGCTTGCCGGGCTTGGCGACGAGGTCCTTGTAGTCCTCGGTGCCCGGGCCCCACTTGCCGGGAGCCGGGCCCGTGGCGGGCTTGTAGAGCCCGTCCCCGCCACCCGTCACGCCGGTCCAGCCCTGGCCGTAGGCGGGCACGCCCACAACGAGCTTGCGGCCGGGCGCTCCGCGCGAGAGGTAGTCGCGCACGGTCTGGTCGACGCTGTACTTCACCGGGTTCGGATCCCGCCGGTCGGTGAACAGGTTGCCGTTGTGCCCGGTCTGCGGCTCCCAGGTGCCGTGCAGGTCGTAGCCCTGGACGGTGGCGAAGTCGAGGTGCCTGAAGACCTTGCGCACCTCGAAACCGGCGTCGATCTTGGCCGCCGCGGCCGGCAGGAAGGCCGTGAGCTGCGCCTGCCCGGAGTAGGCCGTGAGCTGCGCGCGCAGCTCCGCCACGAAGAGCGTGAAGTTGCGCTTGTCCTCCGGCCGGATGACGTTCCCCTCGGCGCCCGAGGAGCCGGGCCACTCCCAGTCGAGGTCGATCCCGTCGAACACGCCGGCTCCCGCGCCCGCGTCGAGGCCCGGCAGGTTGCCGCGCAGCCACAGGTCGATGCACGAGCGGGCGAGCGTGGCGCGGGACTCGGGGGTGAGCACGGCGTCGGAGAAGTATTTGGAGCCGGTCCAGCCGCCCAGCGAGATCAGCACCTTGAGCCCCGGGTGCTTGGCCTTGAGCTTGCGCAGCTGGTTGAGGTTGCCGTTCAGGGCCTGGCCCGGTGCGTCGGCGACCCCGTCCACGCTCTGCTCCGCCGGCACCGGCCGCTGCCAGTCCGCCCAGGGGTCGGCCGAGTAGCAGCCGCCTTCGGCGTTGACGAACCCGAACGCGTAGTTCAGGTGCGTGAGCTTGGCCGCGGCGCCGCTGACGTCCACGTCCTTGACGTGATAGTTGCGCCCGTAGACGCCCCATTGGATGAAGTACGCGACCCGGTTGAAGCCGGTGTGGGCCTCGGCGGGCACGGACACCGCCGAGAAGCCGAGTAAGAGCGAGAGCGCGACGAGGATCTTCTTCTTCACGGGCCACTCCGGGGGGCGTATTTATAGGAAACTTTCCTATAAGTTTTACGCGATCGTAGAGCGGCTACCCCTTGTCGTCAACGATCCTGGCCACCTCGTCGGGGCTCGACACGACCGCCCACCCGTAGGCGGGATCCGAGAACAGCGACAGCACCAGATCCGCCACGTCCTGCCTGCCCGCGGCGACTCCCAGCAGGGTCATGACGTGTTCGGCCGGTGGCCGGAGAAAGGCGTTCGTCCAGTCGGTGACCGGCGCCGCCGCCTCCCACATCCGCGCGGCCGCGGCCCGCCCGAAGGCGGCGTCGTACGGGCCGCCCGCCGCGATGGCGTCGGCCGCGATCCAGGCGCAGGCCGAGCCGAGGTTCGCGCCCTGGCCGGTGAGCGGGTCGTTGGTGACCCAGGCGTCCCCGACCGCCAGCGCGATCCGCCCGCTCGGCAGCTCCGCCACCGGCTCGCGTACGACCGGCGTGACCGCCCCCTGCAGCAGGTCCTCCGGCCCCAGCAGCCCGAACTCCGCCGCGTCCATCCGCTCGGCCAGCCGCGGCGCGTGCTCGGCGAGCAGCCCGGCCAGCACGTCACCGACCTCCGCCGCGGGCGCCCGCGAGATCGGCTCCAGCGGGCCGCCGGGAATCGCCTCCACCAGCACGCTGGAGACCACGCCGTGCCGGCTCATCATCGGCATCCGGAAGATCTCCCCGCAGCCGGGCGAGATGTTGTAGCTGAACAGCGGGCCCATCTCCAGGCCGTGGTACAGCCCGGCGGTCAGCACGCGCTGCGGCCGGTCGTACGGGGAACGGGCGGCGTCGCGCGGGAACAGCTCGGCCACCGAGCGCCGCCCGGCCGCCACCACCATCAGCTCGTGCCCGCGTGACCAGCGATCCACCTGCGCCGCGTCCGGTGACTCGGCGCCGACGACGACCTTGCCGCCCCGCCCGGCGAAGTCGTCCAGGTACGCCGGCAGCAGCAGCCGGAAGTCCACCGCGTGGAACGGCTCGGTGACCCTGCCGGTGAACTCCAGCGGCGGATCCCCCTTGATCGAGAGCTTGGCGGCGGCCATGAGGCAGCCGGGATCCCGGTAGTGCACGCTGCCCAGCTCGCGTTCCCTGGCCTGGGTGTGGCCCATCCTGGCGACCGTGTTCGGCAGCCGCCCGGAGCGCATGGAGCCGGCGTCCTTCTCGCTGTAGAGCGTGACGTCCACGCCGAGCTGCTGCAGGCGCAGGGCCAGGGTTAAGCCCGAGATCCCCGCCCCCACGATGCCGATACCTGACATGAGAATCCCCTTCGCCGGAAGGATCCCATTGGACACCCAAGGGTTTGCAGACGGATAGGAGCACCCTTGTGAGGCGGGCAGACTGGTAGATGTGCCATCCATCCTGCCTGACGGCGATCCCGCGCCCGCCTCCGGAGAGCTTCCGGAGAGCGCGCTGACGGGCCTCGGCGAGCGCCCGTTCGGCTTCTACGTCCACGTGCCGTTCTGCGTGACCCGCTGCGGCTACTGCGACTTCAACACCTACACCGCCGCCGAGCTGGGCCCCGGTGCCTCGCACCGGGACTACGCGGACACGGTCGTCGAGGAGGTGCGCCTCGCGCGGCGCGTGCTGGGCGAGGCCGAGCTGCCGGTGGAGACGGTGTTCTTCGGCGGTGGCACGCCGACCCTGCTGCCCCCGGAAGACCTGGCCAGGATCCTCGGCGCGATCGACTCCGAGTTCGGGCTGCGACCGGGGGCCGAGGTGACCACCGAGGCCAACCCCGAGTCGGTGAACCCCTCCTACCTGGACAAGCTCCGCCACGGCGGCTTCAACCGGATCAGCTTCGGCATGCAGAGCGCCCGCGAGCACGTGCTCCAGATCCTCGACCGCACGCACACCCCCGGCCGCGCGGCGGCGGCCGTGCGGGAGGCGCGGGCGGCCGGGTTCGACCACGTCAACCTGGACCTGATCTACAGCACGCCCGGAGAGTCCGACGACGACTGGCGGGCCTCGCTGGCCGCGGCGATCGAGGCCGGGCCCGACCACGTGTCGGCCTACTCCCTGATCGTCGAGGAGGGCACCAGGCTGGCCGCCCGGATCAGGCGGGGCGAGCTGCCGATGCCCGACGACGACGTGGCCGCCGATCGCTACCTGATCGCCGACCGGATGCTGTCCGAGGCCGGATTCCGCTGGTACGAGGTGTCCAACTGGGCCGTCTCCGACGACGCGCGCTGCCGGCACAACCTGCTCTACTGGACCGGCGGCGACTGGTGGGCGGCCGGGCCCGGCGCGCACAGCCACGTCGGCGGCACCCGCTGGTGGAACGTCAAGCATCCGGCCGCCTACGCCCAGCGGCTGGCCGGGGGCGCTTCGCCCGCCCACGCCCGCGAGGTGCTCGGCGAGGACGACCGCGCGGCCGAGCGGCTGATGCTGGAGCTGCGGCTGGTGTCCGGCTACCCGCTCGCCGAGGTGGCCCATGCCGCGCGTACGTCCGTGGCGAGCGCTCTGGCCCGCGGCCTGCTGGAGCCGGAGGCGTTCAGGGCCGGGCTGATGGTGCTCACGCTCGAAGGGCGCCTGCTGGCCGACGCCCTCATCCGCGATCTGCTGATCTAGGTGATCAGGCGGATGGCGAACGGGTAGCGGTAGTTCTCGCCGCGGTTGGTGGCGATGGCGGCCTGGAGGTGGAAGATCAGGGACAGGATCCACACGACGGGCAGCAGGAGCACGCCGATGAAGACGATCACCAGGATGCCCGAGACGACGTAGCCGATGAACATCGTGATCTGGAAGTTGAGCGCCTCCGCGGCCTGGTCCCGGACATAAGGGGACTCGTCCTTCTTCATGAGGTAGATGATCAGCGGGCCCAGCCAGGAGACCAGCAGGCCCAGCAGGTGGGAGAGCATGGCGAGCGTGGTGTCGTCGGTGCCGGGGCGGGGGCCGTACCTGCCGGGCACGTACGGCTCGCCGGGGCCCGCGGCGTAGCCGTAGCCGCCGGGCTGCGGGGGCCGGCCGTAACCGGGCGGGGGCGCCTGACCGTAACCGCCGGACTGCGGCTGGCCGTAGGAGGGCGGTTGCTGCCCATATCCGGGCTGACCGTAGCCGGGCTGCCCATATCCAGGCTGTCCGTGGCCGGGCTGTCCGTAGCCAGGTTGTCCGTGGCCGGGCTGTCCGTAGCCAGGTTGACCGTGGCCGGGCTGTCCGTAAGCGGGCTGGGATCCGGGCTGCTGCCCATATCCGGGTTGCTGGCCGTAGCCGGGTTGGGATCCGGGTTGCTGGCCGTACCCAGGTTGGGATCCGGGCTGCTGGCCGTAGCCGGGCTGAGATCCCGGTTGCTGGCCGTAGCCGGGCTGGGAGCCAGGCTGCGGGCCGTAGTCCGGTGGCTGAGGGCCGGAGCCGGCGCTCGGCGGGATGTCCGAAGGGGACACGCGGCGGGTGTAGTCGTCGTCGGGCGGCGGCTGGGGCGGGTCCTGGCTCATGGTGCCTCCGTTACGAAGTCGATCAGTTCCTCGACCCGGCCGAGCAGCTCCGGCTCCAGGTCGGCAAAGGTGGAGACGGCGCCGAGGATCCGCCGCCACGCCTCCGGGGGCTCCATGCGCCAGCCCAGGGCGGCGATCACGCCCTCCTTCCACGGCACCCCGCGCGGCACGTCGGGCCAGCCGGGGATGCGCAGCACGGAAGGCTTGACCGCCTGCCAGATGTCGATGAACGGATGCCCCACGACGAGCACGTCGGGCGAGGTGATCTGGGCGGCGATCCGGCTCTCCTTGGAGCCGGGCACGAGGTGGTCGACCAGCACCCCCAGCCGCCGCCCCGGCTCGGGGGCGAACTCCGCCACGATGGCGGGCAGATCGTCCACGCCTTCGAGGTATTCGACCACGACCCCCTCGACCCGCAGGTCATGGCCCCAGATCTTCTCCACCAGGGCGGCGTCGTGCACGCCCTCCACGTAGATCCGGCTCTGCCTGGCCACCCTCGCCCGCAGGCCCTCCACGGCGATCGAGCCCGAGGCGCTGAGCGGCGGCCCGGCGGGCGCCGCCACCGGGCGTACGAGGGTCACGGGCCGGCCCTCCAGCAGGAACGCGGCAGGGGCGAGCGGGAACAGGCGGCGCTTGCCGTGCCTGTCCTCCAGGGTGACGGCCTCCTTGTCACACGCCACCACCGCGCCGCAGAAGCCGCTGTCGGCGTCCTCCACGACCAGGTCCGGCTCGGCGGGCACCTTCGGGATCTTGCCCTTGCCCGGCCGCCGCCAATTCCCCGCCAGCACATCGCCCTCGTACACACGGGGACCGTAGCAAATCACCCGCCGACCGCAAGGCGCTTGCGCGAGCCGCTCCTGCGGACGAGGACGACGACGGTGCCGACGATCCCGACGAGCAGCCCCGCGCCGGGGATCAGGAACAGCGCGGCCACGCCGCCGGCGATCCCGCTCGCGGCGGTGGACAGCTGGCGGCCGACGCCGTAGGAGACGCTGGCCTCCTCCTGGTTGGCGCAGGTGAGCTGGTAGTCGCCCTTGGCCGGTGCGTTGATCACGAGGATCTGCTCCCAGACGGTGCTGCCATTCGTGACCGTCTCCGAGCCGGTGGTCTTGATGAGCTTCGCCTGGCCGGGGCCGCCCGAGATCTGGCACTGGTAGTTGATGGCCGTGTCGCTGGCGACGTAGACGGCGGGCTTCTCCGCCGGGTCGATCGGCACCGTCACGGTTTCCCCCGACGCGAACGTCTTGGTCGGGGCCAGGTCGGAGACGCTGCTCACGATGCCGCCGGCGAACACGAGCACGCCGGCCACCCCGCACACCACGGCGATCCCCCAGGCGAGCGCGATCCACCACAGGCTGGGCTTTATCGCTTTTGATGAAATTTGCGGGGGGAACTGGGGTTGTTGGCCGTATTGTCCGTACTGAGATGGTTGTCCGAACTGTGGTTGCTGGCCGTACTGCGGGGGTTGTCCATATGGCGGTTGCTGGCCGTACTGGGGCGGCTGCCCGTACTGCGGTGGCGGCCCGTACCCGGGCTGAGAGCCTGGTTGCGGGCCGTATCCGGGCTGCGAGCCCGGCTGGGGGCCGTACTGGGGAGGCTGTGGCTGACCGTGGTACGGGCCCTGCCCTGGCGGCGGGCCGTACGACGGGGGCTGGGATTCGTCGGTCATGTGGGCAAGTGTGAGGCCTGTCGCTTGTAAGTCGCTAGCAACAGGATGAGGACTCGGTGTTATCGCACCTTGTGGGCGAGAGCCGTACACTTGGCACTCGGGAACACAGAGTGCTAGACGTTGCGTTCCTGGTAAAAGGCAGAGGCAGGAGGTGGGCACGTGCTCGACGAACGTAAGCTGGCGGTGCTCCGCGCCATTGTCGAGGACTATGTGTCCACTAACGAGCCGGTAGGTTCCAAGGCGCTCGCGGAGCGTCACAACCTGAAGGTCTCCCCCGCCACGGTCAGGAATGACATGGCCGCGTTGGAGGAGGAGGGCTACATCACGCAGCCGCACACGAGCGCGGGCCGCGTGCCGACCGACAAGGGCTACCGGCTCTTCGTCGACCGGCTCTCGCAGGTCAAGCCGCTGTCGGCGGCTGAGCGCAGGGCGATCGAGACGTTCCTGGCCGGCGCGGTCGATCTCGACGACGTGGTGACCCGCACGGTGCGGCTGCTCGCGCAGCTCACCAGGCAGGTGGCAGTCGTGCAATACCCGACGCTGACGCGCTCGACGGTCAGGCACGTCGAGCTGGTGCCGCTGAGCGACCGGCGGGTCATGCTCGTCCTGATCACCAACACCGGCCGCGTCGAGCAGCGCGTGATCGAGCTGCCCGAGGTCGTCGAGGACACCCGCATCGCACACCTGCGCGCGGTGCTCAACGCCTGCCTCGACGGGTGCGGCCTGAGCAACGTGCCCGAGCTGGTCGCCGACCTGCCGGAACGGCTGCCCGTCGAAGACCGGCCCGTCGTGGCCACGATCCTGTCGGTGCTGCTCGAAACGCTGGTGGAGCGGCACGACGAGAAGATCGTGTTCGCGGGCGCGGCCAACCTCGCGGGCGCCGGTTTCTCGACGGGCCTGCGCGACGTGCTCGAGGCGCTGGAGGAGCAGGTCGTGCTCATGCGGCTGCTAGGCGAGACTTCCACAGACACCCCGTCCGCGCTCACCGTGCGCATCGGCTCGGAAAACCCCTACCTGCGGGGCACATCCATCGTCGCAACCGGATACGGTTCTGGCGACAACCAACTGGCCCGGCTCGGCGTGCTGGGTCCCACGAGGATGGACTACCCCGTGACAATGGGCGCCGTGCGCGCGGTGGCACGCTACGTCAGCCAGATCCTGGCTGCATCATAAGAGGTCGATAAGTGGCAAACAGTGACTACTACGCCACCCTCGGGGTGCGCCGTGACGCCAGTCAGGACGAGATCAAGAAGGCATACCGCCGACTCGCCCGCGAGCTGCATCCCGATGTGAACCCCGACCCTGAGACGCAGGAGCGGTTCAAGGAGATCACGCAGGCCTACGAGGTGCTGTCGGATCCCAGCAAGCGCCAGATGTACGACATGGGCGGCGATCCCTTCGGCGGCGCGGGAGCGGCCGCCGGCGCCGCCGGGTTCGGCGCGGGCTTCCCGTTCAGCGACATCATGGACGCCTTCTTCGGCACCGCCGGCGGCGCCAGGGGCCCGCGCTCGCGTGCCCGCAGGGGTCGCAACGCCACCATCCGGGTCGAGCTCGACCTGCGCGAGACCGCGTTCGGCACCACCCGCGAGCTGGTCGTCGACACGGCCGTGCTGTGCGAGGTGTGCCACGGGGCCGGCGCCGCGCCGGGCACCCATCCCGACACCTGTGACATGTGCAGCGGGCGCGGCGAGATCTCCCAGGTCACCCGCTCGTTCCTGGGCCAGGTCATGACCTCGCGGCCGTGCCCGCAGTGCGGCGGGTTCGGCACGATCATCCGCCATCCCTGCCAGGAGTGCTCGGGCGACGGCCGGGTGCGCACCCGCCGTACGATCAAGGTCCGCATTCCCGCGGGCGTCGAGGACGGCACCCACATCCAGCTCGCCGGAGAAGGCGAGGTCGGACCGGGCGGCGGCCCACCGGGAGACCTGTTCCTGGAGATCGTCGAGCGGCCCCACGAGATCTTCGAACGGCGCGGTGACGACCTCCACTGCACCGTGCAGATCCCGATGACGGCCGCCGCGCTCGGCACCATCCTCGCGGTCGAGACCCTCGACGGCTCCGAAGAGGTGGACGTCCGCCCCGGCACGCAGTCGGGCCAGGTCATCACCATGTTCGGCCGGGGCGTCCAGCGGCTCAACGAATCCGGCAGGGGCGACCTGCTCATCCACGTGAACGTGGAGACCCCCACCCGGCTCGATGCGGCGCAGGAGGAGCTGCTGCGCGAACTTTCGAAGCAGCGGGGTGAGGAGCGCCCGCCCGGTAAGTTCGCACCGGGGCAGCAGGGTTTTTTCTCCCGCCTGCGTGACGCCTTCAACGGAAGGTGACGTGAGCGTTCCCGTCTTCCTGGCTTCCAGGAAGCACGAGCTGGACGGTCCCGAGCTGACGCTCGACGGCCCCGAGGGGCGGCACGCGGCCGCCGTGCGGCGGCTGCGGGCCGGCGAACGGGTCGACCTGACCGACGGCGCGGGCGCGGTCGCCGAGTGCGTCGTGCGCGAGGCGCTGAAGGACTCGCTCAGGCTGGACGTGCTGCGCCGCTACGAGGTCCCGGCGCCCAGCCCGCGGCTGATCGTCGTCCAGGGCCTGCCCAAGGGCGACAGGGGCGAGCTGGCCGTCGAGATGATGACCGAGGCCGGGGTCGACGTGATCGTGCCCTGGGCGGCTTCGCGCAGCATCACGCAGTGGAAGGGCGACAAGGTCGCCAAGGCGCTCGCACGGTGGCGGGCCACGGCCCGCGAGGCCGGCAAGCAGGCTCGCCGGTTCCACCTGGCCGAGGTGGCGGAGCTCGCCTCCACGGCCCGGGTGGAGGAGCTGCTGGCGGGCGCGGCGCTGGGGCTGGTGCTGCACGAGGAGGCCGCCGAGCCGCTGTCCGGGGTGGCATTGCCGCCGGGCGGCGACATCGTGGTGGTCGTGGGGCCCGAAGGGGGCGTCTCCGAGGAGGAGCTCGCCAGGTTCCGCGCGGCCAAGGCCGTGCCCGTGCTCCTGGGGCCGACGGTGCTGCGTACGTCCACGGCGGGCGTGGCGGCCGCTTCCGTGCTGCTCACCCGTACCGGGCGCTGGTGAGCTCTTAGAACGGCGCTGAGGGCCGTCAGGGCGTGGTCTGGGAGGCGTCCACCAGCGGGCTGGCCTCGGTGGTGGGCGCGTCGGTCACGTCGTCGGGCGGGCACTCCTCAGGGGGGCATGCCGACGGCTGCGCGGTCGACTCCAGGTCGGTGGGCGTGGGGGTGGGCGACACCGTCGGGCACTCCTCGGGCGGCTGCTCCTGCTCGGCCGCCGGCGTGGGGCACTCGGTGGTGGCCCTGGGGCTGGGGGACTGCGACGGCCTGCTGGTCGATTCGGCCTTCTTCGTGGGCCGCGGCGACGGGGTCCTGGACACGTCGGGGATGACGACGGGCGGCGGCTCGGCGCTGGGCTGCTTGGGCGGAGGCTGCTGCGAGCGGGTGGTGGAGGAGTTGGACGGGACTTCGCTGGTCTCGTCGTTGACCTGGTAGGCGGGCTCGTTGGTGATCTGCGAGCGCAGCTGGGGCACGGCCATCACGATCGTCCCCGCCACGAGGATGGCGCTGGCGGCGGCCGCGCCCGCGCGCCACCAGAACAGGTTGCGGACGCCGCGCCGGTCGATGCGGGCGCGGATGATCTCCAGTCCTTCCGGCGAGGGCACGACCGCGTCCGCCTCCGCGCGGAGCGCACGGCGCAGGAGGTCGCCGTACTCGTCGGGGGGCTGGGTCATGACATCTTCTCCAGAACGGATCGCAGAGCGGCCATGCCACGCGCCGTGTGACTCTTGACCGCGCCCTTGCTGATGCCCATGGCGTGGGCTATCTCAGCTTCGGACAGATCACCGTAGTAACGCAGAACCAGTGCTTCTCTCTGTCGGGTGGGCAGGGCACGTAACGCCTCGATGACGGCGGAGCGTTCCAGCTCGCCGATCGCGCCGTTCTCGGCGCTCGGGGCGTCCGGCAGGCCCTTGGGGGCGTACTTCTCGACGACCGCGCGGTGACGCAGCACGGAACGAGACCGGTTGACGACAGATTGACGCAGGTAGGCGAGTGCTTTGTCGGGGTCACGCAGCCTACGCCAGGCGCCATGGATGGCGACGAACGCATCCTGCACGACTTCCTCTGCGGTTGCTATGTCGCGCACGAGCAACACAGCGAGACGCACCAATGACCGGAAGTGCGCGCTGTAAAGCGCGGTAACGGCCATGTCGGCATCCCACCCGACCGGCACCGCCCCCATTGACCTGTCGGCCAGAAGGGTTTCGGTGGTCACATCAGTGGGACGCGCGGCCTTCCCAGAGGGTTTACGCTCTTCCGGTTCTTGAGGTTTCCCCGGTTCCTTAGGGTGCATTACCCAGTCGTGTCCTCGCCAGGTGGCGCTCGCCCGACCCTGAATCGTCTTTTTTGCTGAAGTGTCGCACACCAACCCTAACCGCGTGGATCTTCCTGCGCACGACACAGCGGATTACCGATTCGCAACGGACTCCCGAACGATGACTCTCGGTAGGGTGGGCCAGGTGAGCGATTGCCTCTTCTGCAAAATCGTCGCCAAGGAGATTCCCGCCGAGATCGTTTACGAAACCGGCAGGACCCTGGCGTTCCGTGACATCAACCCGCAGGCGCCCACCCACGCGCTGGTCATCCCCAAGGAGCACCACGCCGACGCCGCGGCGCTGGCCGCGGCCGACGACGGGCTCGCCGACGAGGTGCTCAAGACCGCCCACGCCGTGGCGGTGCAGGAAGGCGTCGCCGACGGCGGCTACCGGGTGGTGTTCAACACCGGGGCCGGCGCCGGTCAGACCGTCTTCCACGTGCACGCCCACATCCTGGGCGGGCGCGCGCTGACCTGGCCGCCCGGATAGCGGCCCTCGCCGGTGACGCTCATCGCCGCAGGTCAGGGGCAGGGCGGGGCCGAGGGCCGGACGCGGTGATATTGACGCGAGCAATCCGCCTGGTCCCGGCTACGATGGGCGGAGAAGAACACCGAAAGAGACCGGGAGGCATCAGGCCGCTGGCCTGCCCATGTCCGAACTACACGAATCCCGACGTACGGCACCTCCCTCGCGCACACAAGCCAAGGTGCTGATTCCGGACGAATACCCGATGGTCAGCCTCCTGGGCTCTCGCGACGAGCTGTTGCGCGTCATCGAGGGCGCCTTCAGGGCCGACATCCACGTGCGGGGCAACGAGATCACCGTCACCGGCTCCCCCGACGAGAGCGGCACGGTGGTGCGGCTCTTCGAGGAGCTGGTCGAGGTCCTGCGCAGCGGCGGCGAGCTCACCCCCGACGCGGTCGAGCGCAGCATCGCCATGCTCCGCATGACCTCCGACCGCCCCGCCGAGGTGCTCTCGCTGGACATCCTGTCCTCGCGCGGGCGCACGATCAGGCCGAAGACGGTCAACCAGAAGCGTTATGTCGACGCGATCGACCAGCACACGGTCGTGTTCGGCATCGGCCCGGCCGGCACCGGCAAGACCTACCTCGCGATGGCCAAGGCCGTGCGTGCGCTGCAGGAGAAGCGGGTCAACCGCATCATCCTGACCCGCCCGGCGGTCGAGGCCGGAGAGCGGCTGGGCTTCCTGCCCGGCACCCTCTACGAGAAGATCGACCCCTACCTGCGGCCGCTCTACGACGCGCTGCACGACATGGTCGACCCCGACTCCATCCCCAAGCTGATGGCCGCGGGCACGATCGAGGTCGCGCCCCTGGCCTACATGCGGGGCCGCACCCTGAACGACGCGTTCATCATCCTCGACGAGGCGCAAAACTCCTCGGCCGAGCAGATGAAGATGTTCCTCACGAGGCTCGGCTTCAACTCCAAGATCGTGGTGACCGGTGACGTGACGCAGGTCGACCTGCCCTCGGGCACGGTCAGCGGGCTGCGGGTGGTCCAGGAGATCCTCGACGGCATCCCCGACATCCACTTCGCGCGCCTGTCCAGCGCCGACGTGGTCCGTCACAAGCTGGTGAGCGACATCGTCGACGCCTACGGGCGCTACGACGCGCTGCAGGAGCCCAAGCGGATCCAGCAGCGGGGAAAGCGGCGGGTGAGCGAACGTGAGCATTGAGCTCAACAACGAGTCGGGCGTCGGGGTGAACGAGGAGGACCTCACCGCCCTGGCCGCCTACGTGCTCGGCGAGATGGGCATCAACCCGCTCGCCGAGCTGTCCATCGTGGTGGTGGACGAGGACGCGATGGCGGAGCTGCACGAGAAGTGGATGGGCGAGCCGGGTCCGACCGACGTGCTGTCGTTCCCGATGGACGAGCTGCGTCCCGGCGGCGGCGCGCGGGGCGACTCCGACAGCCCCACGGATCCCGCGCTGCTGGGTGACGTGGTGCTCTGCCCGCAGGTGGCCGCCAGGCAGGCGGAGGAGGCGGGGCACTCCGCCGCCGACGAGCTGGAGCTGCTGTGCACCCACGGCATCCTCCACCTGCTCGGTTACGACCATGCGGAGCCGGAGGAGCACAAGGAGATGTTCGGCCTGCAGGCCCGGCTCCTCGAGTCGTGGCAGGAGGTGCGCAACCCGCGGTGAACGCCTGGTTGCTGTCGGCCATCGCCCTCGTGATCATCGGTGGCCTGATCGCCAGTGCGGAGACGGCACTGACGCGCATCTCCAGGGTGCGCGCGGAGGAGTACGTTCGCGAGGGCCGACGCGGCGCCGTCCGGCTGCAGGCCATCGTGACCGACCCGCCGCGCTACCTCAATCTGCTCCTGCTGCTCAGGCTGAGCTGTGAGCTGATCGCCACGGTCATCGCGACGCTGTTGTTCATCGACCTCATGCACGACCAGGGGTGGGCCTATTTCTGGGCCGCCCTGGTGATGATCCTGATCAGCTACGTCGTGGTCGGCGTCATGCCCCGGACGCTGGGCCGCCAGCACGCCGAGCCGGTCGCGCTGGCCAGCGCCCCCATCGTGTACGGCCTGACCCGCATCTTCGGCCCCCTGCCCAAGCTGCTCATCCTCCTGGGCAACGCCCTGACCCCCGGCAAGGGGTTCCGCGACGGCCCGTTCACCTCCGAGGCCGAGCTGCGCGACCTGGTCGACCTGGCCGAGGAGCGCAGGGTGATCGAGCCCGACGAGCGCGAGATGATCCACTCGGTCTTCGAGCTGGGTGACACGCTGGTGCGGGAGGTCATGGTGCCGCGCACGGACATGGTCTACATCGAGCGCGGCAAGACGATCAGCCAGGCGCTGTCGCTCGCGCTGCGCAGCGGCTTCTCCCGGATCCCGGTCGTGGGCGAGAACGAGGACGACGTCATCGGCATCGCCTACCTCAAGGACATCGCCCGCAAGATCCACGAGTCGGGCGAGGGCGGCGGCAAGGAGTCGGTCGAGACGATCATGCGCCCGGCCGCGTACGTGCCGGAGAGCAAGCCCATCGACCAGCTCATGCGGGAGATGCAGGCCAGGCAGATCCACATCGCCATCGTCATCGACGAATACGGCGGCACGGCCGGTCTGGTCACGATCGAGGACGTCCTGGAGGAGATCGTCGGCGAGATCACCGACGAATACGACCAGGAGGCTCCGCGCGTCGAGTCCACCTCCGACGGCGGGCTGCGGGTGACCGCCCGCATGCCGGTGGACGAGCTGGCCGAGCTGTTCGACACCGAGATCGAGGTGGACGACGTCGAGACCGTGGGCGGGCTGCTCGCCCACGCGCTGGGCCGGGTGCCGATCGCCGGCTCGCAGGCGGAGGTGGCCGGGCTGGCGCTCACCGCCGAGAGCCTGGCGGGCCGCCGCAACCGCATCAGCACGGTGGTCGTGCGCCGGGTCACGCCTCCCGCGGGGGAGAGCGTACCGGCGGCCGCGGAGCGGGACTGACCCGTCTGCCTGCAGGGACATATGCGGCTGAACGCCGCAAGTGTTCTACAAGTCTTCTGCAAGCCGGGTGCGGCAATCTCTAATCACGACATCCAGTGCGGTGGGTGTCACAAGGAAGCGTCTGACCGCCGGGTGGGGTTCGCGGCGGGAGGATGCTCCTGGGGGGAACGACGGCGTCCCGGTCGGCTCGGCCGACTGGGCGCTGGTCGGCGTAAAGGGTGTTCTCGTCCGGATAACCGGGTGGGGGCACCCTTTTTGCGTATTGGTGGACACTCTGGTGGATTGCCGCATTCGTCGCCCGGGGAGGCTGCGATCCAAGGGGGGATCATGAGACGAAAACCGGGCACGGCTGTGCTGGCCGGTGGACTGCTGGTCGCGGCCCTGGCGGGCTGCGGGGGCGAGGTGACGGAGAGCCGGCTCGACCCGCAGGCCGCGGCGCGGTTGCGCGAGCTGCTCAGCAAGGAGCCACCGCTGCCGGACGGCTTCACGGTCAGGCCGGAGCAGGCGTGGCGGGTGCCGTTCGGGCAGGGCGACCGGAACTGCCGGGCGATGCTGGAGCCCGCGGGCGGCCTGGCCCCGGGAGCGGCGCTGACCGCCCAGGCGGCCGTCAGCTACCGCGGCGACGGGCTCGGCGAGCAGGCCGGCGTGGGGCTCGCGAGATACGCGGGCGAGGAGGCGGAGGCGCGTCTGGACGACCTGGCCGACGCCCTCGAATCGTGCCGGGAGGTACGCGTCTCCGGCGGCACCGACCTGCGGCTGGAGGAGTTCCCGGTCGAGGACACGGGGGACGAGGCCGTCGGTGCGCGGCTGCACGGGCGGCTGAACGGCTACCCGTACGCGCTGGACGTCGTGCTGTCGCGGGTGGGCGACACGCTGGTCTCCGTCGTGCACACGGGCATGGACGAGGTGGACGCCGGCCGCACCCGCAAGGTGGTCGACGCGGTCATCTCCATGACCAGCGCCTAACCTAGTGCCCGTGACTCTCGATCCTGAAGACAGCAAGATCATCACGTTGGCTCGGGCGGCCAGGGCGCGCAACGGCTCCGCCGAGGGCGCCGCCGTACGCGACGAGACCGGCCGTACCTACTCGGCGACGAACGTGGCGCTGCAGGCGCTGGCGCTGTCGGCGGTGCAGGTGGCGGTGGGCATGGCGATCTCCAGCGGCGCGCAGACCCTGGAGGCCGTCGCGCTGGTGAGCGAGGGCGAGCCGAGCGCGGCCGACGCGGCCGTGGCCGCGGAGCTGGGCGTCAAGTCGCTGCTCGTGGCCGGGCCCGACGGCACGCTGAGGAGCTGACATGCCGATGTCGCCGTTCCTGGCCCGGGTGCGGGAGAAGGTCGGCTCGGATCTGCTCGTGCTGCCGTCGGCGGCCTGCTTCGTGTTCGACGACGACGGCCGGCTGCTGATGGCCAGGCACGGCGACGTTGGCAAGTGGGCCGCGCCCGGCGGCGGCATCGATCCCGACGAGCGGCCGGAGGACGCCGCGGTCCGGGAGCTGCGCGAGGAGCTCGGCGTCGAGGTCCGGGTGCGGGGCCTGATCGGCGTCTACGGCGGCCCGGAGTTCCGCGTCCTCTACCCCAACGGCCACCAGGTCTCCTACGTCATCGCGGTCTACGGCTGCGCGCTCGTCTCCGGCGTGCCCGAGCCCGACGGCGAGGAGATCAACGACTTCCGCTGGGTGACCGAGCAGGAGCTGACCGGACTGAACACGACGGCCTGGACCCCGCTCGTCGCGCCCCGGGCGTTCGCGTGGTGGCGTGAACAGGCCGGTTGATGGGACAGAATGCAGTATGTGACTTCGCCAGACAACCATCGCGCCGGATTCGCCTGCTTCGTGGGGAGGCCGAACGTCGGCAAGTCCACGCTGATGAACGCCCTGGTCGGCGCGAAAGTGGCGATCACCTCGTCCAAGCCGCAGACCACCCGGCGCGTCATCAGGGGCATCGTGCACCGCCCCGACGCCCAGCTCATCATCGTCGACACCCCGGGGCTGCACCGCCCGCGCACGCTGCTCGGTGAGCGGCTCGACAGCCTGGTGCTGTCCACGCTGACGGAGGTCGACGCGATCGGCTTCTGCGTCCCGGCCAACGAGCCGATCGGCAAGGGCGACCGGTTCATCGCCGACAAGCTCGCGGCGGTCAAGAAGACGCCCGTCATCGCGGTGGTCACCAAGTGCGACCTGGCGAGCAGGGAGCAGATCGCCGAGCAGCTGCTGGCGGTGTCGCAGGTGGGGGAGTTCGCCGCGATCGTGCCGGTGTCGGCGCAGTCGGGCGAGCAGCTCGACGTGGTGGCCGACGTGCTGATCGAGCACCTGCCCGAGTCGCCGCCACTCTACGAGGACGGCCGGCTCACCGACGAGCCGGAGCAGGTGTTGGTCGGCGAGCTGATCAGGGAGGCGGCGCTGGAAGGCGTCCGCGACGAGCTGCCGCACTCGATCGCCGTGGTGGTGGACGAGATGCTGCCGCGCGAGGGGCGCGACGACCTGCTGGACATCTACGCCCACCTGTTCGTGGAGCGGCCCTCGCAGAAGGCGATCATCATCGGGCACAAGGGCGAGCGGCTGCGCGAGGTGGGCACCAAGGCCCGCAAGCAGATCGAGGCGCTGCTGGGCACCCGGGTCTATCTGGATCTGCGCATCAGCGTGGCCAAGGACTGGCAGCGCGACCCCAAGCA
Organism: Nonomuraea zeae; assembly: GCF_005889725.1. GTDB lineage: Bacteria > Actinomycetota > Actinomycetes > Streptosporangiales > Streptosporangiaceae > Nonomuraea > Nonomuraea zeae. The sequence goes on from NZ_VCKX01000171.1 coordinate 19,249, forward strand.
GCTGCGCCGGCTGGGCTTCTTCGACTGACGGTGCCGCCGCGCGGCCTGGGGCAAGGGCCTCAGGCCCGCCGGACGAGCGCCAGCACGGACAGGACGACGACGGCCACCGCGCTGGCCAGCGCGGCGAACCAGCCGAACCTGATCACCGGCTCGACCGACAGCAGGTCGCCGAGGTCGATGCTGAAGCGGTCCTTGATGCCGCTCCCCTCGATGACGAACAGCACCACCACCAGCACGGCGGCGGCCCCCGGCACGACCGCCAGGGCGGCCAGCCGCGGATGGGCGAGCGCGCCGGCCAGCCCGCAGGCCAGCGCCGCCAGCCCGGCGATCAGCGTGTAGACGCCGAAGGAGTCGTCGACGCCGCGCACGCTGCCGGCTATCGCGCCGCCGAGCAGCGAGCTCCTGGCCTCCAGCGCGGCCCACGGCAGGATCGCGCAGACGGTCAGCAGGGCGCCTGCGGCGCCGACGGCGATCGCGTAGCCCCGGCGGGCCCGCGATCGTGCGGGCGCGGGCTGGAGGTAATCGGCCACACGATCACTGTAAGCCGGGCACGCGCCCGTCACCACCGTACGCAACGGAGTCGTCACCATCGACGGCCGTCCGCTCACCCCATTCGAGGCGGGCGCGCAGCTCGACGGCGTCGGCGGCCAGGGCCGACACCAGGGTGCCGCCGTCGGCCAGGGGCAGGACGGCCACGCCCGCGGCCACGGCGGGCCCCTTGGCGAGGGCGGTGAGGAACGTGTTGCCGACGCAGCGGGCCGCCCCGTAGACGGCGGGAGAGGAGTCGAGCGCCGGGTCGCCGACGGTGAACTCCTGCCTGAGCAGCGGGTGGCCGGCGCGGGTGGCGTCGAAGCGGGCATGGCAGCGGCCGGGCTCCTCGCCGTACCGGCCGAAGACGATCTCCTCGCGCCAGAAGACGGAGGCGTCCGCCTCCAGGTCGAGGCGCACCAGGAGGCGGTGGCGGCAGCCGGTGGCGAGGACCGTCGGCTCCGGGCTGAAGCGCAGGGTGGCGCCCGCGCCCACCCTGGCGGTGACCAGCATCTCGGACTCGCCGTCGCCGGGCAGGACCAGCGTGCTCGCCACCGAGCCCAGCTCCAGCGTGGTGCGGGGCGCGAGGTCCAGCTCCAGCGCCAGCCGGTCGCCGCCGAGCGGGCCCGCCGCGGTGGAGACGAGGTGGACGGTGCACGGGCCGGTCTGGCGCAGCGTCAGCGGGGGAGCGGAGGCCAGGCGGCGGACGACGGTCCGGCCGTCCGCCGCCAGGGCGGTCGCCACGGCGGCGCGGGCGCTCATCGCCCGGCGGGCGGCCTCTGCGGGCATCAGGAGACGGGGGCGGCGTGGGCGTGGGCCCAGGCGGACACCTGCTCGGACACCCAGGCGGCGACGGTGCCCGCGGCCGGCTCCTGCCGGATCGAGGTGAACTGGACGGGCCTCTCGCCGCGGACGGCCGCCGCGTCCCTGGCCATCACGCCCAGGTCGGCGCCCACCATCGGGGCCAGATCCGTCTTGTTGATCACCAGCAGGTCGGCTGTGGTGACGCCGGGGCCGCCCTTGCGCGGCACCTTGTCGCCGCCCGACACGTCCAGCACGAAGATCTGCCGGTCGGCCAGGCCCCTGCTGAACGTGGCCGTCAGGTTGTCGCCGCCGCTCTCCACGATCACCAGGTCCAGCGGGCCGAAGCGGTGTTCGAGGGTCTCGACGGCGTCGAGGTTCGCGGCGATGTCGTCGCGGATGGCGGTGTGGGGGCAGCAGCCGGTCTCGACGGCGAGGATGCGCTCCTCGTCGAGCACGCCCGCCCGGCGCAGGAAGTCGGCGTCCTCGGTGGTGTAGATGTCGTTCGTCACCACGCCGAGCGACAGCGTCGGGCCCAGCGTCCTGCACAGCGCGGCCACCAGGGCCGTCTTGCCGCTGCCCACGGGGCCGCCCACCCCGAGCCGCAGCGCCCGGCCGCGGCCGTCCGGGGCGTGGTGGTGGTCGTCGTGGTTGGCGCCCATGAAGGAGGTCCTTTCCTAGGAGACGAAGAGCCTGACCTCGGCACGCGCGTGCCGCTGGGCCAGGAGGTCGAGTGCGGGGGCCGAGTACGCGGGCAGCGCCGCCCACGCGTCCGGGAGTCCGGGGTCCGGCAGGCAGTTCGCCGCGGCGCGGCCGGCCTCCGCGGCCACCGCCGTGAGCTCGGGGGTCAGCCTGGCCAGCAGCGCGTGCACGGCGACCGGGTCCAGCCCGAGCAGCCGGACCACGGCCGTGGCCGGGCCGCTGACCGCCTGGTAGGCCGCCGCCATGGCGGCCTCCTCGGGCGTCGCGCCCGCCGCGTGCGCCGCCGCCCCGAGCGCGATCGGGTGATGCGGGTCGGGCACGGTCCGCGCGAGCTCGCCCAGCACCGCCGACGGCCAGATCCGGCAGGCGACCCGGACCAGCAGCCTGCCCTGCGTCCTGGAGGCGGTCCGCTGGGCGGGTGCGGCGGTCCTGGCGTCGACCTCGGCGTCGAGCGGCCCCCATGCCACGCCGGGCCGGGCGGACGCCGCGCAGGCGGCGGCGGTCAGCGCGGCGGTGACCGCGCCCGCGGTGCGCAGGCGCCCGTGCAGGAAGCCGGCGAGCGAGGGCACGTCGTGCACCGCCCCCGACGCGACGGCCTGTTCCGCGCCGCCCGAGTGGGCGTGGCCGCCGGCCGGGAGCCGGGAGTCGCTGAGGAGGAGCAGGGCGGCGTTCATCAGAACAGGAAGTAACGCTGGGCCATGGGCAGGGTGGTCGCGGGGGCGGGCTCGATGAGGTCGCCGTCCACGCGGACCTCGAACGTGTCGGGCGCCACCTCGATCCTGGGCAGGGCGTCGTTGAGCGGCATCGAGGACTTCCCCCGCCGCCGTACGTCCGCCACCCCGGCCAGGCGCCGGCGCACGGCCAGCCGGTCGGCCAGCCCCGACTCCAGGGCGAGGGGCGAGACGAAGTGCAGCGAGGTGGCCGCGGCGGTGACCGGCGAGGCGCCGAACATCGGGCGGGGCAGCACCGGCTGCGGCGTCGGGATGGAGGCGTTGGCGTCGCCCATCTGGGCCCAGGCCACCACGCCGCCCTTGAGCACCAGGTCCGGCTTGACGCCGAAGAAGGCCGGGTCCCAGAGGACGAGGTCGGCGAGCTTGCCGCGTTCGACGGAGCCGACCTCGGAGTCCAGCCCGTGGGCGATGGCCGGGCAGATCGTATATTTCGCGATATAGCGGCGGGCGCGCAGGTTGTCGGCGGGCCCGCCCAGCGAGCCCCGCCGGCCCTTCATCACGTGCGCCGTCTGCCACGTCCGGATGATCGTCTCGCCGATCCGTCCCATGGCCTGCGAGTCCGAGCCGATCATCGAGATCGCCCCGAGATCGTGCAGCACGTCCTCGGCCGCCATCGTCGACGGCCTGATGCGCGACTCGGCGAAGGCCAGGTCCTCGGGGATCGACGGGTTGAGATGGTGGCAGACCATCAGCATGTCGAGGTGCTCGTCGAGCGTGTTGACGGTGTGGGGCCTGGTCGGGTTGGTGGAGGAGGGCAGCACGTTGGGGTAGCCGGCGACGCGGATGATGTCGGGCGCGTGCCCGCCGCCCGCGCCCTCGGTGTGGTACGCGTGGATCATGCGGTCGCCGATGGCCTTGAGCGTCGACTCCACGAACCCGGCCTCGTTGAGCGTGTCGGTGTGGATCGTCACCTGCACGCCGGAGGCGTCGGCCACGCGCAGGCAGGCGTCGATGGCGGCGGGCGTCGTGCCCCAGTCCTCGTGCAGCTTGAAGCCGGAGGCCCCGGCCCTGAGCTGTTCGAGCAGGCCCTCGGTGCTGACCGTGTTGCCCTTGCCGAGCAGCGCGAAGTTCAGCGGGTAGGCGTCCAGCGACTCCAGCATCCTGCCGAGGTACCAGGTCCCGGTGACGGTCGTGGCCTTGGTGCCCTCGACGGGCCCGGTGCCGCCCCCGACGATCGTGGTGACACCGGACCCGATGGCCTCGTCCAGCAGTTGCGGGCAGATCAGGTGGACGTGCGAGTCCACGGCCCCGGCGGTGAGGATCTTGCCGTTGCCCGCGAGGATCTCCGTGGACGGCCCGATGACCAGGTCCACGCCGTCCATCGTGTCGGGGTTGCCGGCCTTGCCGATGGCGTAGATGCGGCCGTCGCGGACGCCCACGTCGGCCTTGACGACGCCCCAGTGGTCGAGGATCACCGCGCCGGTGATGACCAGGTCGGCCGCGCCCTCGGCGCGGGTGGTCCGCGCCTGGCCCATGGACTCGCGGATCACCTTGCCGCCGCCGAACACGGACTCGTCGCCGGGCCCGGACGGGCCCATCGACAGGTCCTCGGTGACCTCGACGAACAGGTCGGTGTCGGCCAGCCTGATCCGGTCGCCGGTGGTGGGTCCGTAGAGCGCCGCGTAGCGGGCGCGTGAGATGCGGGCTCCGTCAGCCATCGAGCGGCCCCGCCCACTCCGGGCGCAGGCCCGGCACCACCCGGGCGCCCGCGATCGGGACCAGCGTCACGTCGCGTTCCACGCCGGGCTCGAACCTGATCGCGGTCCCGGCCGGCACGTCGAGCCGCATCCCCCAGGCGGCCTTCCGGTCGAACTCCAGGCCGGGGTTGGCGGCCGCGAAGTGGTAGTGGGAGCCCACCTGCACGGGCCGGTCGGCCGTGTTGACCACCCGCAAGCTCACCCGTTCGCGCCCGGGGTTGAGCGACAGGAAGCCCTCGGGGTGGATGTACTCGCCCGGGATCACGGGATCGGCCTGTGCACGGTGACCAGCTTCGTGCCGTCGGGGAACGTGGCCTCGATCTGCACGCTCTCCAGCATCTCCGGCACGCCCTCCATGACGTCGGTCCGGCCGAGCACCGCTCGTCCCGCCTCCATCAGGTCGGCCACGGTGCGACCGTCCCTGGCGCCCTCCATGAGGAACGACGCGATGATGGCGGTAGCCTCGGGGTGGTTGAGCCGCAGTCCGCGGGCCTGCCGCTCGCGCGCCACCCCGGCGGCGACGTGGATGAGCAGCCGCTCCTGCTCGTGTGAGGTAAGCCGCATGGGCCGGACCCTAGAAACCGGCCGTTTCCAGGCTGTTGCCAGGGGATGTCGTATCGGTTTCGCGCTGCGATGAACCGCCGTATGTCGGGTTAAGTGCAATTGTGAACGTTTGGCAATCGTGTCTTAACATCCGGGATCTTCCTAGGAAATCGCGCGGAGTCACCTTTCTCGCAGTACCGGTCGGCAGGAAGGAACCGCCGTGCGCATCTCCCGTCCGATTGTCTCCGCACTGCTTCTGTTAGGGCTTGCGGCCTGCGGATCAGACGCCGGCCCCGCCGCCCAGTCGAACGAGATCAAGGTCGGGCTCCTCCACTCGCTCAGCGGCACGATGGCGATCAGCGAGGTCACCGTACGCGACGCCGAGCTGCTCGCGATCGAGGAGATCAACAAGGCCGGCGGCGTGCTGGGCAAGAAGCTCGTCCCCGTGGTGGAGGACGGCGCATCCGACTGGCCCACGTTCGCCGAGAAGGCCACCAAGCTGATCAGGCAGGACAAGGTCGCCACCGTCTTCGGCGGCTGGACGTCGGCCAGCAGGAAGGCGATGCTGCCCGTCTTCGAGCGCTACAAGGCGCTGCTTTGGTATCCGGTGCAGTACGAAGGGCTGGAGAGCTCGCCGTACATCTTCTACACCGGCGCCACCACCAACCAGCAGATCATCCCCGGGCTCGACTACCTGAAGGAGCAGGGCAAGAAGAAGCTGTTCCTGGTCGGCAGCGACTACGTCTTCCCGCGCACCGCGAACAAGATCATCAAGGCGTACGCGGCGGCGAACGGGATGGAGGTGCTCGGCGAGGAGTACACCCCGCTGGGCCACACCGAATACTCCACCCTGGTCAACAAGGTCGTGCAGGCCAAGCCGGACGCGGTGTTCAACACCCTCAACGGCGACAGCAACGTCGCCTTCTTCAAGCAGCTCAAGAGCGCGGGAGTCGGCGCGGACAGCATGCCGGTGCTGTCGGTGAGCGTCGCCGAGGAGGAGGTCACCGGCATCGGCGTGGACAACATCGCCGGCCAGCCGGTCGCCTGGAACTACTACCAGACCACCGAGACGCCGGCCAACGACGCCTTCGTCAAGGCGTACAAGGCCAAGTACGGGCAGAACAAGGTCACCAGCGACCCCATGGAGGCCGGTTACAACGCCGTCTACCTGTGGGCCGAGGCGGTCAAGAAGGCGAACTCGACCGAGGTGGAAGCGGTCAAGAAGGCCGCGCCGGGCATCGCGCTCGAACGGCCTGAAGGGCTCGTCACCATCGACGGCGAGAACCAGCACATGTACAAGACCGCCCGCATCGGCATCATCCAGCCGGACGGCCTGATCAAGCAGGTGTGGGACTCCGGAAAGCCGATCAAGCCCGACCCGTTCCTCAAGGGCTACCCGTGGGCGGCCGGCCTGGCTGCGGGCCAGTGATGTCGGCCTTCGTCAACCAGCTTCCCATCGGGCTCTCCATCGGCGCGGTGCTGCTGCTGATCGCGCTCGGGCTGACGTTCACGTTCGGCCAGATGGGCGTGATCAACATGGCGCACGGCGAGTTCATCATGGCGGGGGCGTACACCGCGTTCCTGCTGCAGGACCTGGTGCTGGCGCTGCCGGTGGCGTTCCTGGTCGCCGGGGTCATGGGGCTGATCCTGGAGCGGGCCGCCATCCGGCACTTCTACGGCAGGCCGCTGGACACGCTGCTGCTCACCTGGGGCGTCAGCCTGGTGCTGCAGCAGCTCGCCCGCGACCTGTTCGGGGCGCCCAACGTGCAGGTGCCCGCGCCCTCCTGGCTGTCGGGGGCGGTGGGGATCCTGCCGTACAACCGGCTGTTCATCATGGGGCTCGCGGTCGCCGGCGTGGTCGCGGTGTGGCTCTACCTGACCAGGACCTGGCTGGGCCGGCGGACCCAGGCCGTGGTGCAGAACCGGCAGCTCGCCGCGACCAGCGGCATCGACACCGGCCGGGTGGACATGCTGACGTTCTTCATCGGCTCGGGGCTGGCGGGGGTGGCCGGGGTGGCGCTGACGCTCATCGGGCCCGTCGGGCCGGCGCTCGGCACGTACTACAT
>NZ_VCKX01000172.1 GCF_005889725.1 Nonomuraea zeae
GTCGCGGGCCGGGGAGGTGGCGGCCGGGCTGGCGCTCGGCTATGCGATCGAGGTGCTGGCCTACATCCCGGCCAGGGCGGCCGGGCTGCCGTTGCTCGTGCTGGTCCCGCCCGCGGCCGTGCTCGGCGCGTTCGCCTGCGTGCCCGGCCTGCGGCGGCACTGGCGCGGCACCGGCGGCGCCGGCGGCAGCGGGGAGCGCATGCCCGCCTGGTGCGCCTGGGCGCTGGCCGGCGTGGTCGCCTACCTGATCACGTGGAGCACGCTCTTCCTGTATCGGCTGCCGATCGGCGCGGCGTACGTGGACATGCCCTACCACCTGGCCCTGGTCGGCGAGGTGAAGAACCACGTGCCCCCGACCCTGCCGTCGGTGCTGGGCGAGCGGCTGTCCTACCACTGGTTCGTCTACGCCGAGATGGCCGCCACGAGCTGGGTCACCGGGATCGAGCCGGTGACGCTGGTCTACCGGCTCGCCACGCTGCCGATGACGGCGGCGACGGTCGTGCTCGTGGCGGTGCTCGGCCGGCGGCTCAGCGGGCGCTGGGGCGGCGGGGTCGCGGCGGTCGCGGTTACGTACTTCCTGTTCGGGCCGGTGCTCCAGGAGGGCGTGGTCTTTCCGACGCGATCGATGTTCACCGCCTGGGCGAGTCCCACGCAGACGTTCGGGGCGTTGCTGTTCGTCCCCGTGATGCTGCTCCTCACCGGCGGGTGGCGGCGGCCCGCCCTGGTGGCGCTGGGCCTGCTGCTGCTGGCGCTGACGGGGGCGAAGGCCACGTTCCTGCCGCTGCTGCTGGCGGGGCTGCTGGTCGTGGTGGCCGTGCGGTGGGTGGTCGAGCGGCGGCTGCGGGCCGAGTGGCTGGTGCCCGCGGCGGGCACGCTGGTGTGCCTGCTGATCGCGCAGTTCGTGGTGTTCGGGCGAGGGGCCCAGGGGACGGCGGTCGCGCCGTTCGCGACGATGCGGACGGTCTGGGGCGTGGTGACGGGTGTGGACATGCCGGCGCTGGCCGCCGAGCCCACGGTGCCGCTGGTGGTGCTGACCGCCGTGCACCTGTTCTGCCTGGCCTGCGTGTGGGGCGGGGTGGCGGGTCTGGGCAGGCGGCTGCTGGAGCCGCCCGTGCTGCTGCCGGTGGGCGTCGGGCTGGCCGGGATCGGCGCGATCGTGCTGCTGGGGCATCCGTCGGACGCGCAGCTGTACTTCCTCGAAGGGGTCAGGCCCTACCTGTCGGTCGCGGCGGTGTGCGGCATGCTGGCCGCGCGTCGGGTGCCGCTGTGGCTGAGCGGCTGCATGGTGGCGCTGGGGGTGGCGGCGGCCGTGCTGGTGTCGCAGGCCGGGGTCACCGGCGGGGCGCTGCTGCGGGTCGTGGTCCCGTACCTGATGCTCGTGGCGGCGGCGCTCGCGGTGTGGCGGCGCGGATACGTGCTGGCGGTGATCGCGCTGCTCGGCGGGTACGCGCTGCCGACGTCCGCCCGTGAGGTGATCGCGCACGTGCTGCCGGAGGAGGACGAACGCGCGGTCCTGATCCCCCAGGGCGCGCAGGAGGCGGGCAGGTGGTTGCGCGCGCACTCGTCGCCGGATGACGTGGTGGCGACCGACCTGCACTGCCGGCCCGTCGCGTGGCTCGAGTGCGACAGCAGGCACTTCTGGGTGTCCGGGTTCAGCGAGCGGCGGGTGCTGGTGGAGGGCTGGGCGTACGCCGAGAGCACGCTGTCGCGGGCCAAGCTGTTCACGACCCCGTACCTCATGGTGCCGTTCGCGGATCCGGGCCGGCTGGCGGCGAACGACGCGGCGTTCAGGAAGCCCTCGGCGGCCGGTGTCCAGCTACTCAGCCAAAAATACGGCGTCAAATGGCTGTTCACCGGGATAAATCCGGAGTTGGGGAAATTTGCCCGATTGCGCTTCCGGAACGCGACGTCCTCGGTCTACGAACTCACCGGACGGTAAAAAGTCTGCCCGTTGATCGAAAGGGTGCGGAGAAACAGCACGCGCCCCGCTGGACGGGCCCAGCACCATTTCCCTGGAGGTCGGCCACCGAGCTAGAAGTCAGGGGATATATGGACACGCGTGCCGCCATGGAGCCGGGCCCCCGCGTCCTCGACACCGCCGCCCGGCTGGCGAGTGTCGACATCGTCATCCCTGTGCTCAACGAGGAGCGCGCGCTGCCCGGCTGCGTGAGCACGCTGGCCGATTTCCTCGACGAGCGATTCCCGCTGCCGTGGCGCATCACGATCGTGGACAACGGCAGCACCGACGCCACCTGGCCGGTCGCCACCGCGCTGGCCGCCGAGTACGAGCGCGTGCACGCCCACCGGCTCGACATCCGGGGCCGGGGGGCGGCTCTGCGCGCGGCCTGGCAGGACAGCCCGGCCGACATCGTCGCGTACATGGACGTCGATCTGTCCACCGACCTCGACGCCCTGTTCCCGCTGGTCGCCTCGGTGGCCAGCGGGCACTCCGAGATCGCCATCGGCACCCGGCTGGCGCCCGGCTCGCGCACCCGCCGCTCGGTGCGCCGCGAGCTGGTCTCGCGCGGCTACAACGCCCTGCTCAGGTACGGGTTCGGCGCGGGCTTCAGCGACGCCCAGTGCGGCTTCAAGGCGGCCAGGACCGAAGTGGTCAGACCCCTGATGGACAAGATCGAGGACGACGCCTGGTTCTTCGACACCGAGCTGCTCCTGCTGGCCGAGCACAACGGGCTGCGGGTGCACGAGGTGCCCGTCGACTGGATCGAGGACATCGACTCGCGGGTGCGGGTGGTCAAAACGGCGATCGACGACTTGAAGGGCCTGGCCAGGGTCGCCTGGTCGATGTCGATGGGCCGGGCGCGGGTGGAGGTGACGCGGTCGGAGCCGACGCCCACGCATCCGGACGCGGTGGTGGCCCGGCCCCGGGCGGTGACGATGGCGAAATTCACCTCGTTCGCCGCTATAGGCGTTATTTCCGGAATTCTGTACACGCTGCTTTATCTCCCACTACGGGAAATCTGGTCCCCCGCGACGGCGAATCTCGGCGCGCTCGTACTGGCCGGGTTCATGAACATCGAGGCGAATCGCCGCTGGACCTTCGGCGCCATCCGCCGCACCACCATGCACATCCGCGCGGCCGTGCTCTTCCTCGCCAATTACGCGCTCACCACCGCGGCCGTGCTCGCGGTGCCCCCCGAGGCCGGGCCCACGGCCGAGGTGGGCGCGGTCGTCGCCACGTACTGCCTGCTCACCCTGCTCCGCTTCACCGCTCTGGACCGCTGGGTCTTCTCCCGTACGAGGAATTGATGGAAACCACTGAGATCCGCCGCCTGATCGCGCTCGAGGACACCCACTGGTGGTATCGCGAGCGCCGGGCCATCCTGCGCAGGGAGCTGCGCGGGCTCGGCCGTCCCGGGCGGGCGCTGGACATCGGCGCCGCGGGCGGCGGGAACACCAGGGTGCTGGCCGAGGAGGGCTGGGACGCCACCGCGGCCGACTACTGCGAGACGGCCGTGGAGATGGCCAGGGAGCGCGGTCTCAAGGCCGTGCGCGCCGACGCGCGGGCGCTGCCGTTCGAGTCCGGCAGCGTGGACCTGGTGACCGCGTTCGACGTGCTGGAGCACATCCGTGAGGACCACCTGGCGGCCGAGGAGATCGCCAGGGTGCTGGCGCCCGGCGGGCACGCGCTGATCGCGGTGCCGTGCGACATGGCGCTGTGGTCGGCCCATGACGACGCCGTCGGCCACGTACGCCGCTACGGCCGCGAGTCGCTGACCGTCGTCGTCGAGAAGGCCGGGCTGCGCGTCGATCGCGTCTGGAGCTGGAACGTGCTGCTGCGCCCCTTCGTGGCCCGGCACCGCCGCCGGTCCGAGGGCAGCGACCTGCAGCGGACGCCGCTCCTGGTCAACGCGGGCCTGTCGGCGATCGTCCGGGCCGAGCGCTACCTGCCGGTCAAGTCGTTCAAGGGCGTGACGTTGTTCCTTCGTGCCCGGCTGGGGAGGTGAGCGCCGCGTGTCACTCGTGCACGACCGGCCCTCGTTCGACCGGCGCCAGTTGGTCCAGGACGCGTGGCGGCTCTACGCGGAGGCCCCGCCCGCGCAGCGGCTCAAGCAGCGGCTGCGGGTGCTGACCTGCCCGTTCGAGGAGATGATCGGGTACGTGCCCGAAGGCGCCACCGTGCTCGACGTCGGCTGCGGCTCCGGTCTGGCCCTGGGCCTCATGGCGGCCAGGGGGCTGCGGATCGAGGGGCACGGGTTCGATCCCTGCCCGATCGCCGTCGGGCTGGCCGCGCGGATGGCGGCCCGGATGGCCGTGCAGATGGCCGCACAGACCGGCCCACAGACCGGCCCACAGACCCATGCACAGACGGGCGCACAGCCGGACGGGCAGGGGGACGTGCGGGCCGGTGGCACCGGGTCCAGCCTGCACTTCGAGTATCGCGACGCCCGGTCGCGCTGGCGGTCCCGTACCTATGACGTGGTGCTGCTGCAGGACGTGCTGCACCAGGTGCCCGAGGCGTGGCAGCGTGGCGTGTTCGGGAAGGCGTGCGCGGCCGTCCGCCCCGGCGGGATCCTGATTTATCAGGACATGAGCGCGCGGCCGCTCTGGCGCAACCTCGCCGGCCGCGTGCACGACCTCCTGGTCGCCCGCCAGTGGATCGCCCCCGTGCCGATCGCGACCGTGGAGGAGTGGGCGGCGGAGCACTCGCTCGTCCCGGAGGTCTCGCGGACCCTGCACCGGGCGGTGTACGGCACAGATCTGAGAGTGTTCGGAAAGCGAGATTAGCTCGACGCACGAACGATCAGCCGGGGCTCTAGGCTGTGACATGTGGTGATTCATGCCCTACTCGCGGCCGCGCTGGCCATGACCTCCGTCCCCGCCCAGACGACGGTCGACTGCAACCGGGTCAAGTGCCTGGCGCTGACGTTCGACGACGGTCCTGGCCCGGGCACGCCCACGCTGCTCAAGACGCTCAAGAAGGAGGGGGTCAAGGCGACCTTCTTCCTCATGGGCAAGAAGGTGGAGCAGCTGCCCTCGATCGCCAAGCAGACGCTCGAGCAGGGGCACGCCGTCGGCAACCACACCTACTCCCACCCCTCGCTGCCGACGCTGCTGGACAACGAGATCCTCGACGAGCTCAAGACCACCCAGGAGCTGATCGAGCAGGCCACGGGGCAGCAGCCGGAGATGTTCCGGCCGCCCTACGGGCACACCGACGACCGCGTGCTCGGCCTGGCGGATCAGACCGAGCTGAGCCAGATCCTGTGGACGGGCACGACGCTCGACTGGAAGCTGCGCGACGCCAAGAAGATCAAGGCGGCCGTGCTCAGGCTGGCCCAGCGCAACGGCGTGATCCTCATGCACGACACGGTCCCCGCGACGGTCAAGGCCATGCCGGGGACCATCAGGGAGCTCAAGAAGCGCGGCTACCATTTCGTCACGGTGCCGACCCTGCTACGGGGCAAGGGTCCGGAGGCCGGGACAAGCTACTTCTGACGCGTCTCCCGGCACTCGGGAATGGGAACCATGGGGAGCGACACCGCGACCGTCACGAAGCCCAGGCCGTGGGTCGCGCTCACGACCTTCCTGATCATCCAGGCGGTGCTCGGATGCTGGTGGGCGGCGCTCTACCCCGGTCTGTTCAGCCGCGATTCGGTCCTCTATCTCAGCCACACCGTCGTCGGCCCCTGGATCAGCGATCACTCGGTGGTCTACGACGCGCTGATGTGGCTGAGCTTCACCAAGACGGGTGACCTGGGCGCCGTCAGCTTCGCGCAGACGACGGCCATGGCCGGGGCGCTGACGTTCCTGGCGCAGTCGCTCAAGGCGCTCGGAGCGCCGCGCCTGCTCACCACGGCCGTCGCCGTGCTGATGCCGCTGGCGCCGCCGGTGGGCGCGTTCGCCGTGACGTTGTGGAAGGACGTGCCGTTCACGATCTGCGCGATCGCGATCGCCGGCGTGTGCGCGCGGATGGCGGCCAGGCGGACCGTGTCCGTGCCTGCGCTGGTCGGGCTGGGCACGCTCACGACGCTGCTGGGGCTCTTCCGCGCGAACGGTTTCCTCGTCGTGGGCGTGGCCGTACTCGCGCTGATGGTGATCGTCCGGGCCAAGCGGGTGCGGCTGCTGCTCACCGGCACCTTCGCCGCCGCCCTGCCCCTGCTGCTCAGCAACCTGGTGTTCCCGCAGTTCGGCATCGCCGCCCCGTCGAAAACGTACGTCTACCACACGGCCTTCGGCGACATCGCGGTCGCCTACCGGGACCGTCCCGAGCTGTTCAGCGGCCAGGACATCGCGCTCATGACGTCCGTGGCCCCGCTGCGCCGGTGGTGGGAGGGCGGCACCTGCTACACGGTCAACCCGCTGATCTGGCGGCAGGACTTCAGCTGGCAGCAGGCCGACGCGCACGCCACCGAGCTGCTCGGCCTGTGGCGGCGCCTGCTGACCACCGAGCCGCGCATGATCGTGGACACCCGCCTGTGCCGGGGGTCGATCGCGTGGCGGCCGGTGCAGGACGACCTCGCGACCGGGGGGATGACCTACCGGCTCTCGCGGCGGCCCAACGCCGACACGTACGTGGGGCCGGCCAAGGTGCCGGACTTCCCCGGCCGGTGGGTCTTCTCGCTGCGCCCGCTGTCCGCCGAGCTGAACCAGGTGGCCGATCCGTACCTGACGGGCGCGCTGGCTCCTGAGTACGACTGGGTGCTGTGGCGGGGGGCGCTGTGGGCGTACGTGTCCTATCTGGCGGTGGTGCTGGGGGCCCTGGCGCTGCGGAACCGGTACGTGCTGGGGGTCGCGGCGGTGGTGGCGGGGCAGCAGCTCACGGTCCTGGCCAACATCTCGGCGCAGGACTTCCGGTACATGGCCGCGCCGATCTTCATCGGGGCGCTGCTGGTGCCGCTGGCGCTGGGGAGCGTGGGGCGGCTGCTGCTGGCGCTCGTACGGCTGGCGCGGCCGGCCCGCCGCGTACGGGAGCCCGAACTCGTCGAGCCCGTCGGGGATGCCCCTGCCTCGAAGCCGCCGGATCAGCTGGGCTGACCGGGCGTGCGGACCAGGCCGGGGAGCCGCCGGATCAGCTGGGCTGACCGGGCGTCCGGACCTGGCCGGGGAGCCGCACCACGGTGACGAAGAACTCGTCGATCTGGCGGATGACGGCCAGGAACCGCTCCAGGTCCACGGGCTTGGTCACGTAGGCGTTGGCGAACAGCTTGTAGCTGCGCAATATGTCCTCCTCCGCCGAGGAGGTCGTCAGCACGACGATCGGGATCGCCCGCAGCTCCGGGTCGCCCTTGATCTGCTCCAGCACCTGGCGACCGTCGTATTTGGGCAGGTTCAGGTCCAGGAGGATGAGGTCGGGCCGGGGCGCGTCGCCGTGCGCGCCACGCTGGTAGACGAAGTCCAGCGCCTCCAGGCCGTCGCGGACGACGTGGAGCCGGTTCTTGATCTTGTTGTCCTCGAACGCCTCGCGCGTGATGAGCTCGTCGCCGGGATCGTCCTCGACAAGCAGCACCTCGATCGGTTGCGGAGTGGTCATGAGTTGTTTCCTTCGATCTGGTGCTGTGTGGGGCCGGGCAGGGTGAAGCAGAGGCGGGCGCCGGTCGTGTGGTCGGTGTCCAGCCAGATCCGGCCTCCATGATTCTCGACGATCTTCCGGCACATCGCCAAACCGATGCCGGTGCCGCTGTAGGCCTCGCGGTTGTGCAGGCGCTGGAAGATGACGAAGATCTTCTCGGCGAACTCGGCCTCGACGCCGATGCCGTTGTCGGTGACGGAGAACTGCCAGCCCTGCTCGTCGGCGGGCTCGTACGCGATCTTGATGCGCGGCGATCTCTCCGGGTTGCGGAACTTGATCGCGTTGCCGACGAGGTTCTGCCAGAGCAGGCTCAGCATCGTGGGGTCGCCGACGACGCCGGGCAGCCGCTCGGGGCGCTCGATCTCGGCGCCCGACTCCTCGATGGCCGCGGACAGGTCGTCGAGCGCCTTGTCGAGTGCCTCGTCCAGCTCGACCGGCTTGTGGTCGTCGTACAGGCGGCCCACCCGGGAGAAGCTCAGCAGGTCGTTGATCAGCACCTGCATCCGGGTCGCGCCGTCCACCGCGAAGTGGATGTACTGCGCTCCGCGGTCGTCCAGCACGTGCCCGTACCGCTTCTCCAGCAGCTGGCAGAAGGTGGCGATCTTGCGCAGCGGCTCCTGCAGGTCGTGGGAGGCCACGTACGCGAACTGCTCCAGCTCGCCGTTCGAGCGCCGCAGCTCCATCGCCTGCTCGCGCAGCAGGCTCTGCTGCTCGCGGGACTCGCTCAGCGCCTGCACCATCTTGGTGCGCATCAAGTCGACGTCTTTGAACACCTCGCGGAGGTCCGCCGGGCCGTGCTCGGGGATGGGGTGGTCGAAGTCCCCCGTCGCGATGCGCCGGGAGGCCACCCGCAGCCCGTCGAGCGGCCGGCCGACCGCGCGGCGGACCAGGACCGTCATCGCGATCCCGGCCAGCAGGAAGAGCACGAGCATCGCGACGAACGCCCAGTCGCGGATGCCCTGCACCTGCCTCAGCTCCGCCTGGACCTGCGCGCGGGACTCGCCCAGCTGCTCGGTCAGCCGCCCCAGCAGCGTTCTGACCTGGTCGAACGACTGCTTGCCCGCCGAGGCGTCCTGGACGTCGTCGTCCGCCTGCTTGGCGACGATGGCCGGCTCGGCGTAGCTCGTACGCCAGGCGGCGGCCGCGGCGCCGACCGCGTTCAGCTCCTTCAGCAGCGCGGGGCGGTCTCCGACGAGGCCCTTGAGCCCCCCGGTGCTGCGCCGCTCGGCGGCCAGCCCCTCCGAGTACGGGCGCAGGAACTCCCGGTCGCCCGTCAGCAGGAAGCCGCGCACGCCGGTCTCCTGGTCGAGCAGGGCGTTCTGCAGCTCGGCGGCTTCGATCCTGGCCGGTGAGAGGCGTTCGGTGAGCTCGTCCGACAGCCGGGTGGTGCGGCCGAGCATGATCGTGGCCACGGCGGCGCAGGCGAAGACCAGCACCGTGATGGTGGCGAGCACCACGACGAACCAGCCGTGCACCGTCAGGCGCCGCCAGAGCGTGGTGGAAGTCGTGCTGCTGCTGCTCAAGATTCGTCTTTCCAGCGAAGGTGTACCACGGCGATGTCGTCCGCGGCTGTCTCGGGAGCGGCGATCGCCTCGACGTCGGCGATCAGCGCGTCGAGGAAGCTCTCGCCGTCGAGGCCCGCCCGTTTGCCGGCGAGTTCGAGCAGTCCTTCCTCCCCCAGCCACCGAGGCGACTCACCGGGCAGGCGGCGCTCGAACAGGCCGTCGGTGAACAGGGTGAGCCCGCCGCCGGCGGGCAGCTCCATGACGTGCTCGCGCCAGTTCCCCTCCATCGGCAGGCCGAGCGCCGGGCCGGGCTCAGGCTCGGCCAGCGACACCCCGTCCGGGGCGTGCACCAGCATCCCCGGGTGGCCGGCCCGCCAGACGCGTATCGTTCGCTGGTCGGGCTCCAGCATCAGCGTGGACATCGTCGCGAAGATCTCCCCGCCCGCCCGCTCCGCCTTCAGGATCCGTTCGAGCTGCCGCAGCAGCGACGTGCCCGTCACTCCGCTGAGCACCAGCGTGCGCCAGGCGATGCGCAGGCAGACGCCCAGGGCGGCCTCGTCCGGGCCGTGCCCGCACACATCCCCGATCACCGCGTGCACGACCTTGTCGTCGGACTCGACGACGTCGAAGAAGTCGCCGCCGAGCGTGGCCGAGCCCCTGCTGGCCCGGTAACGGGAGGCGACCACGATCGGCATGTCACCGAGCAGCGGCGTGGGCAGCAGCCCGCGCTCCAGGCGGGCGTTCTCCTTCGCGCGCACGCGCTCGGCGTGCAGCGCCACCGCCGCCTGCTCGGCCTGCTTGCGCTGGATGGCGTAGCGCAGCGTCCGGCCCAGCCACTCGGCCTCCACCCGGCCCTTGACCAGGTAGTCCTGCGCTCCCGCGGTCACCGCCGCGAGCCCCGCCTGCTCCTCGGCCAGCCCCGTCAGCACGACGACCGCGGCGTCCCCTGCCTCCTCCAGCACGGAGGACAAGGCAGAGAACTCGTACGCGTCGGGCAGGCCGAGATCGAGCAGCACGCACTGCGGCCGCAGCCGCGCCAGCTGTCGGCGCGCCTCGTCCACCGAGCGCGCCAGCTCCAGGCGCACGTCGAAGCCGCTGTCGTCCAGCAGCTCCTGAACGATCAGCGCGTCTTGCGGATCGTCTTCGACGAGCAGCACCAGTGGCTGCTTGCCCCGGTCACGTGCTTGGGCCATGTAGGCAGGTCACCCCTCTTGATGCGCCGAACGTACCGGCGCATCAGGCGTCTCATTGCCAACTACCGTGCGAAGTTGGCCCAGAGGTGCCCACTTTTCCCAGAAAGAGTCGTTATATGCGTGCATAGATAAATGAATTTTAGCCGCGCGCGCGGTATGCACGGTGGCCAACGCCCTTCGACCAGGCCGGTTGCCGGCGATCAGTCCGCGTCAGGCGCGCCGAACCATCGTTCAAGTGACGCTTCGAGCGAGTGACCGCGGGCGGCCGAGGTCCACGCCACGTAGCCGTCGGGCCGGACGAGCAGCGCGTCGGCGACGTGGTCCGCGCGGCCCCTGAGCACGTCCACCCGGCTCCCCCACCGGGCGGCCGTCCCCACCAGGTCGTCGCGTCCGGCGAGGTCGAGCAGCAGGCCCCGCCCGCCGTGCAGCGCCTGCGCCAGGCGCAGCTCCCCGCCGGCGGTCTTCAGCTCCAGGTCCGCCGCCATCCGCCCGGCTCCGGGCACGCCCACGTCGTAGGTCGTGTCCACCGCGCTGATCATCCCGCTCAGGTACTCGTTGACCTGGTCGAAGCGCATCAGCTCGGCGAAGAGCTCGCGCAGCGGGTCCAC
The DNA here is from genome assembly GCF_005889725.1 of Nonomuraea zeae. Classification (GTDB taxonomy): domain Bacteria; phylum Actinomycetota; class Actinomycetes; order Streptosporangiales; family Streptosporangiaceae; genus Nonomuraea; species Nonomuraea zeae. Next base: position 10,838 of record NZ_VCKX01000172.1, read on the forward strand.
CGCGGGGTCGGGGTCGGCCAGCGCGGTCTGCGCCCGTACGTTCCACAGCACCCGCGCCCCGACCGGGTGCCGCTCGGCGTGGTAGGAGTCGAGCAGCCCGTCCGGCGCGGTCCCGCGCGCCTCGGCCGCCAGCTTCCAGCCCAGGTTGAACGCGTCCTCCAGCCCGGTGTTGAGGCCCTGGCCGCCCCACGGGAAGTGCACGTGGGCGGCGTCGCCCGCCAGCAGCACGCGGCCCTGGCGGTAGGTCTCGGCCTGCAGGGCGGCGTCGCCGTAGCGGGACAGGCCGCGCGGGTCGGCCATGGGGACCGGGCGGCCGGCGATGTGCTCGGCGGCGGCCTGAAGCTCCTCCAGCGTGACGGGCGCCTCCCGGTCGGCGTGCGGGGCGCGGAAATCGTAGGTGGTGAGGCGGCTGTGCCCGGCCGGGTTCAGCCAGACGATGATCCAGCCGCGCGGGGTGCGGGTGTAGCCGGGCGGCACGCCGTACGGGTCGAGCAGCCGCACGTCGCCCATCAGCGCGGCGACCCGCGCCCCCGTGCCGGCGAACGGTATGCCCGCCGCCTGCCGCACGACGCTGCGCGCGCCGTCGGCGCCGACGACGTACCGGGCGGCCAGCTCGCGCCCGTTGACGGTCAGCGTCACGTGGCCGTCGTGCTGCACGAGCCCGGTGACCTCCTGCCCGCGCCTGATCTCCGCGCCGAGCGCCGCCGCGCGGCGCGCGAACACCTGCTCGGCCCACGCCTGCGGGCTCCCCACGATGCTCGGCCCGCCGTCCGTGACGGCCCCCAGGTCGAGCCCGAACATCCCGGAGAAGTGGAAGCTCACGCTCCCGTACGTGGTCCGCCCCACCGCCTCCAGCAGCCCCCGCCGGTCCAGGCTCTGGGCGGTACGGGCATGCAGCGTCCCCGCCTTGGACTCGCCGGTGGGGACCCGGTGGCGTTCGAGCACCAGCGGGCGTACGCCCTGCAGCCCCAGCTCGGCGGCCAGCAACATGCCCACGGGACCGCCACCCACGACGACGACCTCGAACACGGCAGACCTCCTTCTTCCTGCGCCCACCGATCGAACACCGGGCCCGCCGCTCCGGTTTCGTCTGTTTGTACGGGAGCGTCGAACAGTCCCTCCATACGGGATCCTCGTACGAACCTGGGTGTCCCGTCAAATCACTGTTCGCAAGTTCCGTACGATTGACGGCATGCTGCACCCATCGCGTGACCAGATCCAGCTGGTGGACGTCTTCGCCGCCCTCGGGCACCCGGTGCGGGTGCAGATCGTCCGGGCGCTGGCCTCGGGCGAGGAGCTCTTCTGCGGCGAAGTCGTACCGGACGTGCCGAAGTCGACGCTGACCGGCCACTGGCGGGCGCTGCGCGAGGCAGGCGTCATCTACCAGCGGCCGGAGGGCCGCAAGCTGTTCATCCGGCTCCGGCGCGACGACCTCGACGCCCGCTTCCCGGGACTGGTCGAGCTGGTCCTGGCCGAGGAGCAGGCCGCCTCATGAAGGCCCTCGACCACGCGTAGGCGCCGTGTAAATGAGGGTTTCAGCCTGCGGTGGGGGTTACTCCCACTCGATGGTGCCCGGGGGCTTGCTCGTCACATCGAGCACCACCCGGTTGACCTCCGGGACCTCGTTCGTGATCCGCGTGGAGATGCGGGCCAGCGTCTCATAGGGCACGCGCGACCAGTCGGCCGTCATCGCGTCCTCCGACGTCACCGGCCGCAGGACCACCGGGTGCCCGTACGTGCGCCCGTCTCCCTGCACCCCCACCGACCGCACGTCGGCCAGCAGCACCACCGGGCACTGCCAGATCTGGCGGTCGAGACCGGCCCGCGAGAGCTCCTCGCGGGCGATCGCGTCGGCCTCGCGCAGCAGTGCGAGGCGGTCGCGGGTGACCTCCCCGACGATGCGGATGCCCAGGCCGGGGCCCGGGAACGGCTGGCGCCAGACCATCGCCGACGGCAGTCCCAGCTCCTCGCCCGCGCGCCGCACCTCGTCCTTGAACAGCGCCCGCAGCGGCTCCACCAGCTTGAACTGCAGATCCTCCGGCAGGCCGCCGACATTGTGGTGGGACTTGATGTTGGCGGTGCCGGTGCCGCCGCCCGACTCCACCACGTCGGGGTAAAGGGTGCCCTGGACCAGGAACTCCACCGGCCCGTCGGCCATGATGGCGCGCTGCTCGTCCTCGAAGACGCGGATGAACTCGCGCCCGATGATCTTGCGCTTGTCCTCCGGGTCGGAGACGCCTTCGAGCGCCTTCAGGAAGCGGTCGGCCGCGTCCACGACGCGCAGCTTCACGCCCGTGGCGGCCACGAAGTCGCGCTCCACCTGCTCGGCCTCGCCCTTGCGCAGCAGGCCGTGGTCGACGAAGACGCAGGTCAGCCGCTCGCCGATGGCGCGCTGGACGATCGCTGCGGCCACCGCGGAGTCGACGCCGCCCGACAGCGCGCAGATCGCGCGGCCGTCACCGACCTGGCGGCGGACGGCCTCGACGGAGTCTTCGACGATGTTGAGCATGGTCCACGAGGGGCGGCAGCCGGCCGCGTCGAGGAAGTGCTTGAGCACCGCCTGGCCGTGCTCGGAGTGCAGCACCTCGGGGTGGAACTGCACGCCGTAGAGGCCACGCTCGACGTGCTCGAAGGCGGCGACCGGCGTCTCGCGGGTCGAGGCGGTCACCGCGAAGCCCTCGGGCGCGGCGGCGACGCTGTCGCCGTGTGACATCCAGACGGTCTGGCTCGCGGGCAGGCCCGCGAAGATGACGCCCTCGTCGAGGACCTCCAGCGCGGTGCCGCCGTATTCGGCGATGCCCGTGCGGGCCACCTCGCCGCCCAGCGCCTGCGCCATGGCCTGGAAGCCGTAGCAGATGCCGAACGTGGGTACGCCGGTGGCGAACAGCCCGTGCGGCACGGGCGGCGCGCCCTCGGCGTAGACCGAGGAGGGGCCGCCGGACAGGATGATCGCCTTGGGGTTCTTCGCCATCATCTCCTCGACCGGCATGGTCGAGGGAACGATCTCGGAATAGACGTGGCACTCGCGCACGCGCCTGGCGATGAGCTGCGCGTACTGCGCGCCGAAGTCGACCACCAGCACTGTGTCGAATTCAGACACCGAGAGAACCCCCCAAAGGCGAAATGCGGTGCCCTCAGTGTATCGGCCTTGTGCATTACGCCTGGCCTGGTACCGGCACTCGTGCTAACACAGAACAATGGATCTTGTCTGGCCGGCGACGGCGTGGGCTCTGTGGGTCGCCACGCTGGCCGCCGCCTTCAAGTTGTCCAGCCGCGGGCGCGTGCCGGGCCTGCCCGAGCGGTACGAGGTGCCCGCACCCGTGGCGGAGCTCTTACGCGGGATGCGGTCGCAGGAGGTGTTCCATTCGACGCTGTCCGAGCTGGCCGGGCGCGGGCAGGTGTCGATCGAGGGCGACCGGCTGTCCCTGACCGGGGCCGGGGGTGAGCCGTTGGCGGCGTACGAGCGGTGGGTGCTGGAACGGGTCACCGATCGCCTGGCCGGCGCCCCGTACGCGCGGGTGGTCGCGCTCATGCCCGAAGGGCGCGACCTGGACGGCGGCTTCGTCCCGCTCGTCCGGCAGTGCGCCATCGACCTCGGTCTCGCGCGGCGGCGCTGGCCGAGCCTGATCGTGCCGGTGCTGCTGGCCGCCGGGCTCGTCGTCCCCTGGTACGCCACCGTGTCGGCGGCCGGCCTGTCGTGGCCGGGGATGATCGCGACCATGGTGTCGTTCGTGGCGGGAGTGGGGCTCCTCATGGGGGGACGGGGATTCCTGCTGACGGCGCGCGGGCGGGAGGTGGCCAGGTCCGGCCCGGCCCCGGTGCGCCCGGAGCAGGAGTGGATCTTCACCGGCAGCGGCTGGCACGGCGTGGAGATCGAGGCCGCCGGGCCGGTCCCGGAAGGCCCCAAGCGCCAGGAGGTCACCGGCCACGTCGTCAAGCGGTGGGTCGCCGCGGGGCCGGGCGGCGCCGGCGCGCCGGAGTTCCACATCGCCCTGCACGACGGCAGCTCGGAGCAGGCCACCGCGTTCCTGGTCGATCAGGGCGTCTACCAGGACGTGCTGCCGGGCGACTCCGTCCGGCTGCTGTTCAGACCGCGCAACGGCACGGTGGTGCGGGTGCTGGCCCACGAGCGTCACTGGTAGCCGGGCAGGCCGCCGGTGAGCAGGGTCTCAGTGTGCGCCCGTAAGCGCTCGGCGTACTTGGGATCGGTCAGCACCAGGAACCGCTCCTCGCGCACGGCCCGCACGACCAGCTCCGCCACTTCGGACGGCTCGATCCCGCGCTCGGCGGACCTGCCGATCGCCTCCTCCATGTCCCGCTCGTCCTGGGTGCGGGCGGTGGCGGGCCCGTCGGGGCGTACGCGTGCCGAGTCGCCGATGCGGGTCCTGACCGCGCCGGGGCAGAGCGCGGTCACCCGCAGCTTCGACCCCGTGGCGGCCAGGTCCTGGGCGAGCGCCTGGGAGGCGGCCAGCGCGGCGTATTTGGTGACCGCGTAACCCCCCGCCCCCTGCGTGGCGAACAGCCCGGCCACCGACACCGTGTTGACGATGTGGCCCTCGGTGTCCTGCTCGACCATGCGCGGCACGAACGAGCGGATGCCGTGCAGCACTCCCCACAGGTTCACGCCGAGCAGCCAGGCGAAGTCCTCCTGCGTACGGGTCCACATGTGGCCGCCCTGGAAGACGCCGGCGTTGTTGCAGAGGACGTGCACGGCGCCGAGCTCGCCGAAGCAGCGGTCGGACAGGTGCTGGACGGCGGCGGCGTCGGAGACGTCCGTGACCTGCGTGAGCACCCGGGGCCGGCGGGCCGGCGCGGGTGACGCCTCCGAGAGACCGCCGGTCTCAGCGAGTGACGCCTCCGCGAGCATGCTCGTCTCCGCGAGGCCGCCGGGGTCGACGTCGGCGAGCATCAGCGTCATGCCCTCGGCCGCCAACCGGACGGCCAGCGCCCGTCCTATCCCGCTGGCCGCACCCGTCACCACCGCCACCTTGCCGGAGAGCTCGCGCACGGACCGACCTCCCTGCCCAACCCGACCGCCGCCACAGGACGCCTCCTGACCGGCCTCGGCCGACCCAGCGCTTTCGGGGCTTTCGGGGCTTTCGGGCGATCTCAGCCGGTCAGCTCGGACGCTACAGGATGTCGCCGATCAGCCCCAGGGGCGGCGAACCGAGATCGAACAGCGCCTTGTGGAAGCGCTGCAGGCTGAACCCCGCGCCCCACTCCTTGCGCGCCTGCTCGCGCAGGTCGAGGATGAGCAGCTTGCCCCAGGTGTAGCGCCCGTACGTCGGGTCGAACGACGCCCGCCGCGCCTCCGACAACGCGGCGGGCCCCGCCAGATGCGTGTCGGACTCGAAGCGCCTGGCCCCCTCCTCGACCGTCATCTGCCCGGTGTGCACGCCGATCGCGCAGGCCAGCCGGGTGACGCGGATCAGCGCCTCCACCCACACGCCGATCTCGAAGCGCGGGTCGCCGGACTCGAACCCCTCCTCGACGCACAGCTCCTCGGCATAGTGCGCCCAGCCCTCGATGAACGACATGGACTGCAGCAGCCTGCGCACCTCCGACGGCGCCCGGCGCAGCGCCCTTCCGTGCGAGAAGTGCCCGGGAGCGACCTCGTGCACGTTGATCGCCGGCAGGGTGGCCCGGCTGAACACCTCCAGCCACTCCTCCTGATCCTGCGCGGGCCAGGAGGAGTCGGGCGGCGTGATGTAGTACCAGGACGGGCCCTCGGGCTCGCCGGGCGAGTTCCAGGCCATCATCGCCATCGCCCAGCGCCGCGACTCGGGAGCCAGCCCGACCAGGCACTCACCGTCGTGGTAGGGCACGAGGTCCTTCTCGCGGGTGAACGCGATGGCCTTCTCCGTGCCGATCCGCGCCGCCTCGATCACGCCGTCGGCGTCGGGGTGGTCCTTGACCAGCTCGCGTACGACGTCCAGCGGCGCCCGCCCCTTCTCCCCCAGCTTGGCGCACGCCTCGGTGAGCAGCCCCATCAGCCGGTCCCGCTCGGCGTCGGCCCGCTGCGCCAGCCGGCCGAGGTCGACGGGCAGCCCTTCGGCCGTGCCCATCAGCCGGGCCAGGGCCTCGCCGCCGAGCGCGGCGTCGGGGTCGCCATCGGCGGCGGCGCGCTCGATGTGGGCGACGAGCCGCCCGTGCGCCTCCAGCGCGGACTCGTCCGTGATGCCGGCCGACAGGCCCCTGGCCGCGCCGACCAGCGACTGCGCGACGGGAGCCGTGACCTGGTCGAGGGAGTCGATCGCGTGGCGCACGGCGTCGGGCCAGAGCGCCAGGTGGGCCGCCTTGGCCGCCTCCCGCTCCTCCTGCGGGCCGTAGTCACGGTCGTAACAGGCCAGGTCGAGGTTGGACAGGTGGATCAGGGGGTTTTTGCGGTGCAGCTCCAGCTCGGCGTACTGGGTGCGCAGGCTCTCCTCGAACACCTCCAGGTGCCTGGCGTCATGCGGATCGGCGGGTGCGGGCCCCTGGCCGAGCCTGGCCAGCCCGTCCCGTACGCCGCCGGGAGACAGGTCCTGGATCCGGCCGTCGTACTCGTGCCGGCCGCCGCCCTCACGCGCCTCGGCCACGGTCAAGTCGGTGATGGCCCGCAGCCTGGCATCAAGTTCTGTCATGTCGCCGACGCTAGCGCACAGCTGCGCACGAGATCAGTTTCGGATAATTCAGGCGCATTCCGGTCTCGTGGAATGTGAAAATTGTCCGCATGGCCCTCAAGATCACGACACTCGCCGAACGCCCCGAGCTCGGGTCGTCGTTGTTCGACATGGACCACACGTGGCACGAGTTCATGTTGCAGGATCCGATCGCCGACCTGTTCTATCCGTTCGCGACCACGACGCACGCCGAGCACGTGCTGGTGGCCGACGACGACGCGGAGCCCGGCCGGCTGGTGGCGCGGGCCTGCATGACCCCGTACGTGGTGGGAGGGCCCGAGCTGCCGGACGACGGATGGGACGGCGTGATCCGGTCGGGGTGGCTGGGCCGCGCGCGGGGCACGCGGCCGGACGGCGTCTCCGCGCTGGAGATCACCGTACGCCGGGATCTGCTCGGCACGGGGCTGTCGTCGCAGATGCTGGCGGCCATGCGCGAGCACGCCGCCCGGCTCGGCTACAGCGAGCTGGTCGCGCCGGTCAGGCCGAACGGCAAGCACCTCGAACCGCACACCCCCATGACCGAGTACGCCTACCGGACCCGTCCGGACGGCCTGCCGCACGACGCGTGGCTGCGGGTGCACGTGCGGGCCGGCGGGAAGATCGTCAAGGTGGCGCCGCGCTCGATGGTGGTCACGGGCACGCTGGAGGAGTGGCGGCGGTGGACCGGGCTGCCGTTCGACCGCTCCGGGGCGATCGAGGTGCCGGGGGCGCTCAGCCCGGTGCACTGCGACCTGGCCCACGACCACGCCGTCTACGTGGAGCCGAACGTCTGGGTCAGCCACCCCCTCGTCTGACCCCCCTTCCGGCCTCATAAGGGGGTCGGGCGGTCTCATACGCGGGCCCGATGGACTCATACGCGGGCCCGGTGGCCTCATACGCAGGTCCGGCGGCGCAGTTCGTCGGTGTATTGGCCGACGTCGAGCCCCTTCACGGCGGCCCACTCGTCGTCGTGGCAGGTCGCCAGATGCCGCTCTGCCGCGTCTCCCAGCAGCGACACCACCGTGCCGGTCTCGCCCCTGGCCCGCATGCGCTCGACCAGCTCAAGCGCCGCCCACAGCGCCGTGCCGGAAGAGGCGCCCACCGGCAGCCCGGTGACCTCCCTGAGCTGCCTGGCCGCCGCCACGGAGGCCGCGTCCGGCACGGGGATCACCAGGTCGACCAGGTCGGGGCGGAACCCGGGCTCTACTCGCGGCCGGCCGATGCCCTCGATGCGCGACGGCATGCCGGTGGCGTAGTCGGGGGTGTCCAGGGTCCAGCCCGGGAAATACGCGGAATTATCCGGGTCGGCCACGGCGACCCGGCAGGTCGCGCCATGGTCATCCGGGTCGGTCATCGGGACCCGGCGGACCGCACCCTGGTCATCCGGGTCGGCCGTCGAAACCTGGCGGGTCACGCCGTGGTCATCCGGATCGGCAACCGCGCCCCGGCGGGTCGTGTCCTGATCCCGGAGCCAGCCGCCGAGCGTTGCCGACGTCGCGCCGGTGCCCGCCCCAGCCACCACCCAGTCGGGCCGCACCTGGCCGAACAGCTCCTCCGCCAGATCGTGCGGGACCGCCCGCCCGAACTGGTCCAGGAAGTGCCCCTCGATCCGGCGTGCCGCGTCGTAGATCGCCAGTGGCGGCGTCACGAACCTGCACTCCCCGCCCAGCGCCTCCACCGGCCCGGCCCGCGCCGGGCTGCGGGCGCCCGGCATGACCGCGATGTACGGCAGCCCGAGCCGCTGGGCGAACCACGCCTGGGCCACGGCCGCGTTGCCGCCCGTCGCCTCCACCACGGTCGTGCCCTCGGTGACCGAGCCGTCGAGCACGGCCTGGCGGAACAGCGCCCTGGCATGCCGGTGCCGCAGGCTGCCGGTCGGGTGCGCCGACTCGTTCTTCAGCAGCAGCCTGATCCCGGACCCAGGCAGGGGGAAGTCGATCAGCGGGGTGGGCGCCCCCGCTGCCAGCACGTCGAGGGCTCGCGCGTTCCAGGTCACCGCTCCACCATGTCAGGCCCGGCCGGCCCGGGCCGCGTCCGTTCGCCACGAGCGAGCACCGTTCGCCACGAGCGAGCGCCGTTCGCCACGAGCGAGCGCCGTTCGCCACGAGCGAGCAGCCCGCCGGCCGCACCGCGCGTCGCTCGGAAGCCCGGGCATCGCTCAGGAGAGCGAGACGCGCTCCCCCGGCGCGAGCAGCCGGAGCCGGTCGCCGGAGCCGGCGAACGCCCGCGCCACCGTGTCCCTCCCCTGCGTGAAGTGCTCCCAGTGCTCGAAGTGCAGCGGCACCACGTACCGCACCCCGAGGATCTCGGCGGCCCTGACCGCGTCCTCGCTCGACAGCGTCAGATCCCCGTCGACGAACGGCGCCCGGGCCCGGCCCGCGAACAGCAGCGCCACGTCCACCCGCCCGGCCCACCTGGCGACCGCGCGCACGACGTCCAGCGAGGCGTTGTCCCCGCTCACGTACACGGTCGGCAGCCCGTCTCCGCTGAGCACGAACCCGGTCACCTCCCCCAGCAGGTGCTCGGTCCCCGGCGGCCCGTGCTGCGCGGGCACCCCGGTCACCCGCAGCGACTCGCCGAACTCGTGGAAGGCCCAGTTGGACAGGGCACGTACGGGCACCCCGGGCAGCCGCGAGGCCGCCGACTCCGTGGAGAGCACCAGCGGCACGTTCGACAGGGCGATCCGCCCGGCATTGTCAAGATTGTCGGGATGCTGGTCGTGCGAGAGCAGCACCGCGTCCACCGGGCCGATGTCGTCGAACCCGAACGCGGGCCCCGACGTCTTCTCGAGCGCCCAGTCCCCGATCGGATACTTGCCGGGCGGGTCGAACGTGGGGTCGGTCACCAGGCGCAAGCCGCCGATCTCCACCACCGCCGTCGGCCCTCCGGCGTAACGAATCTCCATGGGCGCAACGACACACTGTTATTCCCGGCTAGTCCACCAGCAGCCCATTGATGACCCGCCACGTCGAGCGGTGGCAGAGCGCCCGGAAGTCGGCCTCGTCCATCCCGATCCGGCCGCTCAGGTACTGCTGGACCAGCCCTTGCGCGCACGACGTGACGGCCAGCGTGGTCTCCAGGACGTCGTCCTCGCGCAGCAGCCCCGTCCGCATCCCCTCCTCCACCAGCGTGGTGACGACGCTGAACGGCGGCCCCTGACCGTCGCGGAAGTCCTCGGGGAAGCGCCGCGCGCCCGCCCACGCGTCGGAGATCAGGAACCGGTAGAGGTGCGGGCTGCCGAGCGCGACGTCGAGAAAATCGTCCAGGGCCCCCGAGATCCGCTCCTCCAGCGTCCCGCCTGAGGAGGAGCGCCGCGTCCACGCCTCGGCCAGCTCCCTGGCGCTGCGGTCGGCGACGGCCCGCAGCAGGGCCTCCCTGTTCGGGAAGTGCCGGTAGATGGCCATGGCCGTGATGCCCACCGCATCGCCGACCCGCCGCATGCTGACCGCCTCGACGCCCTGCTCGACGAGTATCCGCTGCGCGACGGCCACGATGCGCGCGGCCGTACCCTGCTCGTTCACGTATACAGCGTATACGAAAACCGCGAGCCGCCCCCGGCTCGCACAGACCGCCGACCGAGCGCGGCCCGGCTACTTCAGCCGCAGTCTCCGCATCGTCTTGAGCGTGGCGGCCAGCGTGTTCGCCCACTTCTCGTACGGCAGCCCGCGCGGCGGCTCGAACCCCAGCCAGCTCGCCTGCGTGGCCACCGTCTTCGACTCGGTGTAACGCAACAGCCCCTCGGCGCCGTGCCTGCGCCCGAGCCCCGACGCCTTCATGCCCCCCATGGGCGCGTCATAGGAGGCGTAGGCGGAGGCGTACCCCTCGTTGATGTTCACGGTGCCGGCCCGGACGCGGGCGGCCAGCGCGCGGCCGCGCGTGAGGCTGGCGGTCCAGATGGAGGCGTTCAGGCCGTAGATGGTGTCGTTGGCCAGCTCGACCACCTCGTCGTCGGAGGAGAACGGATAGAGCGCCACCACCGGCCCGAACGTCTCGTTGCGGCACAGCTCCATGTCCTCGGCGACCCCGGTCAGCACGGTCGGCTCGTAGAACAGCGGGCCGAGGTCGGGCCTGGCCCGGCCCCCGGTCAGCACCGTCGCCCCCTTGTCCACGGCGTCGGCCACGTGCGCGCTGACCGCGTCGAGCTGGCGCTGCGAGGTGAGCGAGCCCATCTGCACCGACCAGTCGTGGCCCGCGCCGAGCTTGAGCCGCCCGACCTGCTCGGCGAAGCGCGTGGCGAACGTGTCGAACAGCGCGGCGTGCACGTAGAGGCGTTCGATCGACAGGCAGAGCTGTCCGGCGTTCGCGAAGCAGCCCCTGATGGCCCCCTGGACGGCCAGGTCCACGTCGGCGTCGTCGAGCACCACCATCGGGTTCTTGCCGCCGAGCTCCAGCGAGCAGCCGATGAGCCGCTTGGCCGCCTCCTCGGCGATCTTCCTGCCACCGCGCGTGGAGCCGGTGAACGCCACATAGTCGGCGTGGTCCAGCAGCGCGTCGCCGATCTCGGCGGGCTCGCCCAGGACGACCTGCCAGATCTCGCGCGGCATGCCCAGCTCGGCCAGCAGGTCGATGGTCCACAGCGTGGACATGGCGGTCTGGGTGTCCGGCTTGTGGACGATCGCGTTGCCGGCCAGCAGCGCGGGCACCGCGTCGGTGACGCCGAGCGCCAGCGGGTAGTTCCACGGGGAGATCAGCGCGACCACGCCCTTGGGCTGGCGCAGCTCCGCCACACGGGTGGCGGCGGGGAAGATGCCCTTGCGCCCGCGCGGCGCGAGCAGGCCGGGCGCGCGGCGGGCGTAGTAGAGGCTGCAGCCCGCGACGTCGAGCACCTCCTCGAAGGCGTGCTTGCGCGCCTTGCCGGTCTCGTTCTGGACGATGTCCAGGATCTCGCTCCTGCGATCGAGGATCGCGTCGTGCAGCAGCAGGAACGGTTTCGCCCGCGCCGCGGCGGATCTGGCCGACCACTCGATCTGGGCGGCCCTGGCCCGTTCGTATGCCCTCCTGACGTCATCAGCGTCGGATATGGGCAGCTCAGCGAGGTTTTCGCCGGTAAAGGGGGAGGCGATGTGCCGTGTCCTACCGCTGGACGTCACGTGCATGTCCGAAGGATATTCCGCTGCGCTACCCGCCGGTAGTTTTTGCGGATCCGCGGCATAGGGCCAGAATCCCTTCATGGCATCCTTCGCTCCGCTACGACCCGGAGATCCACAGCGGCTGGGGGGCCTCGGTCTTGTCGGCAGGCTCGGAGAGGGCGGTCAGGGCGTCGTCTACCTCGGTGAGGACCACTCGGGCACGCAGGTGGCCGTGAAGTGGCTGCGACCCGATCTGTCAGGCGACCAGGTGAGCGTCGAGCGGTTCCTGCGCGAGGTCCAGGTGGCCCAGCAGGTGGCTCCGTTCTGCACGGCCGCCGTCCTGGGCACCGGCGTCGAGCAGGACCGGCCGTACATCATCAGCGAGTTCATCGAAGGGCCGTCGTTACAGCGGGTCGTGCAGGAGGAGGGGCCGCGCACCGGGACGGTGCTGCACCGGCTGGCCATCGGCACCGCCACCGCGCTGGCCGCCATCCATCAGGCCGGGATCGTGCACCGCGACTTCAAGCCGGCCAACGTGATCATCGGGGCCGACGGGCCGCGGGTGATCGACTTCGGCATCGCCCGCGCGCTGAACGCCACCTCGACGATCAGCAGCATGGTGGTGGGCACGCCGTCGTACATGCCGCCCGAGCAGATCATGGGGCATGCCGTCGGGCCCGCCGCCGACATGTTCTCGTGGGGCAGCGCGATGGTCTTCGCCGCGTCGGGGCGGGCGCCGTTCGGGAGCGACACGATGCCCGCGGTGATCAACCGGGTGCTCAACCAGAACCCCGACCTGGGCGTGCTCGACGGGCCGCTGCGTGACGTCGTGGCCGACTGCCTGTCCAAGGACCCCGCGCAGCGGCCCACCGCCGAGCAGGTGATCATGCGGCTGCTGCAGCACCCGGCGCCCAGGTCCGGCATCCTCGCGCAGGCCGCCGCCGAGGCCGCGCCGCAGCCTTTCCCCTCGGGCCCGGTGCCCCCGAACTCCATGCCGCCCCAGGGCTCGGGACCGCACTACGCGGGGCCCGTCCCCCAGGGCGCCGGCCCCTACTCCGGCCCCGTCCAGCACGCCGGGCCACCGTCCGGCTCCGGGCCCGTCCAGTACGCCGGGCCGCCGTCCGGGCCTGTGCCGCCGCACTCCGGCCAGTTCATGCCACCGCACCAGGGACAACCGCCCCATCAAGGACAACCGCCCCACCAGGGGCAGTGGCATCAGCCCGCGCCGCCCTACGGGCCGCACACCGGGCAGTCCAGCGCCTACGGCCCGGCGACCCGGCAGAGCAAGAACCGGGCCCCGGTGATCGCCGGCATCACGGTGGCCGTCGCGTTGCTGCTGCTCGCCGGCGTGGTCGTGTTCATCCAGTTCGACAAGTCGTCGATGGCGGGCCCCACCCCGACCCCGACCTCGACCCGGCGTACGACGACGACGCCCAGCCCGTCCCAGACCCAGGCCGCCGGCGTGCCGCGGACCGGCACCAAGCGGGCTCTGCCCGGCGGCGAGATCTCGCTCTACGAGAACCCGTCCGACGCGATCGTCCTGACCTCCTACGAGATCTACGACGAGAAGCTGAAGGAGTGGGTCGACTACGCCAGGGGCTCACTGCGCGGCACGTTCTCGAAATACTCCGACAACCGGGAGTCGATGGTCTCGCCCGACGGCCGCTACCTCGCGACCAGGAGCAAGCAGTACAGCTCCGACGACTTCGACTTCATCGTCGTCATCGACCGGGAGACGAGCCGGCGAACGACGATCAAGACCGTCAAGGAGCCGGCGATCAGCAGCATCAGGGCCTGGTCGAAGGACGGCTCGAAGATCCTGCTGAACGTCGAGAAGAAGACCGGCAGCACCTGGTTCTACACCGGCTTCGTCGTGGTGGACGTGGCCGCGGCGAAGGCCGTTCCGGTCCTCGTCCAGGACAGCTCGGTCAGGAAGACGGCCTACGGCTTCGACGGCGACGACGAGGGCACGGTCAACGTCTACGGCGACGAGAAGAACCTCGGCCTGCGCTTCTTCGACGCCCAGGGCAAGTCCACCCACTCCGCGCAGGGCATCGGCACCCTGTCCGCCGGCACGCAGGACATCTTCTCGCCCTCGGGCAAGTCGTTCGTCACCAACTGCCCCAACGGCGGCGACGGCGACCACTGCCTCTGGGACGCCTCCTCCGGCGAGCGCATCCGCAAGTTCTACTCCGACTGCGACAAGGTCCTCGGCTGGTACGACGAGACCCACCTCTACTGCTGGGAGCAGAACAACAACGCCAACGACGAGGTCCAGGTGATCGACTTCAACGGCAAGCTCCTGCGCAAACTGCTGGAAGTGCCGGATGACCTGGACTTCAGCCCGATTTTCACCATCAATCCAAACAGAGGCTCCTGAACCATCTGACTCGGACAGCCGTCAATGAGGGCATGAAGACGCTGATCCGTACGGCTGTGACCGCCGCGGCACTCGCGACGGTGACGGCCGCCTGCACCTCTTCCACAGGAGGAACGGCGCCGCCCCCCAAGGTGAGCCTCGGCGCCGTCCGCCTGGTGGCCTACAACGACTGCGACGACGCGCTGTCCGGCCTGCGCGAGCACGCCGCCCGGAACGTCGGCCCATGGGGGTTCGGCAACGCCGTGCCGCTGATGTACATGGAGGACGCCAGGTCGGTCACCCCCAACGCCAAGAGCACGGCGGAGGCGCCGGAGCACTCCACGACCAACGTGCACGAAGCCGGCGTGGACGAGCCGGACCTGGTCAAGACGGACGGCAACCGCGTCATCACGGTCAACGACGGGACCCTGCGGATCGTCGACACGGCCACCAGGAAGGTCACCGCCTCGCTCAAGCTCACGGACACGGGCCGCCCCGGCGGCGGCGCCGCCGACCTGCTGGTCTCCGGGGACCGCGCGCTGGTGTTCTTCCGCGGCGGCGACATCATGTACAAGTCCTTCGCGCCGCCCGGCGAGACCGAGTACGTGCTGGTCGACCTGGCCGGTGAGCCCAAGATCCTGAGCCGGATCAAGCCGCAGGGCTCGTACGTGGACGCCAGGATGATCGGCTCCACGGTCCGGCTGGTCACCCGCAGCGGGCCGGAGATCACGTTCCCGCAGCCGAAGGACGACGTCTCGGAAGCCGAGCGGACCAGGATCAACCAGGAGGCGGTCCGCAAGACGCCGCTCGACGCCTGGCTGCCCAAGATCGAGATCACGGACGCGTCCGGGAGCGTCAAGAAGGACACGGTCGCGTGCGAGCGGGTCAGCCACCCGGCCGACTACACCGGCACCTCGCTGCTCACCGTGCACACCATCGACCTGGCGCAGGGCGTGACCGCGGCCGGCACCGACCCGATCAGCCTGGCCGCCGACGGCGACACCGTCTACGGCACCGGCACGAGCCTGTACGTGACGAGCAACCCGCGCTGGTGGTTCACCCCGGTCCGCCCGCTCCCGGTCGAGGACACGCCGGCCACCACCTCCAGCGCCGCCCCGGCCAAAAAAAAAAAAAAGATTGTATATACTCTACAAACACCAACTACACATGCTTCTGTTTATACTCCAACTGGAGAGACTGTATAATTGATTTAAA
>NZ_VCKX01000173.1 GCF_005889725.1 Nonomuraea zeae
ACCCCAGCCCCAGCCCCGACTTCGATGCCAGAACGAGAGACAGAAACACCGCCAGCGGAACCGGAGCAGCAACCTGTGGCCGAGTTCACGCCGTCAGGACTACCGCTCCGAGTGCCCCAGGCCAACCTGGCGCCAGCGCTGCGTGACGACACGCCCACGCAGCCCGATCTCGAGGAGGACGATGACGAGCGCTCGCCGGAGGAGATCCGCGCGATGATGGGATCTCTGCAGTCAGGCACCCGTCTTGGCCGGACGCAGGCCGCCAAGATGATGGATGAGCAGTCGGGAGGCGAGGCATGAGCCCCAGCTCTGGCACCGACCTCAACTGGCTGCTCGACGACCTCGTCGGCCGCGTCAAGGAGGCCGATCACGCCATCGTGCTGTCCTCCGACGGCCTGCTGATGGCCTCGTCCGCCGGGTTGCAGCGGACCGACGGCGAGCACCTGTCCGCCGTCGCCTCCGGGCTGCAGAGCCTGGCCAAGGGCGTCTCGGAGCACATCTCCGGCGGACAGGTGCGGCAGACGGTGGTCGAGTGGAAGACCCAGTTCCTCATCGTCACCACGGCGGGCGAGCGGGCCTGCCTGGCCGTGCTGTGCGCGCAGAACGCCGACATCGGGCTGATCGCGTACGAGATGGCGATGATGGTCGCCCGGGTGGGCCAGTACCTCACCTCGGCCGCCCGCAACACCGCCGAGGCCGCGAGGAGCGACCGGTGAGAGGGGCGGACGAACCCACGGATGAGCACTGGGTGGATCCGGAGATCATCCGGCCCTATGTCGTCACCCGTGGCCGCACCCAGCCCGCGCACGGAAAGTTCGACCTGATCTCCATGGCACTGGCGGTGGGCCCGCCGCCGGGCCCCGACGCCGGGCTGGATCCGGAGCACATCCGCATACTCCAGCTCTGCCGCGAACCCAAGTCCGTCGCTGAGATCGCCGCCTACCTGGACCTGCCGGCCGGCACGATCCGGGTGCTGCTCGGCGATCTGTTCGACCGCGAACTCGTTTCTGCCCAGGAACCACGATCCGAGGTGGACATGCACGACATGAAGATGTACAGGGCGGTGCTCGATGGTCTTCGCTCGCTCTGAGCGCCCGCGCCTGCCGACGGCGATCAAGATCCTGGTCGCCGGCGGATTCGGGGCGGGCAAGACGACCATGGTCGGCGCGGTCTCCGAGACGCGGCCGCTGCGGACCGAGGAGGTCCTGACCGACCGCGGGATCGGCGTCGACGACCTCACCTCGGTGGAGGCCAAACGGACCACCACCGTGGCCATGGACTTCGGCCGGATCACGCTTGGCAACGACTACGTCCTGTACCTGTTCGGCACGCCGGGACAGGAGCGGTTCTGGTTCGTCTGGGACGAGCTGGCCGAGGGCTCGCTGGGCGCCGTCATCCTGGCGGACACGCGGCGGCTGGCGGACTGCTTCCCGTCCGTGGACTACTTCGAGCGGCGCGGCACCCCGTTCGTGGTGGCGGTGAACTGTTTCGAGGGCGCGCAGACGTTCGAGCTGGACGAGGTGCGGCTGGCGCTGCAGCTGAACCCGTCGATCCCGATCATCCTGTGCGACGCCCGCAAGCGCGAGTCCAGCCGGGAGGTGCTGATCGCCCTGGTCAAGCACTCCGCCCGCCTCCGCGCGGAGCCGGTCGGCACCTGAGAGTCCGCCACCCTTGGAGGCGCCCGCCACTTCGCGCGGCGCCTCCAAGGGTGTCCGGGCCGCCGGCATCCTGCGCGGTCGCGTTGCGCGCCGACCCGCCGACCCGCCGACCCGCCGGCCTGGCTGCCCGGCAGCAGAAGCGCGGGGCGGGGTATCGACGGGATCAGGTCAGAAGGGTCTGAGCCGTGGCGAGCCAGCCCTCGCGGGCGCTCGGGTAGCGGGGTGACCAACCGGTCGACTCGCGGAAGCGGGTGTTGCTGACCCTCAGTGAGCGGGTGAGCGAGGTGAGGCGGTCGCCGAGCAGGCAGGCGGCCCGTCCGGGGCCGCGCAGCCACATGCGGGTGCCGGCGGCCCGGGCGAGCGCGTCCGCGTACTCCCGCTTGGTCAGCGGCTCGTCGTCCACGACGTTGTACGTGCCCGCCGGCGCGTCCAGTGCCGCCGCGACGGCCGTGGCGGCGTCGGCCAGGTGGATGGAGGAGACGTAGCCGTCCGGACGGCCGAGCACCATCCCGACGTGACGCCTGGCCTGAGCCAGCAGTTGCTCGCTGTGCGCCGCCCCCGGCCCCAGGAACCAGCCGAGGCGCAGGACGACCCCCGCCCCGCCACCGGACTCCGTGAAGCGGTGGGCGCCGGCCTCGGCCGCGAAGTTGCCGCGCGTCATCGGATAGCGGTCCACCGGACCGTCCTCGCCGATCCAGCGCGCGCCCTGGTCGCGATAGAGCATGCAGACCGACTCCTGCACCACCCGGCCGACGCCGGCGGCGAGGGCGGCGTCCACGAGGGCGGCCGAGCCCTCGGCCCGGACCCGGTAGTTGTCGCGCATCGCCCTGGTGCTCATGAAGCGGGACATGGGCGGGATCGCGGTCGCCAGGTTGACCGCCGCGTCGTGGCCGGCGAGCGCCCCGGCCAGCTCCGCCCGGTCGAACAGCGACACCATGACCGGCGTCGCGCCCTGGCCGGTGAGCGTGGCCGCCTTCTCTCTCGTACGGGCCAGCGCGGTGACCGTGTGGCCCGCTTCGAGCAGCGCCTCGATCGCGTGACCGCCGATCGCTCCGGTGCCGCCCGCGACGAATACTCGCATAGTGAGAGAGTACTCTCTTACCATGGCGAGATCGACACCAAGAGTCACGCGGCAACGCCTCATCGACGAGGCCGTCCGCCTGTTCTCCACCCGGGGTTACGCCGCGACCTCCGTGGCCGACATCCAGGCCGCGTGCGGGCTGACCACCGGGTCCGGGGCGCTCTACAAGCACTTCCCGTCCAAGCAGGCTCTTCTGGAGGAGGCGGTGCGGCGCAACCTGGAGACGATCGCCGATCGCGCCGCCTCGGCCGGACAGGCCGCCGAGGAGTCCGGGGAGGAGCTCAGGGAGGCGCTGGCGCGGATGGCGGGGACGGTCTGGGAGGTGATCGACGACGATCGGGCGCTGATCCGGATCATGCTGCGGGAGTTCGACGGGTTCCCCGAGCTGTTCGAGCGCATGTGGCAGGGGGTGCTCGCCGGGGTCTACGCGCAGGGCGCCGCCTGGATCAGGGGGCAGCGGGAGCTGGGCCGGGTGCAGGCGGACGATCCGGAGGCGACCGCGGCCGTGCTGTTGTCCTCGCTCACCTACTATCCGCTGCTGCGGCTCATGATCGGCCGCACGCCCGGCGACCTCGATGCCGAGCGGTTCCTGGCCGCCTGGCTCGACCAGGCCGTCACGGTGCTCAGGCCGCGCCCCTGAGGCCCGCGGCGGGTGGCGCGGGCAGCCAGGGACGGGGCCGCCTGCCGCACGCACCGGCTCGCTATGACCCCGACGTCCACGCTCCGAGCTTCTCGGGGTTGCGTACCGCCCAGATGCTCTTGATCCGGTCGCCCTCGACGTCGAGCGCCGCCACCACCACGGTGACGCCGCCGTGCTGAGCCACCAGACCGGGCTGGCCGTTGACCGTGCGCTCCAGGATCGTCAGGCCGGGCGCCTGGCCGGCGAGGGCGACCAGGTAGCGGGTGATGTGCTCGCCGCCCTCGATCGGGTGCAGCGCGGCGCTGACCACGCCGCCGCCGTCGGCGATCAGCGTGGCGTCGGGGGCGAGGAGGCCGACGAGCGCCTCGATGTCCTTGGCTTCCCACGCCTGTTTGAACTCCCTGACGATGCCTGCCTGCCGGGCCGTCGGAGCCGCCGGCGCCCGCCCGTCGCGGATGCGGCGGCGGGCCGAGGAGGCCAGCTGGCGGCAGGCCTCCTGGGTGCGCCCGAGGATCTCGCCCACTTCGGCGAAGGAGTAGCGGAAGACGTCGTGCAGGATGAACGCCACGCGTTCGGCCGGGGTCATCGACTCGAGCACGACGAGGAAGGCCATGTTGACCGACTCGTCGAGGGTGACCCGATCGGCCGGGTCGTCCGTGGTGCCGCTCGGCCGCACGGTGGTCCACTCCGTGAGGTCGGGCAGCGGCTCCGGGACCCACTCGCCCACGTAGCGCTCGCGCCGGACCCGGGCCGAGCGGAGCAGGTCCAGGCAGATGCGGCTGGCAACGGTCGTCAGCCAGGCGCCGGGAGAGTCGATGGCGTCCTGCTGCCGCCTGGACAGGGCGTACCAGCGGGCGTAGGTCTCCTGGACGACGTCCTCGGCGTCGGACAGGGAGCCCAGGAGGCGGTAGGCGAGGTTGTTCAGGTGCCGCCGCTCGCTCGTGATCGCGCTCAGGTCCGGGTCGGATCGGGGGGTCATGGTGTCGCCGGCTCCCTCGGGTCGCAGTTGCCGTCAGCTGTTCGACGAGATGTCGCGCCGGGCTGTGACGCGGTCGCCTCACGTTCGCGGCGGGTGCTTCGTCGAAGTGATGAGACCGGAACGCATGCCTCCGGCCATCCGCTGAGCCCAGGAAGGGAAGACCTCGACATGTCCAGGCCTACGACCAAGCAGGGCAACCTCAAGTTCCTGCGTGTCGCGATCACCCTGCAGACCCTAGTGGTCTTCGTCCAGGCGATCTCCGCCGGGGTGATGCTGTCCGCACCCGAAAGTGAGGTGCTGCACAGCGCCGGGGCGCGCGTGGTGTTCGCCGCGGTGCTGCTGCATCTGCTCGCGGCGATCTTGGTGTGGCGGCCGGGCGGCGGCTCGCCCCGATCCATCCTGTACGCGGCCGGGTTCTTCGTGCTCACCTCGGCGCAGATTGCGCTGGGCATCGCGCACGTGTCGTCCCTGCACGTCCCCTTGGGCGTCCTGCTGTTCGGCATGAGCGTTCTTCAGCTCGCCCGGAGCTGGGCCGGCCGGGTCGCGTTGGAGAGCCGGCCCGCCGGGGCGTGAGCCGCGAACCATCTTTGAGATCGAGAAAGGAAGACCTCATGACCACCCCCGTGACCGAGCAGGACGACCTGCAGTCGCGCCTGCCCGACCCCGCCCAGTTCTTCCCCGAGCTGGGGCAGATCGCCGGAGCCATGTCCAAGGCCACTCTGAACGGCGCGATCCCGCAGGCCACCGTCGGCCTGGTGCAGCTGCGCGCCGGGCAGATCGTCGGCAGCACGTACCACACCGTCCGGCAGACCGGCCTCCTCCGCAGGGCCGGGGAGGCGGAGGAGCGCATCACCGCCGTGGCGTCGTGGCGGGACGCCCCCTACTTCACCGGCGCCGAGCGGGTCGCGCTGGAGCTCGTCGAGGCCGTGCTCACCTCGAACCAGGGCGGGGAGCGCGTCCCGGACGAGCTGTACGAAAGGACCCGCGCCCACTACGACGACAAGGGACTGTGGACGCTCACGCTGGCGATCGGCCAGATCTGCTTCTTCATCCCCGTGGCGCTCATCGCCAGGCCGATCCCCGGCAAGCCCCCGGGGAAGAACTACCGCGGGTAACCGGACCAGGTGCTTGACGCCGGTCCGGCTGCGGCGGATCTTGGCTGGTAGAGCGGGAGGTCCGGCCATGACCGAGAACGAGCTGCTGTCGGAGCGGGTGGCGGGCGGGATCCTGCCGCGGGTGCTGACCACCTTCGACATGGTGGCCATCTTCGTGGCCATCGTCCTGTTCATCACGAACGCCGCCGTGATCCAGAGCGCCGGACCGGCCGCGTTCGCGTGGTGGATCATCGCGTTCGTCCTGTTCCTCATCCCCTGCGCGATCGTCACCGGCCAGCTCGGCGCCATGTTCCCCGGCGAGGGGTCCATCTACCTGTGGACGACCAAGGCGTTCGGGCCGTTCTGGGGGTTCTTCGCCGGGTTCTGCGCCTGGTGGCCGGGCGTGCTGGTGATGGTCGCGACGGGCACGTTGACGATCTCGTTCCTGGGCGTGGTGTTCCCGGCCGTCGGCGGGCTGTCCGTGCAGGAGCAGGGCGGGCTGATCGTGGTGATCCTGGTGCTGGCGGCGGTGCTGGCCGTGCTGCGCTTCCGGCTGACGCAGAACGTGGTGAACGTCGTCTTCCTGGCGTACGGGCTCGCGATCCTGCTCATGTTCGCGGCCGGGATCGCCCACCTGGCCAAGGGGAACCCGGCGGCCACCAACCCGTGGGACTTCGCCGCCTGGAGCCCGTCGGCCGAGCACGGCGTCAACTTCGCCAACTGGAGTTTCTTCGGGCTGGCCGTGCTGGCGCTGCTGGGCGTCGAGGTGCCGCTGAACATGGGGGTGGAGATCAGGCAGGAGCGGGCCGTGACCCGCTACCTGCTGTGGGGTTCGCTGGCGGTCATGGTCGCCTACCTGGTCGCGACCTGGGGGGTGATGGTGTCGGTGCCGGCCGGCGAGTCGGCGGGGATCACGGCGGTCGCGCAGGCGGTGGGCATCGGGCTGGGCGACTGGGCGGGCAAGCTGGTGGCGCTGCTGCTGGCGGCGATGTTCTTCATCATCACCGTCGTCTACAACTACTCCTTCGCGCGGCTGATCTTCGTGTCGGGGCTGGACCGGCGGCTGCCGAAGGCGGTCAGCCACGTGAACGCGCAGAAGGTGCCGGACGTCGCGGTCTGGATCCAGACCGTGCTGGCGGCGGTGTTCGCGGCGGTGGCGTTCGTGGTGGTGCCGTTCACGGCGGCCCGGCCCGCGGACGCGCAGACGGAGGTCTACAACGTGTTGCAGGCCGCGGTCACCGTGATCTGGTGCCTGTCGATCGTGGTGCTGTTCGTGGACGTGCTGATCATCCTGCGCCGCTATCGCGCGCAGTTCGAGGCGCGGCGGCTGGCCTCGCCCGCGGTGTTCTGGGTGGCCTCGATCGTCGGTGCGCTGGCCTCCCTGGTGGGGGTGGTGGCCACGCTGTCCGGGTCGTGGACGCCGCTGATCTCCAACGACGCGGGCGCGATCACGCTGTTCGGGGCCGAGATCGCGTACGGGACGTGGTTCTGGCTGGTCGGCGGGATCGCGCTGGCGTCACTGGCGGTGGGCGCGCTGCTCTACCTGGCCGGGGTTCGCGTCTCCCGCCGGTAGCGCGGGTGACACCGGAAGGGCCCGGCCTCGGGAGGCCGGGCCCTCGGTGCGCCCCAGGAGGGGTTGGGGCGCCTCTTGGGCAGGCGCCACGGGCAGGAGGCGCCTGCGGGGGTCAGTGCTTCGTGGCCTTCTCGGCGCCGACGCCCGTGAGGGAACGGACCTCGATCTCGGCGTACTTGGCCGCGTTGTACTCCTTGCTCAGGATCGTGCCGAGCCAGCCGCACAGGAAGCCCAGGGGGATCGAGACGATGCCGGGGTTGCTCAGCGGGAACCAGTGGAAGTCCACGCCGGGGATCAGCGCCGTCACCGCGGTGCCGGCCGGGGGCGCCGGAGCCGACACGACCGGCGAGAAGATGACCAGCACCAGGGCGGAGACGAGACCGCCGTAGATGGCCGACACCGCGCCCGCGGTGTTGAACCGCTTCCAGAACAGGCTGTAGAGGATCGCCGGCAGGTTGCCGGAGGCCGCGACCGCGAAGGCCAGGGCCACCAGGAAGGCCACGTTCTGGCCCTGGGCCAGGATGCCCAGGCCGATCGCGACGGCGCCGATGATCAGGGCGGAGATGCGGGCCACCACGACCTCCTGGCGCTCGCTGGCCTGGCCGCGCTTGAAGACGTGCGCGTACAGGTCGTGCGAGAAGCTGGAGGAGGAGGCCAGGGTGAGCCCCGCGACCACGGCCAGGATGGTGGCGAAGGCCACCGCGCCGATGAGCGCCAGCAGGATCGTGCCGCCGACCGGGCCGAAGATCTCCTCGCCGATGCGCTCGGCCAGCATCGGCGCGGCCGTGTTGCCGGCCTTGTCACCGGCGGTGATCGCCTCCTTGCCGACCAGGGCCGCCGCGCCGAAGCCGAGGACCAGGGTCAGCAGGTAGAACACGCCGATGATGCCGATGCCCCACAGGACCGACTTGCGGGCGTCCTTGGCGGTGGGGACGGTGTAGAAGCGGATGAGGATGTGCGGCAGTCCGGCCGTGCCGAGCACGAGCGCGAGACCCAGGCTGATCAGGTCGATCTTGCCGGCCAGGCCCTGCGCCTCGGTGCCGTACTTGAGCCCGGGGCTGAGGAAGCTCTCGGGGTTGGCCTTGGGACCGCTCGTGGTCGCGGCCTGGCCGAGCAGCGAGGACAGGTTGAAGCCGAACTTGGCCAGGACCAGCACCGTCACCAGCGCGGCGCCGCCCATCAGCAGCACGGCCTTGACGATCTGCACCCAGGTGGTGCCCTTCATGCCGCCGAACACCACGTACACGATCATCAGCGCGCCCACGCCGACGATCGTCCACGCCTTGCCCGACGGGCTGGTGATGCCGAGCAGCAGGCCGACCAGCGCGCCCGCGCCCACCATCTGGGCCAGCAGGTAGAAGATGCTGACCACGATCGTGGACACGCCCGCCGCCGTGCGGACCGGGCGCGGGCTCATCCGGAACGCCAGCACGTCGGCCATGGTGAACTTGCCGGAGTTCCGCATCAGCTCGGCCACCAGCAGCAGCGCGACCAGCCACGCCACCAGGAAGCCGATCGAGTACAGGAACCCGTCGTAGCCGGACAGCGCGATGATGCCGGCGATGCCGAGGAAGGAGGCGGCCGACATGTAGTCGCCGCCGATGGCCAGGCCGTTCTGCACGCCGCTGAACGAGCGCCCGCCGGCGTAGTAGTCGGCGGCCGTCTTGGTCTGGCGGCTGGCCCAGAACGTGATCGCCAGCGTCGCGGCGACGAAGGTGAGGAAGAGGATCATCCCCAGGGTCGTGGAGCTCACTGGGTCTTCTCCTCAACCTCGTGGCGGAGCTTGTCGGCGATCGGGTCGAGCTTCTTCTCCGCGTGCCGTGCGTACGCCCACGCGATGAGGAAGGTGGACACGAACTGGAGCAAACCAAAGACCAACCCGACGTTGACATCGCCGATCAGCTTGATCGCCATGAACCCGCGCGCCCACCCGGACAGCACCACATACAGCAGGTACCACGCGAGGAACGCGACGGTCATGGGGAAGGTCCACCGGCGGAAGCGCCTCTTCAGCTCCTGGAATTCACTGCTCTCCTGCACTTGTTCATAGACCGACGCGTCATGTTCTTGTGTCGTCACGAGACCTCCACTGTGATGCGGATCACGCCCAACGTAAGAGCGCAACCTACCCGTCGTGGAGATCCGCAGGAGGGTTGTTCGGCGAGCCGCTGCGGTCCGGCGCTTAGTTGGGGATGGCCTGCGGTGAAAGGTCTGTTAGACGCGACGAGCGGTCGGCTATCCCTTTCACCCCTTTACGGCCCCTGCCGTCAGCCCCTCGACGATGTAGCGGCGGATGGCGGCGAAGAGCACGAGCGTGGGCAGCACCGAGACCACCGTGGCGGCGGCCATGGAGCCCCAGTCGATGTCGTACTGGGTGATGAAGGAGTTCATGGCGACCGGGATGGTCTTGGCGTCCTCGCTGTCGATGAACGTGATCGCCAGGAACAGCTCGTTCCAGCACTGCACGAACGCGAAGATGAACGTCGCCGCGATCCCCGGCAGCATGACCGGGAGCACCACCCGCACCATGGCCACGATCCTGGACGCCCCGTCCACCTGGGCGGCCTCCTCCAGCGCGACCGGCACCCGCTCGTAGAAGCCACGCATGATGATCGTGGCGAACGGCACCAGCATCGCCACGTACACCAGCATGAGCCCGGCCAGCCGGTTGAGCAGGTCGAGGTCGGACATCAGCAGGTAGAGCGGGCCGAGCGCGATGAACAGCGGGATCATCTGGGTGACCAGGAACGCCAGCATCAGCGCGCCCCTGCCGGGGAAGGCGAAGCGGGCCAGCGTGTAGCCGCCGAGCACCCCGATCACCGTCACCGACCCCGCCGCGACGAGGGAGACGAACAGGCTGTTGAGCAGGTACGTGCCGAAGTCGGCGAAGGAGAACAGCTCCGCGTAGTGCTCGAACGTCACCTGACCCGGCCAGTACCTGAGCGGCATCGAGAAGATCTCGGCCTTGGGCTTGAGCGAGGTGACGACGATCCAGTAGAGGGGGAACAGCGTGATCAGCAGCCAGACGGCCAGCACGACGACCTTGGCCGCCGTCGCGAGGCGTCTCAGCGAGCCGTCGGCCGTGCTGTTCATCGAGCCGTTCGTCGGGCCCTTCATCGTGCCCTTCATCTGGCCTTCTCGAATCGGGTGGCGTTGAGGTAGAAGACGCTGAAGGCCAGCAGGAGGCCGAGGATGAGCAGGCCGACCGCGCCCGCCCGGCCGTAGTCGCCGCCGATGACCTGCTGGATGAGGAAGGTCGTGATGATGTCGGTGCCGCCGGCCGGGCCGCCGCCGGTCATCGAGTAGATCAGGTCGGGGAAGTTCAGGATCCAGATGATCCGCAGCAGTACGATCAGGGCCAGGGTGGGCCGGATGTGCGGCAGCGTGACGTGCCAGAACTGGCGCAGCCGCGCGGCCCCGTCGACCGCCGCCGCCTCGTAGAGCTCCTTCGGGACCGACTGCAGCGCGGCCATGATCATGATGGCGAAGAAGGTCACGCCGTACCAGATGTTCGCCACGATGACGGAGGTCATCGCCCAGCCCGGCGTGGCCAGGAAGCCGATGCGCTGGTCGATGAGGCCCGTCTTGAGCAGCAGGTCGTTGAGCACGCCGAACTGGCCGTTGAACATCCACCGCCACAGCAGCCCGATCAGGAACCCCGACATGGCCCAGGGGAAGAAGACCCACGCCTGGTACAGGCCCCGGCCGCGGAAGTGCCGCCGCAGCAGCAGCGCCAGCCCGAAGCCGAGGACGAACTGGAAGAACAGCGACACGACCACCCACGTGCCGGTGTTGCGCAGCGCCGTCCAGAAGCGCTCCTCGGCCAGCACGGCCCGGAAGTTCTCCAGCCCGACGAAAGGCGTGGAGGTGAGGTCGAACAGGTTGTAGCGCTGGAAGGCGATCACCGTGCCGCGGATCATCGGCCAGTAGGTGAACAGGGCCACGAACACCACGCCGGGCAGCAGGCACAGCACGATGAACCTGGCCCTGCGGACCGTGAAGGTGCGCTGCGCGCTCACGACACCTTCTTCGCCTGGTCCGTCCAGAAGGCGTCCCACGACCTGAGCACCTCGGCCGTGGTCTTCTTGCCGGTGATCAGGGCCTGCACGTCACGGTCGGAGTCGACCAGGAACTGGCTCCAGCCCGGGTAGTCGACCGGGCGGATCGTGATCACCTGCTTGAGGTCCTGCTGCGCCTGGAGGTACGCCTTCCACGCCCCCTGCGAGAACTGCGGGTCGTTCTGGGCCTGCCGGGAGATCGGGATGAGCGAGTTGCCCTTGGCGAAGGCGATGCTCTGCTTGGCCTCCGACAGGAACTGCACCAGCTTGACCGCCTCCTTCGGGTGCTTGGTGAAGGAGGTCACGCCCCAGCCGGCGTAGCCGACGGGCTGGAAGGCCCACCCGGTCGGGCCCTTGGGGATGGGGGCGGTGGACCAGGACGTGACGCCGCTCTCCTCGACCGTCTTGATCACTTCCGGGTCCTGGATGAGCATGCCGGTGACGCCGGAGGTGAAGCCCTGGACCATCTCCGGATAGCCCCAGGACACCGAGTCCGGTGGTGACGCCTCCTTGAAGATCTTGACGTAGAGGTCCAGGGCCTGGGCGGCCTCGGGGGTGGAGAAGATCGTGCGCTTGTCAGTCAGATAGAACGATTTTTCGGGATTCAGGGCTTTGCCGTTGTACGCGCTGATCATCATGACCGCGTAGTCCGCGCCGCCCTTGCCGCCCCTGAAGGAGTAGCCGTAGCGATCCCCCGTGGTCATCCTCTTGCCCGACTCGTAGAGCTCCTGCCAGGTGGCCGGCGGCTTGGCCATGCCCCAGTCCGTCCGGTAGAAGATCGTGCGCTGGTAGAACCCGTACGGGATCAGGTACGCCTTGCCGCCGACCTCGACCGCCTTCTTCCGGGCCAGGTCGGTGAGGTCGCTCCAGCCCGGCCAGTCCTGCGTGGGCAGCTCGGCCAGCCAGCCGTTGTTGGAGAAGGACTTGGCCGTGTGGTCGCGCACTTCCAGCACGTCCAGGTCCTTCTTCGTCTGCAGGATCTGGGTGATCTTCTGGTCGGCGCTGTCGAGCGGCGGGGAGATCAGCTCGACCTTGACGCCCGGATTGGCCTGCTCGAAGTCGGAGACGAGGGACTTGATGAGCTTGGTGCGTTCGGGGCTGGTCAGGCTTTCGATCATGCGCAGCCGTACCTCTCCCGAGGACGACGAGCCGGAGCCGCAACCTGCGAGCACCAGCGTGGCGGCAACCGCGACCGCCAGGAGGGGCTTTCTCATGGGGAGCCTCCCGCGTGCTAGACAGCGCTGTCAATCACGCTAGGCGACCCACCCCCTCCAGCGCCAGCCCGAGATCCTTGATCAGCGCGTCGGCGGGCTCCAGGCCGACCGAGAGGCGCGCGAGGCCGACGGGGATGCCCATGGTGGCTCGTACGCTCTCCTCGGTGGACAGCGCGGGCGCGTTCACCAGGCTCTCGAACCCACCCCAGGACACACCAATCCTGAAATATCGCAATTTATCGAGGAAAGCTCCGACCTCGTCCCGCGACTCCGTGTCCAGCACGATGCTGAACAGGCTGGAGAACCCGGTCATCTGCTGCAACGCGATCGCGTGCCCGGGGTGGGAGGGCAGCCCGGGATGGTTCACCGCCCGCACCGCCGGATGCCCCTCCAGGAACGCCGCCACCGCCAGCCCCCGCTCCTGGTGGGCGGCCATCCGCACGGGCAGCGTCCGCAGTCCCTTGATCACCTTGGCCGCGTCGTGCGGCGACATGGCGGCCCCGTAGAGCTGGTACTCGGTCAGCGCCAGCGGCCTGATGAGCCGCGATGGTCCCGTCACGACGCCGCCCACGAGGTCGCTGTGCCCGCCGATGTACTTGGACAGGGAGTGCACGACCAGATCCACGCCCATGGTCAGCGGCTTCTGGAACAGCGGCGTGGACCAGGTGTTGTCCATCACCGTCACCAGCCCGCGCTCCCGCGCCCACCCGGTGACCTCGGCGATGTCGACGACGGCGTAGGCCATGTAGGAGGGCGACTCGAAGTAGAGTAGGCGGGTGCTCGCCTTGATAGCGCTGTCACATCCCGCGAGGTCGTCGACATGCGTATGCGTGACCCCGAACTTCTCCAGGTAGCGCAAGAACTGCGTGGTCGGCCCGTAGACCGCGCCCAGCACCAGCACGTGGTCGCCGGCCGACACGAGCGAGGAGATGGTCGCCGCGATGGCCCCCATCCCCGACCCGAAACACTTGGCCCGCTCCCCCCGTTCGAGCGCGGCGAGCTTACGCTGAACGAGATCGACCGTCGGGTTGGTCCCCCGCCAGTAGACGTAGCGCTCGTCCTCGTTCCTGATCGCCTCTCCCAGCTCCTGGGCTGTCTCGAAGGTGAAGATCGAGTTCTCGAACACCGGCGGGTTGACCGCGCCCAGCACCCAAGGCTCGTCCTCACCCAACCGGCCGCAGATCCATTCATCATCCATGGGGGCAGACTATGACAGCGAGGGAGAGCCGCCTTGAGGGGGAGCGGCCACCACCGGTTGCGGCTCCGGGCGCGCCCAAGAAACCCACCATGGCGGACGTGGCCAGGCACGCGGGGGTGAGCCTGAAGACCGTCTCCCGGGTCGTCAACCAGGAGCCCCATGTCAGGGCGCCGCTGCAGGCGCGGGTGCAGGCGGCGATCAGCGCGCTCGGCTACCGCCGCAACGAGGCCGCCGCCCGCCTGGCCAGGGGCGCGACCATGCTGACGCTCGGGCTGGTGATGGAGAACATCTCCAACGAGTTCTACGCGCGCCTGGCGGCCGCGGTCGAGGCGGCTTCGGCGCAGCACGAGGCGCTGGTGGTGTTCGGCTCGTACGAGGAGAGCCCGGACAAGGAGCGCATGCTGATCGAGTCCATGTACGCGCGGGGCGTCGACTCTCTCATCGTCGTCCCGTCGGCGGCCGACCACTCCTGGCTGGCCGAGCACGCGAGCCTCACCACCGTCTTCGTGGACCGCGTCCCCCTCGGGCTGGAGTCGATGGCGGACGCGGTGCTGCTCGACGACGTGCGGGGCGGGCGCGCGGCGACCGAGCACCTGCTGGCGCGCGGCCACCGCAGGATCGCGCTGATCTCCGACGACGACGGGCTGAGCTCGGTGCACGACCGCGCCTCCGGCTACCGTACGGCCCTGCGGTCGGCCGGCCTGGCTTTGGACGAATCGCTGGTGGTGCGCGGCGTCTTCGACCCCGGGCAGGTGGCGTACGAGGTAGGCCGGCTCCTGGACTTGCCGGATCCGCCGACCGCCTTGTTCGCCACCAACAACCGGGCCGCGATCGGCATCCTGCACGCGCTGCGGGCGCGGCCGGAGCGGCCCGCGTACGTGGGGTTCGACGACTTCGCCCTGGCGGACGTGTTCAACCCGGGGGTGACGGTGGTCCGCTACGACGTGACCAGCCTGGCCGGCAGCGCGGTGGATCTGCTGCTCAACCCCTCGCCCGAGCCGCGCCGGGTCAAGGTGCCGGTCGAGCTGGTCGCCAGGGGCTCCGGCGAGCTCCCGCCCGGCTGACCGCTCACGCCTCCGGTGACCTGTCGCGCCCTGCGGCACGAGGGCGCCTTCCAGGCAGCTCGTGGACAGGATCCGGACGCGGGCCGCGCGGCGGGCCACCTCCCACCAAGCGGCGGCCGGTCCCGGCTCGGCGGGGTGCGGGCGCATGAGGGAGACGGCCGCGCCGGCCAGCTCCCTGCGGCCGGTGGTACGCAGCCGGGACGGCACGCCCGCCGCGGCCCACCAGCTCCTGCCGGTCTCCAGCCAGACGGTCAGTGCCTCGGTGAAGACGCCGTCCTCGGCCACGGCGGCGGAGAACGCGGACAGCGGGACCCGGCCGCCGCGTTCGCCGAGCCGTCCACCGGGTCCATGACCAGGGTCAGCGCCGAGCCGTTGTCCACCCAGCCCGTCTCCTCGGTGAGCACGTTGACCGGGTGCCGGGACAGAGCGGCCAGGATGGCGTCCTCGACGAGCACGTCGATGCGCATCGTCGGCATCCCGGTCCCCCGCTCTCGCCGTGTCCCCGTCATCCTCCTACCCCCACCGGCACCGCCTGGTCACCGGCCGTGACGGTCGTCCGCACGGTCGGCCACCCCGGTCCACCGTCACCACCGCCACGTCCCCGCACAGGCCCGCGACGGGCGCCGGGCCCGAGGTGACCAGCGCCACCGCCTCGTGCAGCGCCACCACCCCGCGCTCGGCCAGCAGCAGCGCCGCGTGCGCTCGCTGCGCGTCCAGGGGGACCGATGACGCGGGAGGACACGGCCGCGTACGAGCGGGTGACGGGCGGTCAGGCGCCCTTCTTGACTGGACGCGGCGTTCGCGGAGCTCCGCGGCTCCAGGGCGTGCCTGCCCTAGGACGAGCGTGGCCGCCAATCCCCGCGGTCCAGGTCGAGGTCCTCCGGGGTGTGCAGCCTGACCATGGTCCTGGCGACGCCGGGCGGCACGCGATGCGGGGTGAGGAACGACACCGACACCATCACCGCGAACGCGATCGGCACCGTCCAGGCGGCCGGCTGGGCCAGCAGCGCCCCCGCGGGCCCCTCGAACGGCCCGCCGGTGATCGTGACGAGCACCGCCGAGCAGGCCAGCCCGCCGCCCACGAACAGCCCGGCCAGCGCCCCCGTGGTGGACAGCCGGCGCCACCAGATGCCCAGCACCAGCAGCGGGCAGAACGACGAGGCCGCCACCGCGAACGCCAGCCCCACCACGTCCGCCACCGGCAGCGCCCGCGCCCACAGCGCCAGGGCCAGCGGCACCGCCACCGCCATGAGCGTGGCGATCCTGAACGACCGCACCCCGCCCTTCAGCAGGTCCTGCGCGATCACCCCGGCCACGGACACGGTCAGCCCCGAGGACGTGGACAGGAACGCCGCGAACGCCCCCGCCGTGACCAGCGCCGTCAGCACGTCGCCGAGCGTGCCGCCGATCATCCGCGCGGGCAGCGCGAGCACGACCGTGTCGGTCCGTACGAGGTCGGGCGCGTAGAGCCGGCCGAGCCAGCCGTAGACGGCCGGCAGCAGGTAGAAGGCCCCGAGCAGCGACAGCACCACCAGCGTCGTGCGCCGCGCGGCCCGCCCGTCCGGGTTGGTGTAGAACCGCACGAGGACGTGCGGCAGCCCCATGGTGCCCAGGAACGTGGCCAGGATCAGCGAGTACGTCGAGTACAGCCCGTACTCCTTGCCCCCGCCCAGCGGCACCTGCCAGACGGCCGCGTCCTCGGCGCTCACGCCGGGCGCGCCCCCGTCCTTCCACGCCATCAGCAGGAACACCAGCGGCACGGCCAGCGCCGTCAGCTTGAGCCAGTACTGGAACGCCTGCACGAACGTGATCGACCGCATGCCGCCGGACAGCACGTTCACCGCCACGACCACCGCGACCAGCAGCCCGCCCACCCACACGGGCGCGCCGGTGATCTCCCGCAGCACCAGCCCCGCGCTCTGGAACTGCGGCATCAGGTAGAGCCAGCCGATCAGCACGACCAGCACGCTCGCCGTGCGGCGCACGGCCATCGACTCCAGCCGGGCCTCGGCGAAGTCCGGCAGCGTGTACGCCCCCGAGCGCCGCAGCGGCGCCGACACCAGCACCAGCAGCACCAGGTACCCGCCGGTCCAGCCGACGGGCAGCCAGAGCATGTCCACGCCGAACGACAGGATGAGCCCAGCGATGCCCAGGAACGAGGCCGCCGACAGGTACTCCCCGCCGATGGCCGAGGCGTTCCACAGCGGGCTGACCGTGCGGGAGGCCACGTAGAAGTCGGACGTGGTGCGCGAGAACCTGATCCCGAAAGCCCCGATGAGCACGGCCGCCACGACGACGATCAGCACCGCGGTCAGGCTCATGCGCCCGGCCCGCCCGCCCGGCGCCCGGTCATCGGCGTTCGACCAGTTCGGCGAAGTGGCGCTCGTTGCGCTCGGCCTGGCGTACGTACAGCCAGGCGCCGATGACGAAGGCCGGGTAGATGAGCCCGGCGAGCACCGCCCACGGCAGCGGGATGCCCAGCAGGTGCACCTCGCGCAGCTCCGGGATGAGCAGGAACAGCAGCGGCAGCCCGCCGACCACGCAGGCCAGCACCGTGCACACGAACAGGGCCAGCCGGAACTGGGTGCGCAGCAGCGAGCGCATGTAGACCTCGCCCAGCCGCGTCTGCTCGTCGATCTCCCGCGTGGCGGGATAGCGGGGCCGCCGCGCGGCGGCCGTACGGGGGCTGGTCACGGCCACCCGGCGCGGGGTCTCCCGCTGCACCCGCCGTTCGGGGCTCATGCGCGTCCGTCTCTCACGCGTGCGGGCCCGGTCATTCCTGCCGTCCCTTCCTGGCCCTGCGCACCAGCAGGTCCCGCAGCTCGCGGGTGTGGCGGCGGCTGACGGGCAGCTCGATGTCGCCCACCCGCACGGTGCACCTGCCCGAGTCGATGTGCAGCTCCACGATGTGCTTGACGGCCACCAGATGGCTGCGGTGCACGCGGACGAACCCGGCCGGGGCCCACCGCTCCTCCAGCGTAGCCAGCGGGATCCGCACCAGGTGGCTGCCCGCCGCCGTGTGCAGCCGCGCGTAGTCGCCCTGCGCCTCCACGTAGATCACGTCGGCGCTGGAGACGAACCGCGTGACCCCGCCCAGCTCCACCGGGATCGTGTCCGACTCGCCGCCCTCGGCGGGCACGTCGGCCGAGACGGCCACCCGCCTGATCGCCTCCGCCAGCCGTTCCGGCCGCACGGGCTTGAGCAGGTAGTCCTCGGCCTTGATCTCGAAGGCGTCGACCGCGTGCTCCTCGTACGCCGTCACGAACACCACCCGCGGCGGGTTGGCGAACTGCGACAGCAGCCGCCCGAGCACCACGCCGTCGAGCCCGCGCATCCTGATGTCGAGGAACACCGCGTCGATCGGCCGCCCGTCGGCGATGGCGCGGTCGAGCAGCCGCAGCGCCGCGGACCCGTCCCTGGCGGTGGCCACCTCCCCGATGCGGGGGTCGGCACGCAGCAGGTACGACAGGTCTTCCAACGCGGGAAGCTCGTCATCGACCGCGAGAACCCGGAGCCCGCTCACGTATCCCCCTCTCAACGAGAGTGATGAAACACGTGAGATGCGTCAAGGCCGTCACAGAGCGGTCACATGTCCGCGATTCCGCTACCTGCACCGGTGTCCCAGGCGTCCTAGCGAGCGGAGACGCCCGGGTGGTATTTCGGCAGCCTGATGTTGACCTTGGTGCCCGCTCCGGTGCCGGTCTCGACGACGAGACCGTACTCGTCGCCGTACACCTGGCGCAGCCGCTCATCCACGTTCGCCAGCCCCACGCCGCCCATGGGGGCGACCTCGCCCGCGAGGATGCGGCGCAGCCGCTCGGGGTCCATGCCGAGCCCGTCGTCCTCGACGCTGATGCTGCACTCGGCCCCGGCGTCCTCGGCGATGATCGTGATGCGGCCGACGCCGTTGCGGCTCTCCAGGCCGTGCCTGACGGCGTTCTCGACGAGCGGCTGCAGGCACAGGAACGGCACCGCCACCGGCAGCACCTCCGGCGCGATGCGTAACGTGACCTGGAGCTGGTCGCCGAACCTGGCGCGTTCGAGTATCAGGTAGCGGTCGATCGAGCGCAGTTCCTCCGCCAGGGTGGTGAACTCGCCGTGCCGCCGGAAGGAGTAGCGGGTGAAGTCGGCGAACTCCAGCAGCAGCTCCCTGGCCCGCTCGGGGTCGGTGCGGACGAACGAGGCGATGGTGGTGAGCGAGTTGTAGATGAAGTGCGGCGAGATCTGCGCCCGCAGCGCGCGCACCTCGGCCTCCATGAGCAGCGTGCGCGAGCGGTCCAGCTCGGCCAGCTCCAGCTGCGAGTCCACCCAGCCGGCCACCTCCTGCGCGGCCCTGACGAGCCCGGCCGAGGCGTTCTGGCCGTAGGCGGCCAGCGCGCCGACCAGGCGGTCGTCGGTGGTGAGCGGCACGACCACGGCGTGCCTGATGGGGCATTCGAGCAGGTCGCAGTCGATGGTCAGGACCTGGATGCGGCCGTCCTTCATGGTCGCCGCCGCGTGCTCGAACGCCTGGGAGGCGTGGTGGTCGCCGGCGCCGTCGTACACGAGCAGCCGCTCGCCGTCGGTGATCGCCAGCGCGGCCGAGCCGAGCAGCGCGCGCAGGTGCTTGGAGGCGCGTTCGGCGCCGTCCGCGGTCAGCCCGGCCCGCAGCGGCGGCCCGGCCAGCGAGGCGGTGTGCAGGGTCTCGAACGTGGCCCGCTCGGCCGGGCTGGTGCCCAGCTCCCTGCGGCCCCGCAGGACGCGCCACAGCACGATCGACGGCACGCTGACGAGCACCGCCACCACGACGACGCCGACGAGGTATTCCACGCGGCCAGAGCTTAGCTCAGAGGGCCTTGGCGATCAGGTCGGCGTAGGACTGGGCCTCTTCGGCGGACTCGTATCTGGTGCGCGGCCAGAAGAACCCGCGCAGCCCGTCCTTCTGCCTGCGCGGCACGACGTGCACGTGCAGGTGGGCCACGCTCTGGCTGACGCGGTTGTTCATCGCCACGAACGTGCCGCCGGCCTCCAGCCCCTCCTCCACCGCCCCGGCCATGGCCCGCACCCGCTCGAAGAACGGGCCGACGTCGACCAGGTCGGTGAGCGTCTCCACGTGGACCCGGGGCACGACCAGCACGTGCCCCTTGAAGACCGGCCGGGCGTCGAGGAAGGAGACCGCCACCTCGTCGGACCGCACCACGTAAGCGGGCCGCTCACCTGCGATGATCTCGCAGAACAGGTCAGTGCTCACCGTCCGACCCTATCCGCGAACGCGGTCCAGCTCGTCACGTTGGGGGCGGACCAGGCGTCGGGCGCGTGCAGGAACCGCTCGCCGACCCGCTCGCGCAGCCGCTCGGGCACCCCGCCGTCGGACGAGGCCACCTTGGTGCCCCTGCAGTGGTAGACCAGCCCGCCCCCGCGCTGCCCCATCGCCATCCACGGCAGCCACGGGGAGACCCGGCACCACGAGAAGACGCACGGCACGTCGGGCATGCCGGACTCCACGTCCGCCGCCGCGGCGAAGAACTGGAACAGCTCCAGCGCCCGGTAGGTGTCGTCGGCGGAGTTGTCCGGATAGTCGGCGACCTTCAGCGGCGAGGGGTAGGCCAGGCGGATGTCCACGTTGTAGACGATCTGCTCGCCCAGCCGGGTCTCCGGGACGGGGTAGGCGCCGAGCCGCTGGTTGACCGGGTCGTTGAAGACGTGCTGCACCTCGACCGGGCGGCCGGTCAGCGGGTTGTCCCAGGTGTCGAGCACCTGCCGCGTCCTGGGGTCGAGGTAGAGGGCCGCCTCCCTGGTCAGGAGCTGCCAGCCCCCGTCGACCTCGACCGCCCTGGCGACGTTGAGCCCCTCGAAGCCGAACAGGTGGTGCGGCCCGTCGCCGTCCTCCCACCCGTAGACGTCGCCGGTCCAGTAGGAGATCGTCTCCGCGCCGTCGGCGGACGCGCGCACCCGGATGAAGTCCATGATCCGCAGCCTAACGTGTCTTTTGGCGACAGCATGTTGCTATGTTAGAAACATGGTGTCGCTAACTGGGCGGACCCGGCAGAGCTGGCTCCCCCTCTTCGTGCTCGGCGTCGGCATGTCGATGATCATCATCGACGCCACGATCGTGAACGTGGCCGTTCCCGCGATCATGAGCGATCTCGGGCTGTCGGCCACGGACGTCGAGTGGGTGAACTCCATCTACTCGCTGACGTTCGCCGCCCTGCTCATCCCGCTCGGGCGCACGGGCGACGTACGCGGGCGGCGCAGGACGTTCGCGGTCGGCTGCGTGGTGTTCCTGGCCGCCAGCATGCTCGCGGCCGCGGCGGGCAGCGGCGCGATGCTGATCGGCGCGCGGGTGCTGCAGGGCGTCGGCGCGTCGATGGTGGTGCCGATGACGCTCGCGATCATCAACGCGCTCTACACGGGCAGGCGCAGGACCGTGGCGTTCGCCGTCTGGGGGTCGATCATCGGCGGGATGGCCGCGCTCGGGCCGCTGCTCGGCGGCTGGGTGGTGACCGACCTCGGGTGGCGCTGGGCGTTCTGGGTGAACCTGCCGATCGGCCTGCTGGTCCTGCTCGGCACGCTGCGGGTGCCGGAGTCGAGGGACCCGGCCGCGGGCGGCCGGGACGTGCCCGGCGTCCTGCTGTCGGTCCTCGGCACGTCGTCGCTGGTGTTCGGGCTGATCGAGGGCCAGCGGTACGGCTGGTTCACCGCCGGGGACGGCGGGCTCTCCCCGATCCCGTTCGCGTTCCTGGTGGCCGTGCTCGCGCTCTCCGCGCTCGTGCTGGTGGAGCGGGCCAGAGCCCGGGCCGGGCGCCCGGTGATCCTGGACCTCTCCCTGCTCGCGATCCCCTCCTTCCGGTACGGCGGGGCCGCCGCGATGATCATCACGCTCGGCGAGTTCGGGCTGATCCTGGTGCTGCCGCTGTACCTGCAGACGGCCATGGGCTTCACGGCGTTCAAGACCGGGCTGATCATCGCCTCGCTCGCGGGCGGCACGTTCCTGGCCGGCGGCGTCGTCCCCAGGCTGCCCCTGGCGCCGCGGCTCATCGTCCGGCTGGGGCTCGGGCTGGAGGCGTCGGCCGCGATCGCGGTCGGGCTGACCGTCTCGCCCTCGCTCGGCCCCTGGTCGCTGGTCCCCTGGCTGGTCCTCTGGGGGATCGGCATCGGGTTCGCCTCCGCCCAGCTCCCGAACGTGATGCTGGCCGGCGTACCCGCCCGCCAGTCGGGGGCGGCCTCGGGGCTGCAGAGCGCGATCCGGCAGCTCGGCGCTGCGATCGGCATCGCGGTGCTCGGCGCGGTGCTGGTCACGGGGCTGGACGCGGCGATGGCCGAGCGCCTGCCGGACGAGCCCGCGCTGCGACACGCCGTCCGCGACAGCGCCGGTGCGGCCGTCACGGCCATCAGCGACCCGGTCAAGCACGAGGCCGCGGTCGCCGCCGCCGCGGACGCCACCCGCCGGGTCACCATCGTCACGGGGTTCGTGCTGCTCGGCGGCGTCGGGGCGACCCTGCTGCTGCCCGATACTGGGGAGAGACGACCCGAGGAGGAGTGAGTTCCGGTGCCGAGGATCAGCGCGCCCACGGTGGCCGACCACCGGGCCAGCCAGCACGCGGCCCTGCTGGCCGCCGCGATGGAGATCCTGGTCGCCGAGGGCGCCGCCGGGCTCACCCCCGCGGCCGTCGGCGCGCGCGTGGGGCTGGCCCGCTCCAGCGTCTACCGCTACTTCTCCTCCACCGCCGACATCCTCGCCCAGCTCGTCGAGGACGCGATCCCGCGCTGGGCCGCCCGGCTCGAGAGCGCGGTCTCCGCCCAGGACGGGCTGGAGGCGCGGGTGCGGGCGTTCGGGGCGGTGACGCTGTCGTTCGTGCGCAGCCCCGACTACGCACTCCTGCGCGCGCTCTCCTCGGTCGAGCTGCCTCCCGGCTGCCAGGACCGGCTCGACCAGCTCCACGAGACGATGATCGGCCCGCTCCGCGAGGTGCTGTCCGGCGCCGGGCACGAGCATCCGGGGCTGGTGGCCCACCTGGGATGGAGCATCCTGGGCGAGGGCCAGCGCCAGATCGCCGCCGGCGCGGACGCCGCCCTGGTCGAGCGGACCACGCTCACAGTTCTCTGCCGCGCCCTGCGCACGAGCTGACGCGGCCGGCCCGCGCTCGCGGTTCTGTGCCGTGCCCTGCGCACGGGCTGACGCGGCCGGCCCACGCCGGGCTCACCCCACGCGAGCCCGCCGGCGACCGGCCCGCCTCGCGACGGGCGGGGTCACTTCACCGTGATGGCGAAGATCGCCTCGCCGGACTGCTGCTTGCTCTCCTCCGTGGACGGCGTCTTGTCCTGACCGCACCGCCAGCAGTTGCGCAGCCGGACCTCCGTCGTGCCCCGCTGTTTGCTGTTGAACACGAAATAGGCAGTGCCGCCGGACCCGGGCGCGTCGCCCGCGCTCTCCCGCTCCTCGCTGATGAACGAGGCCACCTTCGCGTCCGGCACGGCCACCAGGTCCCAGTTGTCGCCCACTGACGGGTTGTCGGCGACGGCCAGCGAGAACCGCTGCCCAGGAGGCACTTCGACCTGCACGGTGGACCCCTTGGCGCCCTGGACCACCGTGCCGTAGTCGCTCACCGCTGAGCCGCCCCCGCATCCCGCCGTCAGCAGGGCGAGCAGGGCGGCGGCGGCCGTTCGACGCATCACTCCGGCAGCGTATCGGCCTGGGGTCGGGGACGCCGCGTACGCCCCCGCCCTACTTGACCTTGCGGCGCCGCATCATGCGGCGCACCACGAGGGCCAGCACCGTGCCGCCCACGGCGATGAGCAGCACCGGCCGCTTCCTCGCCTCCGCCGCGGCGTCCTTGACCTGATCGGGCGCACTTTCCCGGACCTTGCTCGCCACCTCGGACGCCTTGTCCTTGACGACCTCAGCCGCGTCCACCGCCCGATCCTTGACGACCTCGGCAGCCTCCACCGCCCGATCCTTGACGACCTCGGCGGCCTCCACGGCCCGATCCCTGGTCACCTCGGCCGCGTGCGACGCCCGTCCCTTCACGTCGGCCTTGTCCGCCAGCGCGCTGACGGTGTCGCCCAGCTCTTTTCGGGTCTGCTCGATGTCTTTGCGCACGTCATCCTCTTCCTCATCGTCGTCGCCCGTCCGCTCCCCGCGCACCGGCTCTTCCTCGGTCCGCCGGCTTTCCGTGCCCTCGGTCCGCTCGTCCGGAACGGGGGCCTCGGGGACGAACGTCTCGTGTTCCTGACGCGCGGCCTCCGCCCGCCGCGCGTTCTCCGCCGCACCCGGTCTCGTCGGGGGCACGTTGATGGACTCGTGTTCCGTCGGGGTGCCCACGGTCGCTCTGCGGGCCCCGACGTCTCCGGCGTGCTGCTCGCTGTATCCGGGATCGGTCTCGCTCATCGCCGCGCCCTCTCCTTGACCATGTCGATATCGGCCTTGACGCTCGCGATGGTCTCCGACGGGACCGGCGGCGCGGCTCGTTTCACCTGGTTCTTGCCGACCAGCCCGAGCAGCCCGGCGACGACGAACAGCACGACCGCCACGATCGCGGCCGCCGCCCACGCGGGCATGACCCGAGCGAGGAGCATGATGACGGTGGTCACCAGGGCGGCGCCGCCGAAGAACGCGGCGATCCCGGCCGCGCCGAACAGGCCCGCGCCGAATCCCGCGTGCTTGCCCTTCTCCGTCAGCTCCAGCCTGGCCAGGCGAAGTTCGTCCTTGACGAGCCTGGAGACCTGCTCGGAGAGATCGTTGACCAGCTTGTGGGTGTCGTTCACGACGTCGCCTCCTCCCGCTGAGGATGGCGACTACCCAGACAAATGGTCTTCTATCACCTGCGATTACCGCTTGGCGACCCTCAGCAGGAAGCCCAGGGCCGACAGCACCGGGTCCTTCTGCACTTCGCACCAGTTGTCGGGCTGCTTCGGCTTGCTCCACGGAGAGGGCAGCTCGCACGAAGGAGCCTGCCGCTTGGGCCGCTCACACCACGATCCTGGAGGGTTCATACTTTTATCGTACAACTTCAGGAATGGCTTATATAAGCTCTCCCGCAAGCACCGCGCGGCCGGGCGCGCAGGGACGCCGATTCAGGCGGAAGGGCCGCCGGGCCGGGGCCGGCAGACGAGGTGGGTCAGCGCGGCCACCCTCCGGTAGGGGTCGGTCCTGCCCGCCCGCTCCTCGGCCGCCAGCAGGTCGCCGAGGCCGTCCGGGACGGGCGCGTCGTCGGGCATGGCGTCGGTGAACACCCGCACGCCGTACCACTCGGCCGTCTCCAGCCCCAGTACGCCGAGCCGCGCCCCCAGCTCGCCGAGCCGGTCGGCCCGGGCGGGGACGCCGAGCCTGTTGACGTACGAGCGCTCGTCGAACGCCCGCAGCGCTCCCGACCAGTCGCCGAGCAGCCCCGGCCGCATGGCCAGACCGTCGCCGTTGCGCACGAGCAGCGAGAGAATGCCGCGCGGGGCGAGCCGGCGGGCGAGGCCCGCGAGGAGCGGGCCGGGGTCGTCGAAGTACATCAGCACGCCGTGGCACAGGACGACGTCGAAGGCGCCCGGCTCGAACAGCTCCCCCATGCGCTCGGCCTCGGCCTGGACGGTCGTGATGTCCATGCCCGGCTCGATCCCGGCCTCAAGGAGGTCGAGCAGCTCGCGGGAGGCGTCGAGCGCCGTGACGCTGTGGCCGGCCGCCGCCAGCCTGAGCGCCTGCGTGCCCTGGCCGCTGCCGACGTCGAGGACCCGGCACGGAGGCGGCGGCAGGTGCTGGGCGAGCTGCCGGGTGACGAGCTCCTGCCTGACCACGTCGCGCAGCGAGCCGAGCCGCTCTCGCCACCTGCCTTCGGCCCCCTGGAATCTCATGGCTTGGATCCTAGAACGGCCGTTCTCCCGGCGCCCGCAGGCACGACGGGCCGCCGGCGGCTCGCCACGAGGTTTCACCCGGGCCTGGCCTTGCATCGCTGGAGGTAATCTGCCGTGGTGCTGGTACACGGGGTTTGGGCGGCGGACGGGCTCGCCTTCTGGGCCGAGAACGGCGACGACGCCCTGGTGCCCGCGCCGATCGGCCGGTTGGACGACACCGGCCCGCCACGCCGCCACGACCGTTCGGACGGCATCGGCACACCGGACGCCCACGATCGCCCGGCCGCAGGCGCTGCGGCCGGGCGCAAGGCCGGTGGGCCGCGCCCGCATCCGCACGCCGCGCCCGCCGCCGGGGTCGCCGCCGCGCTCGGCCTCGGCGAGCCGCCATCCCGGACGCTGGAGCTGCTCCTTCCCGGCTCGGTCAAGGAGCCGCTGCCCTCCCCGGAAACCGGGCGGCTGGCGGAGGTGGTCCGGCCCCGGCTGCGCCTTTGGGAGGTCCCCGCCGTCGTGCCGCCCGCCGCGCAGGCGCTGCGGGCTCTCGACGAGCACGCGGGCACCGCCACGATGCGCCACTGGGCCGCCGTCGCCGCCTTCGCCCGCGACCTGGTACGCCGGGGCAGGGTGCTCCCCCACCTCATCTCCGCCCCCGATCCCACCTCGGGTCCTGACACAGGCCCCGCAAC
>NZ_VCKX01000174.1 GCF_005889725.1 Nonomuraea zeae
GGGGAGTCGAGGGCGGGGTCGCCCGTCCGCAGGTCGACCTCCCGCCCGTGGGGGAAGGCGGCGGTCACGGCCTGCTCGGCGGGGGTGAGATCGGCGATTCGCACAGGGACATCCTGGGCGAAGCGCCGCCTCTTCGCACACGCCGGGCCCGTGCGTCCCGCGTACAGGCCGGGGTGTTACGTGCGGACGTCCAGGCCCAGCGCCGCCGCGATCACCGTCGCCTGGAAGGGGTCGATGATCGCGCCCTTGAGCGTGACGGTGTGCGGGTCGAGCGTGCTCAGATCGCTCCCGCGCAGGTCGCACTTGGTGAGGTCGGCGCTGTGCAGCCAGGCCCCCGACAGGTCGCAGCGCCGCACCTCCGCGCCCTCCAGCCGGGCGCCCGTCAGGTCGGCCTCCCGCAGCCGGGTGCCGTGGAAGGCGCTGCCCCGCAGGTCGGCGCCGGGCAGGCCGGCGTAGGACCAGTCGCCGCCCTCGACCTTCAGCAGCCCGTAGGTGCAGCCGTCGAACATGCTGCCCGTCAGCTTGCAGCCCCTGAACGTCGCGTCGAAGAGCGAGCAGCGCGTGAACGTGCAGTTGAGGAAGCGGGCGTCCTCGTGCACCGACACGTTGAACCGCACGTTCCTGAACTGGCACTCCTCGAACGAGGAGCCGTGGTTGACCAGCTCGGTCATGTCCACGTCCTGGAACAGCACCCGGTGGTGGCTCTCGCCGGAGAGCTCGAGGCTGTCCCAGTCCGCGGACCTGATCGTCGTCTCGGTGGGAGGCGCGTGCACGCCGTGCTTGCGGTCGGCCATACGAACAAACTAGCGGATCAGGCTCGTTTGGCGATGGCCTCGATGAGCGGCTGCACCAGTTTGGCCGCCAGCGGGCCGAACGCCGCCAGGATGAGCACGTACGCCGCCGCCAGCGCGCCCAGGTCGGGATGGGCGCCCGCGCCCACCGCCAGACCGGCGATGACGATGTTGAACTCGCCACGGGGGATGAGCGCGATGCCCGCCCGGGCCTGGCCCGCCTTGGCGATGCCCGCCCGTCTGGCCGCGTACGCGCCGGTGAGCAGTTTGGTGATCATGCTCACCAGGGCCAGCAGCGCGGCCAGGCCCGCCACCGGCAGGATCTTCGACGGATCGGTCTGGAAGCCGAAGAAGACGAAGAACACCGCCGCGAACAGGTCGCGCAGCGGCGCGAGCAGCGCCTGCGCGTCGTGGGCGAGCTGCCCGGACAGGGCGATCCCGACCAGGAACGCGCCGACCGCCGCCGACACCTGCAGCTGCTGCGCGAGCCCGGCCACCAGCAGCGCCAGCCCGACCACCTTCAGCAGGAGGACCTCGTTGTTCGGGCTGGACACGAACGCCTCGATGAAGCGCCCGAACCGCAGGGCCACGACGAGCACGACGCTCACCGTCAGCAGCGCGATGCCCACCGAGATGGCCCCGCTCACCAGGCTCAGCCCGGCCAGCATGGTCGTCAGGACCGGCAGGTAGATCGCCATCGTCAGGTCTTCGAACACCAGCAGGGACAGCACCGTGGGTGTCTCCCTGTTACCGATCCACCCCAGATCGGACAGCACCTTGGCGGTGATGCCCGATGAGGTGGCGTAGGTGACGCCCGCCATGGCGACGGCCGCCACCGGCCCCCAGCCGAGCAGTAACGCGCATATGGCGCCGGGGGCGGCGTTGAGCACCAGGTCGACGATGCCGGCTCTGGCGTTGCTCGTCAGGCTCGTCACCAGCTCGTCGGCGTTGTACTCCAGGCCGAGAGTCAGCAGCAGCAGGACGACGCCGAGCTCCGCGCCGACGGATATGAACTCCTCGCTGGTCGCCAGCGGCAGCACCCCGCCGGTCCCGAACGCCAGACCGGCGATCAGGTACAGGGGGATGGGGGAGATGCCGCCGCGCAACGCGAGCGCGCCGAGCACCCCCAGGCCAAGCAGTACAGCACCGAACTCGAGAAAGATGACCGCGGTATCGTGCACCCGCGGGCCTACCCGTCCACCAGGATGTCGGCCACCCCTGCGGTGCTGTCCTCGCTGCCGACCACCACTACGACGTCGCCGGCGCGGAAGGTGAATTCCGGGCCGGGGCTGGCGAACACCTGGCCGCCGCGTACGACGGCGACGATGGACGCGCTGGTACGGGTCCGCACGCGGGCGTCACCCATGGGACGGCCCTCGTACGGGGAATCGGGCGGGATGGGCAGCTGCACGCTGACCAGGCCCTCGACCTCCGAGTGCAGCTGGTTGAGCCGCTGGACGATGCGGGGGGCGCCCAGGAGCTCGGCCAGGGCGTCGGCCTCCTCGTCGTTGAGCTTGACGGTCTGGCATGCGCGGTCGGGATCTTCCTTGTCGTAGATCACCAAGACCCGCTGGCCGGTACGGTGCGAGACGACGCCTACCCGCTGACCTTTGCGGGTGGTGAAATCGTGCCGTAGTCCGATTCCCGGCAGTGCTGTTTGTTCGACCTCCACCTAACCCACCCGTTCAGATCCTCATATTTCCGGACAACCCTACCAACGGCTTATTCCCTCCCGACCCCGGCTCAAGGGCCTCCCCTTTGCATTTGCGCGGCTCCGGGCTTGCCTTCCCATGGCCCGCGGCCGGATCGGCGGCCGTCGCCGGACCCGGGACGGGCGGCTTTCGTGGCGGCGGCCCGGCAGGCGTGT
The DNA here is from genome assembly GCF_005889725.1 of Nonomuraea zeae. Taxonomy (GTDB): domain Bacteria; phylum Actinomycetota; class Actinomycetes; order Streptosporangiales; family Streptosporangiaceae; genus Nonomuraea; species Nonomuraea zeae. Next base: position 2,659 of record NZ_VCKX01000174.1, read on the forward strand.
CACGCTGGTGGGACACTCGGTTTCACACCGCCGTCCCACAGACACAGCTCAGCCCGCATCGACCGACAACCAAGGGACCTCGCGCCATGCCGTCTCCGCCCTCGATCCGGCTGGTTCTCGTGGAGGACCACGCCATGGTCGCGGAGGCCATCGGCCTCGCCCTCGGCCGGACGCCGGACATCGAGGTCGTCGCGCAGTCCGGCACCATCGCCGGCGCGGTGGCCGACACCGGGAAGCACCAGCCCCACGTCGTCGTGCTCGATCGCCGCCTGCCCGACGGCGACGGCATCACGGCCATCGGGCAGCTCGCCGCCGTCGCGCCCCGGGCCCGGGTGCTGGTGCTGACCGGCGAGGCGACCGTGTCGGTCGCGGCCAGGGTGGTGGCCGCCGGGGGCGCCGGGCTGCTGGTGAAGTCGTCGCGGCTGGGCGAGCTGGAGTCGGCGGTGCGCGAGGTGGCGGCCGGCGGGGTGGTCTTCGCGCCGGGGCTGCTGCCCGGCGTGCTCGACCGGCTCACCGGCCGGGCCGGCCGCCTGGGCTCCGAGCTGACCGGGCGCGAGCGCGAGACGCTGCTGCTCCTGGCCGAGGGGGCGAGCACGTACGACATCAGCCAGCGCCTCGGCGTGGCCCGCAACACGGCGCGCAACCACGTCCAGCACGTCCTGGAGAAGCTGGGCGCGCGGTCCAAGCTGGAGGCGGTGGCGGTCGCGCGCAAGGAGGGCCTGCTGGATTGACGCATTTGCACTAGGCGCTGTGACGCGGTTGCGTCTCGTGACCACCGGTCGCCTCCCCGAGAGTAGATGGATGGGCAGTGAGGAGGCGTGGCCGTATCGGGTGGACGCTCATCTGCCGGCGGAGATGGGCAGCATCACGGTGGCGCGCCAGATCGCCCGCGAGGCTTTGTCGGAGTCGGGTTTCCAGGGGCGTCACGAGGATGTCCTGCTGGTGGTGTCGGAGCTCGTGACGAACGCGCTGGTGCACGGCGCGGGGCCGCCCGAGCTGCGCATCAGGGGCGATGTCGCGCGCATGCGGATCGAGGTGGGCGACGACGGCGAGGACCTGCCCGAGCCCCGTGAGCCGGGACCGGCGAGCGGCTGGGGGCTGCACGTCGTCAGGCTGCTGTGCACCGGCTGGGGCATCGAGTCGGACAAGGACGGGAAAGTGGTCTGGTGCGAGGTGGCGGCCCAGCTCAGCCCGCTCCAGGCCGGCCCCCAGGAGGTCTGAGCAGGTTCCGGTTCCGCGCCGGGCGTGAAAGGCTGCGGTATGCCCGTGCATGACCGCCCGCATGAAGATATGACGCTGCTCGTCCAGAGCATCCGCGACTACGCCATCTTCATGCTCGACCCGCGCGGCAGGATCGTGAGCTGGAACGCGGGGGCGCAGCGCATCAAGGGATACACCGCCGAAGAGATCATCGGCACCCACTTCTCCGTCTTCTACCCGCCCGAGGACACCGGGTCGGGCAAGCCGGACAAGGAGCTGGAGATCGCCGCCGACGCCGGCCGCTGGGAGGAAGAGGGCTGGCGGGTCCGCAAGGACGGCACCAGATTCTGGGCCAGCGTGGTGATCACCGCCCTGTACGACGGGAGCGGCGAGCTGCTCGGCTTCGGCAAGGTGACCCGTGACCTGACCGAGCGGCGCACCATGTCCAGGGCGCTGGACGAGCGCGGCCTGCTGCTCGCCCACCTGGTCCAGGCCCAGGAGCGGGAGCGCAGGCGGATCGCCTCCGACGTGCACGACGACACGATCCAGGCCATGGTCGCCGTCGGCATGCGGCTGCGGTCGCTGGCCGACCGGCTCCCGGAGGGGTACGCCGCCGACCTGCGCGACCTCGACGACGCCGTGGACGCCGCCGTCGGCCGCCTGCGCGACCTCGCCTTCCGGTTGCGCCCGCCGGGGGACGGGCTGATCGAGGGCCTGCGGGGCTATCTGGAGCTGGCGGCGGCGGACCTGACGTACGAGCTGGTCCACGACCTGGACGGCGAGCCGCCCGCCGAGACCGCGATCACCGTCTTCCGCATCTGCCAGGAGGCCGTGACGAACGCGCGCAAGCATGCCCGGGCCCGCACCCTCTCCGTGCAGCTGGCCGCCCGTGACCACGGGGTGCACGTCCGCGTCCGCGACGACGGCGTCGGCCTGCCCGCCGAGTCCGGAGGGATCGCGCGGCACGGGCATTTCGGGCTGCTCGAGATGCGTGAGCGGGCCGAGACGGCGGGCGGCTGGTGGGGGATCAGCGGGGCGCCCGGCGCGGGCACGACGGTGGAGTTCTGGGTGCCCGCCGTGCCGCACGCACAATCCTGACCGCCCTGGCCGGACGGGGCATCAGGCCACTCCCATCAGGCCGCTCCCATCAGAGCAGGCTCATCATCAGGGCAGGCTCATCATCAGGGCAGGCTCATCGTCAGGGCAGGCTCATCGTCAGGCCAGGCCGTCATTCGATCAGGTCGAGTGCCTGTCGGGCGATCTCCCATTCCTCGTCGGTGGGGATGACGAGCACCGCGACCTCGGCGTCCGGCGGCGAGACCGCGCGCTCCTCCAACGACCCGGCCTCGTTCAGCGCCGGGTCCACGGTGATGCCGAGCCGGTCGAGCCCGGACAGGCAGGCGGCGCGGGTGGCGGCGTCGTGCTCGCCCACCCCGCCGGTGAACACGATCGCGTCCACCCGGCCGAGCAGCGCGTAGTAGGCGCCGACGTACTTGCGGATGCGCCGGGTGTAGATCTCCAGCGCCAGCCCGGCCTCGGCGTCGCCGCGGGCGCGTACCTCGCGCATGTCGCTCGTCCCGGCCAGCGCGAGCAGGCCGCCGGCGTAGCTGAGCTCGTGCTCGGCCTGCTCGGCGGTCATCCCGTCCACCCGCGCCAGGTAGCCGGGCAGGGCGGGGTCGACGTCGCCCGAGCGGGTGCCCATGACCAGCCCCTCCAGCGGCGTCATGCCCATGGAGGTGTCGGCGCTGCGCCCGCCGGAGATCGCGGTCGCGCTGGCGCCGTTGCCCAGGTGCAGCACGATGAGGTCGAGCCCGGCGAGGTCGCGGCCGAGGAAGCGGGCGGCCCGGCGGGAGACGTAGGAGCAGGAGGTGCCGTGGAAGCCGAAGCGCCGCACCCCGAGCCGCTCGCGCCAGTCGCGCGGCACCGCGTACGTGTACGCCTCCGGCGGCAGCGTGAGCTGGAACGCGGTGTCGAAGACGGCCACCTGCGGCACCCCGGGGAAGGCCCGGCGCGCGACCTCGATGCCGGTCAGGTTCACCGGGTTGTGCAGGGGAGCCAGCGGCGCCAGCTCCTCGATGGCCTTGATCACGCCGTCGTCGATGAGCACCGCCTCGGTGAACCTGACGCCTCCGTGCACCACGCGGTGCCCGACGGCGACCGGGCTCAGCTCGGGCCCCGCCGCCTCGAACGCCCGCATCATCGCCGCCAGCCCGTCGCCGTGCCCGGCGTAGCGCTCCTCCCGCTCGTACGGCGGCCCGTCACCGGCGTGGTGCGTCAGCCGGCCCCGCTCCTCGCCGATGCGCTCGACCAGGCCCCTGGCCGGGCGGCGGCGCGTGCGCACGTCCACGAGCTCGTACTTGATGGACGAGGAGCCGGTGTTCAGTACGAGGATGTCGCCGGCCATGTCCACGACCTGATCTCCGCGGGGTCCTCGCCGTGGTCCCTGGTGTACGCGCGGGCCCGCAGCCGCTCGTCGCTCATGTGCTGGCGCAGGTGCGCCTGGGTGGCGGCGAGCCCGGGCACCCGGTCGATGACGTCCATGACCAGGTGGTAGCGGTCGATGTCGTTGAGCATGCACATGTCGAACGGCGTGGTGGTGGTGCCCTCCTCCTTGTAGCCGCGTACGTGCAGGTTGTCGTGGTTGCGGCGGCGGTAGGTGAGCTGGTGGATGAGCGACGGATAGCCGTGGAAGTTGAAGACGACCGGCTTGCCGACGGTGAACAGGTTGTCGAACTCGGTGTCGGACATGCCGTGGGGGTGCTCCGACGGCGGCTGGAGCCGCATCAGGTCCACGACGTTGATCACCCGGATCTTGAGGTCGGGCAGGTGCTCGCGGAGCAGGGCGGCGGCGGCCAGCGTCTCCAGGGTCGGCACGTCGCCCGCGCAGGCCAGCACGACGTCGGGCTCGGCGCCCTCGTCGGTGGAGGCCCACGGGAGGATGCCCAGCCCGCGGGTGCAGTGCGCGATGGCCTCGTCCATGGTGAACAGGTCGAGCACCGGCTGCTTGCCCGCCACGATCACGTTGACGTAGTCGCGCGAGCGCAGGCAGTGGTCGCCGACCGACAGCAGCGTGTTGGCGTCCGGCGGCAGGTAGACCCGCACCACGGACGCCTTCTTGTTGATCACCACGTCCAGGAAGCCCGGGTCCTGGTGGCTGAACCCGTTGTGGTCCTGCCGCCACACGTGCGACGACAGCAGGTACGTCAGCGACGCCACCGGCCGCCGCCACGGGATCTTCTGCGACGACTCCAGCCACTTGGCGTGCTGGTTGAACATGGCGTCGATGATGTGGATGAACGCCTCGTAGCAGTTGAACAGCCCGTGCCGGCCGGTCAGCAGGTAGCCCTCCAGCCAGCCCTGGCACAGGTGCTCGCTCAGCACCTCCATCACCCGTCCGCCGGGGGCCAGGTTCTCGTCCGTGGGCAGCATCTCGGCCTCCCACGCCCGGTCGGTGACCTCGAACACCTCCGTCAGCCGGTTCGACGCCGTCTCGTCCGGGCCGAGCAGCCGGAACGTGCGCGGGTTGGCGGCGATCACGTCGCGCAGGAACCCGCCGAGCACCCGCGTGGGCTCGGTCGACTGGGTGGCGGGCGACTTGACCTCGACCGCGAGCCTGCGGAAGTCGGGCAGCCGCAGCGGCGTGAGCAGCTCGCCGCCGTTGGCGTGCGGGTTCGCGCTCATCCTGCGCGCGCCCGCCGGCACGGTGTCCCTGACATGGGCGACCGGGCGGCCCTCGCCGTCGAACAGCTCCTCCGGGCGGTAGGAGCGCATCCACTCCTCCAGCATGGCCAGGTGGCTCGGGTTCTCGCGAACCTTGGCCAGCGGCACCTGGTGGGCCCGCCACGTGCCCTCGACCGGCTTGCCGTCCACCTCGCGCGGCCCGGTCCAGCCCTTCGGGGTGCGCAGGATGATCATCGGGAGCCGGTCGGCGTCGCCCGCCTTGTACGCGGCCATCTCGTCGAACGCGGTGTCCAGGGTGCCGGCCATCTCCTCGTGGGACGGGCCGACGATGTGGGGGCGGTAGCCGTACCCCTCCATGAGCTTGACCAGCTCCTGCTCGGGGATGCGGGCGAGCACCGTGGGGTTGGCGATCTTGTAGCCGTTCAGGTGGAGGATGGGCAGCACGATGCCGTCGCCGCGGCGGTCGAGGAACTTGTTGGAATGCCAGCTCGCGGCCAGCGGGCCGGTCTCGGCTTCGCCGTCGCCGATGACGCAGGCCACGACCAGGTCCGGGTTGTCGTACGCGGCGCCGTACGCGTGCGCGAGCGAGTAGCCCAGCTCGCCGCCCTCGTGGATCGAGCCGGGCGTCTCCGGCGCCACGTGGCTGGGGATGCCGCCGGGGAAGGAGAACTGGCGGAACAGGCGCCGCATGCCCTCGGCGTCCTGCGAGACGTCGGGATAGCGCTCCGAGTACGAGCCCTCCAGCCAGGCGTGTGCCACGGCGGCGGGACCGCCGTGTCCGGGACCGGCGATGTAGATCATGTCCTGGTCCCGCTCGCGGATCACCCGGTTGAGATGGGCGAAGCAGAAGTTCAGCCCGGGGGTGGTGCCCCAGTGGCCGAGCAGGCGCGGCTTGATGTGCTCCGGCCGCAGCGGCTCGGTGAGCAGCGGATTGTCCAGCAGGTAGATCTGCCCCACGGACAGGTAGTTCGCCGCCCGCCAGTACGCGTCTATATGGTCCATGCCTGTCCTGATTCCTCCACAGCACGTGCTGAATCCCCGAACGCCCCGATAAGGTGCCGGGCATGGAATTCAGGAGTTCGCGCTGGTATTCGGGAAACGACCGGAACTCCTACATCCATCGGGCGTGGATGCGGCGCGGCCTGCCGCGCGAGGCGTTCGAGGGCGGCAAGCCGCACATCGCGATCGCCAACACCGCCTCCGACCTCACTCCCTGCAACTCCCACCTGAACGAGGTGGCCCAGAGCGTCATGAACGGCGTCTGGGAGGCCGGGGGAGTGCCGCTCAACCTGCCCGTCGTCTCACTGGGCGAGACGAACGTCCGCCCGACCGCCATGCTCTGGCGCAACCTGGCCGCCATGGCGACCGAGGAGATGCTGCGCGCCAACCCCATCGACGGCGTGGTGCTGCTCGGCGGCTGCGACAAGACCATCCCCGCGCTGCTCATGGCGGCCGCCTCCGTGGACCTGCCGGCCGTCGTGGTGCCCGGCGGCCCCATGCTGACCGGGCACTTCCGCGGGGCCCCGCTCGGCTGCGGCACCGACGTGTGGCGGCTCAGCGAGGAGGTACGCGCGGGGACGCTCTCCCGCGAGGCGTTCCTCCGGTCGGAGTCGTCCATGATCCGCAGCCGCGGCCACTGCAACACGATGGGCACCGCCTCCACCATGGCGTGCATGGCCGAGGCGCTCGGCATGACCCTGCCCGGCACCGCCGGCACCCCCGCACCCGACAGCCGCCTGCTCGAACGCTCCCACGAGAGCGGCCGCCTGGCCGTGGACCTGGTCCGGCAGGGCCTCCGGCCGAGCGACGTGATGACCAGGGGCTCGTTCCTCAACGCCATCGTCACCCTGGCCGCCGTCGGCGGCTCCACCAACGCCGTCGTCCACCTGCTGGCCATCGCCGGCCGGCTCGGCGTGGAGCTGAGCCTGGACGACTTCGACCGCACCGGCGCCGGCGTGCCGCTGCTGGCCGACCTCCAGCCGGCCGGGCGGCACCTGATGGACGACCTGTTCAGGGCGGGCGGGCTGGCCGCCGTGCTCAAGGAGGTCGAGGACCTGCTCGACCCGGAGGCGATCACGGTCACGGGACGGCCGCTGACCGAGCATCTGGCCGACGCCGAGATCTGGGACGAGAACGTCATCAGACGGCGCTCCGACCCGCTGCTCCCGGACGCGGGCATCGCCGTCCTGCGCGGCAACCTCGCGCCGGGCGGCGCGGTCATCAAGCCCGCCGCCGCCTCGCCCGAGCTCCTGCGGCACCGCGGCAGGGCGGTCGTCTTCGACAGCGTCGAGGACGTGTACGCCCGGCTCGACTCGCCCGACCTGGACGTGGACGAGACCTCGGTGCTGATCCTGCGCGGCTGCGGGCCCAAGGGGTACCCGGGCATGCCGGAGGTGGGCAACCTGCCGCTGCCGCAGAAGCTGCTGGCCAAGGGCGTGCGCGACATGGTGCGCATCAGCGACGCGCGCATGAGCGGCACCGCGTACGGGACGGTCGTCCTGCACACCGCGCCCGAGGCGGCGGCCGGCGGGCCGCTGGCGAGGGTGCGCACCGGCGACCCGATCGTGCTCGACGTGGCCGCCCGCCGGCTCGACGTGGACGTCCCCGACGCCGAGCTGGCCGCCAGGCAGCCCGTCATGACCGGGCACGCCAGGCCCGCGCGCGGCTGGGAGCGCCTCTACGTCGAGCACGTCACCCAGGCCGACCGCGGCGCGGACCTCGACTTCCTCATCGGCTCCGGCGGCGACCACGTGGGCCGCGAATCCCACTGAGGGTTCCAGCGGCGTCCAGGTGGGCCGCGAATCCCACTGAGGTCCTAAAGAGTCGGCTCCGCCATGCGCGGAATCAACCGCGCGGGGTACTGGGTTACGGGACGATGAGATCGGCTTGACCGGTTTGGCGATCCGAGGAGGAAGAAGCGTGAGCGGCGACATCAGCCAGAGCCAGGAGTGGGCGGCCCTGGACAAGCACCACGAGGAGCTGGCCGGCCGGCGGCTGCGCGAGCTGTTCGCGGAGGATCCCGGCCGGGCCGGTCGCATGGCGGTGACCGCCGGCGACCTCTACCTCGACTACTCCAAGCACCGCGCCACGGAGGAGACCGTCGGCCTGCTGGTGGCGCTGGCCGAGCGAGCCGGGCTGAGCGGCCGGATCGCCGCCATGTTCGGCGGCGAGCACATCAACGTCAGCGAGGACCGCGCCGTCCTGCACGTCGCGCTGCGCCTGCCCGAGGACGCCGAGCTGGTCGTGGACGGGCAGGACGTCGTGCGCGACGTGCACGCCGTGCTCGCCAAGATGAGCGCCTTCGCCGGCCGGGTCAGGTCCAAGGAGTGGAAGGGCGCCACCGGGCGGCCCATCGAGACCGTCGTCAACATCGGCATCGGCGGCTCCGACCTCGGCCCCGCCATGGCCTACGAAGCGCTGCGCGACTACGCCGACGCGGGCATCGCGGCCAGGTTCGTCTCCAACATCGACCCGGCCGACATCACCGGCAACCTCGCCGGCCTCGACCCCGCGACCACGCTGTTCGTGGTCAGCTCCAAGACCTTCACCACGCTGGAGACCCTCACCAACGCCAGGGTCGCGCGCAGCTGGCTGGTCGGCGCGCTGGGCGAGGAGGCGGTCTCCCAGCATTTCGTGGCCGTCTCCACCAACGCCGAGAAGGTCGCCGAGTTCGGCATCGACACCGACAACATGTTCGGCTTCTGGGACTGGGTGGGCGGCCGCTACTCCTACGACGGCGCCATCGGCCTGTCCCTGATGATCGCCATCGGGCCCGAGCGCTTCCGCGAGATGCTGGCCGGCTTCCACACCATCGACGAGCACTTCCGCACGGCCCCGTTCGAGGCCAACATGCCGGTGCTGATGGGCCTGCTCGGGATCTGGTACACCGACTTCTTCGGCGTGGAGACCCGCGCCGTGCTGCCCTACAGCCAGCGGCTGCACCGCTTCCCCGCCTACCTGCAGCAGCTCACGATGGAGTCCAACGGCAAGTCCGTGCGGGCCGACGGCAGCCCCGTCACCGTCGACACCGGCGAGATCTTCTGGGGCGAGCCGGGCACCAACGGCCAGCACGCCTTCTACCAGCTCCTCCACCAGGGCACCCGGCTGGTGCCGGCCGACTTCATCGGCTTCGCCGAGCCCTTCGACGACCGTGAGGGCATGCACGACCAGCTCACCGCCAACCTGCTCGCGCAGACGTCGGCGCTGGCCTTCGGCAAGACGGCCGAGGAGATCGCGGCCGAGGGCACCGCGCCGGAGATCGTGCCGCACAAGGTGATGCCGGGCAACCGGCCCACCTCCACCATCCTCGCGCCGAAGCTGACCCCCGGCACGCTCGGCCAGCTCGTCGCCCTCTACGAGCACATCGTGTTCGTCGAAGGCGTGATCTGGGGCGTCGACTCCTTCGACCAGTGGGGCGTGGAGCTGGGCAAGAAAATGGCGCTCGACGTGGCGCCCGCGCTCACCTCCGAGGAGCCGCCGGACACCTTCCCCGACCCCTCCACCGAGCAACTCGTGCGCCGATACCGCGAGCTGCGCGGAAGGCGCGTCTGACATGGGGCACGCGGGCGCACTCGTCCTGTTCGGCGTCACCGGGGACCTCGCGCGCAAGATGCTCCTGCCCGCCCTTTACCACCTGACCGCCGACAGCCGGCTCGACCTGCCCATCATCGGCGTGGCCAAGACCGACCTCGACCTCGACGGGCTGCGCGAGCACGCCCGCGAGGCGTGCGGCGGCGTCCACGACGCGGCGTTCGAGAAGCTGGCGGGCAACCTGCGGCTGGTCAGCGGCGACTACCGCGACCCGGAGACGTTCGCCAAGATCCGCGAGGAGGTGGACGGCAAGGGCTTCCTCGTCCACTACCTCGCGGTGCCGCCGTCGCTGTTCGCCTCCGTCGCCGAAGGGCTGGCGGGGGCGGGGCTCAACCACGAGGCCAGGCTCGTCGTGGAGAAGCCGTTCGGGCACGACCTCGACTCCGCCCGCGACCTCAACGGCGAGCTGCTGAAACACTTCGACGAGGACCACCTGCGGCGGGTCGACCACTTCCTGGGCAAGGAGCCGGTCGAAGACCTCATGGTGTTCCGCTTCGCCAACATGCTGCTGGAGCCCATCTGGAATCGCAGCTACATCCGCAGCGTCCAGATCACCATGGCCGAGGACTTCGACGTACGCGACCGGGGCGCCTTCTACGACGCCAACGGCACCGTCCGCGACGTGGTGCAGAATCACCTGCTGCAGCTGCTGGCCATCCTCGCCATGGACCCGCCGCCCTCCACCGACGCCCGGGCCCAGCTCGACGAGAAGTGGCGGGTGCTGCGCGCGGTGCAGGCCATCGAGCCCGGCGACGTCGTACGCGGCCAGTACGAGGGCTACCTCGACACCGACGGCGTCCGCGACGGCTCCACGACCGAGACCTTCGTCGCCCTGCGCGCCCACATCGACAACTGGCGATGGGCGGGCGTGCCGTGGTGCATCCGCTCCGGCAAGGCGCTGCCGACCACCGACCTGGAGATCGTCGCCGAGCTGCGCAGGCCGCCGGTGACCATGTTCCGCGGCGGCGACGCTCCGACCGGCCCCAACCTCATCCGCTTCAGGCTCCAGCCCGACGCCGGGGTGACGTTCGACCTGCTGGCCAAGGAGCCGGGCAAGCAGCACACCCGGCCGGTGCCGGTGAGCGTCGACTTCACCAAGGTGCTCGGGCCGATGGAGGCCGCCTACGAGCGCATCCTGGCCGACGCCATCAGCGGTGATCCGCGGAGGTTCGCCCGGTTCGACCTGGTGGAGGAGTCGTGGCGGATCGTCCAGCGGGTGCTCGACCTGCCGGAGCCGCCGCTCCCGTACGCAAAGGGATCCTGGGGTCCCGAGCAGGCCGCGAAGGTCGCGCCGGGCGGCTGGCACGAGATCTCGACCACGTTCGACTGACCGGGGCAGTGGTGCGACGGGCGATCCGGGACGACGATGGGGCCATGAACATCACGGAGCTGATGGAACAGGCGAAGGACGCCGCGACCGTCAAACGCGTCTTCGGCGAACCGATCCAGCATGGGGACGTCATCGTCATCCCGGTCGCCCGGATCACCCAAGGGGGCGGCGGGGGCCAGGGGACCGGCCAGAACGAGAAGGGCGAGGAGGGCGGCGGCAGCGGCGGCGGCTTCGGATACGCCGCCTCGCCCGCGGGGGTGTACGTCATCAAGGACGGGGACGCGCAGTGGCGGCCCGCCATCGACGTCAACCGCATCGTCATCGGCGGCCAGTTCGTGGCCGTCGTCCTGCTGCTGACTTTGCGCACCATCTTCAAGAAGTGGCGCCGCAGGCGGTGACGGGCGCCGCTGTGCGGGCCGGTGAGGGGGTGGGCCCGGGGACGCATGGCCCTGATCCCCGTGGAGACGCACCCCCCTAAGCTGGGCGCCATGACATCTATGACCGAAATCGTGGCCTTTGGCGGGATAGTGCTGATCGGGGCGATGTCCCCGGGCCCCGATTTCGCGGTCGTCGTACGCCGCTCCGCCGTCTCCGGCCGCGCGTACGGCATGGCCGCCGCGGCGGGGATCGCCGTGGGGGTGTTCGTCTGGGTGGTGGCCGCCGCCACCGGCATCGCGGCCCTGCTGGCCGCCTCGGCGACCGCTTTCACCGTGGTCAAGGTCGTCGGCGCGGCCTACCTGCTCTACCTCGGGGCCAAGGCGCTGCGTTCCGCCCTGCGTAAGGGCGGCCCGCTGGAGCTGGACCTGCCGGACCCGGCGCGGCGGACCTCGTGGGCGGCGTTCGCGGAAGGGCTGCTCACCAACGTGCTCAACCCCAAGGCGGCGCTGTTCTTCGTGGCCCTGGTGCCCCAGTTCGTCAGCCCGGGGGAGTCGGTGCAGGACACGCTGCTGCTGTCGTTGATCGCGCTGGCCGGCACGGTCGCGTGGTTCCTGGTGGTGGCCAACGTCGTCGGCACGCTGCGCAAGGTCTTCGCCAGGTCCGCCGTACGCAGGATCGTGGACGGCCTGACCGGCGTCGCCCTCATCGGCCTCGGACTCAAGCTGGCCACCTCAACCCGCCCCTGACGCCTGAGCCGGCCCTTCCCGCGCGGTGGCGGCCGGGAGCAGGGGGCGGCGCGACCGCTCCCCACACGCGTCCCTGCCTTGGCACGGACCTCACCGGCCCGCTGCCGCCCTCCCTGCTCGGCACAACCCCGCGCCGCCGCCCGAGGCGTCGGCGGCACGGTACGCGCCGGGTTCTTCGCACTCGCGCCATGCGGCTCAACCAAACGACCACTGGTGCGTGACCGATCCCTCAGCCATGAGCCGGCCTAGATCGAGGTGATGACGGCTTGACGATCCACCCGCCTGCCCCGTACATCGCCAGGCCGAGCAGGATGAAGGCGGCGGCGGCCGGATAGCGCAGGGCGGGCGGCAGGTAGGTGGCCAGGAACCAGCTGTGGCGCAGCATGTCGTTGGCCACGAAGACGGCGGCCACGATGCCCTGCGGGACCAGCGGGATGGAGCCGAAGCCGAAGCACCACCAGGCGATCGTCTTCCGGGTCTTGGACAGCCCGTTGAAGCGGGACCTCGTCATCGCCCGCGGCTTGCGGCCGGTGCGCATGACCTGAAGCAGCTCGGGGCCGTGCGCGCGCAGCCGCCGCTCGGCCAGCAGGCCGAAGCCCCACCAGCAAAGTACGCCGGTCAGGACGCCGACGGCCACGCCGGCCCAGCCGTACCGGAGGGCCACCAGGGCCGCGGGCGCGCCGGTGAGTGCCACCAGGGCCAGCATCAGGTACGCCTGACCGGTCAGCGCGCCGTCGTCCTCGCTCGTGCGCAGCGGGTTGCCGGCGCGGCGGTGCGGGTCGGTGCCGGGCACCAGGCCGTACACCGAGATCAGCGGCACCAGCCCGGCCGCGCCGCCGAGCAGGGCGGGCAGCAGTGCCAGGACCGGTGGCCACGGCCCGCCGGTGACGGCGGTGAGCGCCACGGTCAGCACGACCGCCACCGGCGCGTGCGCCGACAGCCAGGCCAGTTGCCGTCCGCGCACGTCGCTCGCTCCGGGGATCGTGATCGTCAGCCACAACGCCGTGCCGTCGGTGCCGTACAGATTGGCCGCCATGGCGGCGGCCATGACGACGAAGATCGGCCCCGCGTAGGGCAGCATGCCGTCCCAGCCGAGGAGCAGCGGGCTGGCGGCGAAGCACAGGGCGTAGGACAGGGCGAAGGTGAGCTGGTGGGTGCGTACCAGGTCGCGTGACCAGGTGCGCCGCTCCTTGGCGACGACCGCGCCGACCGGGGTGGCCGCCGTGATCGGACGCCTGCCGCGCGTGGAGACACCGGCTGCGCCCCCGCGCCGGTTGAGCAGCGCCGCCCAGGCGCCGACAAGCAGCAGCACCAGTACGGCCAGTGCCGCCAGCGCCCACCAGTGGCCCTGGACGGCGAGCAGGCCCCAGCCGGAGGGCAGGTACCACACCGCGGCGGGCACGCCCGTCTGGCCGAAGGCCCAGAAGAAGACCCAGACCTGTCCGAGCGCCGCCAGGACGGCGCCGTTGAGCACGCCGAAGACGATCGCCCCCGCACGGGTGCGCAGCGCCAGCCCGGCCACCGCCACGGTCACCTTGGACAGCAGCACGAACACGGCCAGTTGCAGCACCATCGCGGGCACGGCCACCACCGCGTTCGCGGCGCCGACCCCGATGCCCGCGACCAGCAGCCCGGCCAGCGCGGTCAGACTGACCAGCGGCGCGACGCCGACGAAGGCGGCGACCAGCAGCCCGGTGGCCAGGCGGCGCGGCGGCAGGCCGATCAGGGAGAAGTATTCGGGCCGCAGCGTCTCGTCGCCGCCGCCCATGAAGACGGGGCCGAGCATCCAGCCCAGCAGCCAGACCGTGTACCCGGCGGCCAGCAGATCGGGGCCGGAGAAGGCCAGGCCGACGGTTGCGGCGGCGAACAACACGCCGAGCGCGGCGCCGGTGCCCGCCGTCTGCGCGCGGGTGCCGTGGAAGGCATGGCACAGCACGGCGAGCTTCATCCGGGCCATGGTCAGCGCGACAGCCACGACAGCTCCTTGACTCCGCCGGCGGGGTCGCCGACGAGCCCGACGAAGGCGTCTTCCAGGGAGCGCCGGCCACGTACCTCGTCCAGCGTGCCGGCCGCGGCCACCCGGCCCTGGTCGATCACCGCGACGTGGTCGCACAGCTGCTCGACCAGCGCCATGACGTGGCTGGAGAGCACGATGGAGCCGCCACCGGCGACGAAGCCGCGCAGGATTGTCTTGATCGTGGCGGCCGAGACCGGGTCCACCGCCTCGAAGGGCTCGTCCAGGACCAGCAGCCGCGGTGCGTGCAGCAGCGCGGTGGCCAGCCCGAGCTTCTTGCGCATGCCGGTCGAGTATTCGATGACCAGGGTCTGGCCCGCGCCGTCCAGCTCCAGCACGCTCAGCAGCTCCTCGGCCCGCCGGGCCACCACGTCCTCGGCCAGGCCGCGCAGCAGCCCCAGGTAGGTGAGCGCCTCGCGCCCGGTCAGCCGCTCAGGCAGGGCCAGCCCGTCGGGCAGCACTCCGACCAGGGCCTTGGCCCCATCCGGCGCCGACCACATGTCCTGGCCGAAGACCTCGGCGCGGCCGGCGTCCGGCCGCAGCAGCCCTACGGCCATCGACAACGAGGTGGTCTTGCCCGCTCCGTTGGGGCCGACCAGGCCGAAGAACGACCCGCGCGGCACTTCCAAGCTGACGTGGTCGACCGCGAGCTTGTGGGCGAACCTTTTGACCAGGCCGGTCAGGCGCAGCGCGGGTGCGTCGGGTGATGCTCTCAAGGGCTCTCCTTATCGAACCACGGTCGAACCACGGTCGAACCACGGTCGAACCACGGCGAGTGGACATTTCGCCGCGAACAACAGAACGGCACGGGCCGTGCCGCATCAGGACGTGGTCAGTCTGGGCGCATCCCGTCACGATTGTCAACACGGCACGTGCCGTACCCTTAAGGTGGACGACATGACCAGCAACCGGCCCGAGCGCGCCGCCGCCCGCACCACAGTGATCATGCAGGCCACGCTTGCCCTGGCCCAGGAGATCGGCTACGCCAGGCTGAGCATCGAGGCGGTCGCCGCGCGGGCCGGTGCCGGCAAGCACACGATCTACCGCCGCTGGCCCTCCAAGGGCCTGCTGTTCCTGGACTCGCTGCTGTCGCTGAACGAGCCCGTCCTCGACTATCCCGACACCGGCGATGTCCTGGCCGACCTGCGCGAGCAGATCTACGCGGCGGTGGACCTGCTGGCCAGTCCACCGTGGGGCCCGCTCTACCGGGCCCTGATCGGCGAGGCGCAGCACGATCCCGCGGTTGCCGCCGCACTCAACGACCGCTTCATCCGCCCGCAGACGGACAAGACCATCGCCCGGCTCAAGACCGCCCAGGACCAAGGCCAGGTCTCGCCCGACCTTGATCTCGACCTGGTCATGGCGATCCTGTCCGGACCTCTGTACTTCGGGCTCCTGATCACCCAGGAGTCCATGACCCACGACTACATCGATCGCGTCCTCGACGCCCTCTTCACCGGAATGAGCCCGAGGCACTGAGCCGGGGACGCGCTGTCGGCCTGTCCTGGACCGGCCCCTCCTGAAACGTGCATGCGCACTCGAGAGTGGTTGCTGGTGGCACCCTTGCCCCCGGTCCGCCAGGCGGCGGCCCCGCTAGGAGACCGCGACTCCGAGCAGGTGTCCCAGGCCGAAGGTGACGGCCGCGGCCCCCACCCCCAGGACGAGCTGCCGCAGCCCGCCCAGCCACCACGGGCGAGCGGTCATCCGTGCGACCACGGCCCCGAACCCGAACAGGGCCAGCACGCTCAGCACTAGGGCGAGCGCCAGCCCCGACGCCCCGAACAGGAACGGCACCAGCGGCACCAGCGCGCCGACCGCGAACGCGCCGAACGACGAGGCCGCGGCCAGGCGGGGCGAGGGCAGGTCGTCGGGATCCACGCCCAGCTCCTCGCGTACGTGCACGCGCAACGCCTGCTCCGGGTCGGCCGACAGCCCTTCCGCGACCCGGCGGGCCAGCTCCGCGTCGAGGCCCCGCTCCCGGTAGAGCGCGGCCAGCTCGGCCTGCTCGCCCTCCGGGTTGCGGGCCAGCTCGCGCCGCTCCGCCGCGATCTCCGCCCGCATCAGCTCGGTCTGGGACTTCACCGACGTGTACTCGCCGGCCGCCATGGAGCACGCGCCGGCGATCAGGCCCGCGAAGCCCGCCAGCACCGCGCCCCTCCCGGCTCCCGCCGCCCCGACGACTCCGGCGATCAACGCGAAATTGGACACGAGACCATCCATCGCCCCGAACACCGCCGGCCGCAGCCAGCCACCGGTCACGTCCCGGTGGCTGTGGTGCTTCTCGGGGGAGTACGGCTTGACGAGCTCGATGGTCATGAAAATGCCTCCACATGCTAAAGCTTCAGTATGAAATTTAGGCATATGGCAGCAAGATCCGCAACGAAGGGGAGGCTTGCCTGACCTGCGAAGAAGCGGGTTGAGCGGCCGTTTCGGACGCACATGAACGCCCCCTGTGGCGAGTGCCACAGGGGGCGTCGGTGGTCCGGTCGCGGTGTGGTGATGTGGTCAGGCGTGTGCGGGTGTCGCCTCGGGTACGTCCGCCGTCCTCGGGCCGCGGATCAAGGCGTCGCAGTCGGCGATCGTCTCCTCCAGCAGCCTGCGCAGCAGCGCGTCCGGATCGGAGATGCACGCCTGCACGATGCCCACCACCGAGAGCTGCACCGCGTTGGGCGCGGCGTACCGGCGGAAGCCCTTTTCCGTGATCCTGGCCGCGCGGCTGAAGCGCCTGGCCTGTTCGGTCGCGTGCGGGACCTCGGCCATCGCCCGGCGGCTGGCCTCGCTGAGCCGTCCCGACGGGGCGCCGTCGAGCCTGGCCAGCATCTCCTCCGCCGCCAGCACCGACACCGCGAGCGCCAGCTGGCGTTCGGCCGCGGCCACCGGCAGCGCCGTCGTGGCGCAGCGCAGCGCGATCCGCGCGTCCACGCGCAGGTCGTCGCTGGACAGGCCGATGATGGACGGGACGAGCCCGACGAGCTTGGCCCGGCTCTCGTCGCTGGTGTTGTCGTTGACCAGGCGGGCGAGCGCGGCCAGCAGCGGATGCGTGCAGGCCGGATGGTCGCTCCACCGCTCCCCGGCTAGGTAGGAGGCCAGTTCCATGAAACAGGCACCGCGCTTGGGATTGCGATGCCTGCCGCGGGACAGGACCGGCATGTGATCAAGGTGATTGTCCACGGATGCTCCACTGCTCCACGCGATCGCCGTCTATCCAGTCTGCGCCGTCGTGCGCGCCAACGCCAGTGATGAGGCGTCATCATGCTTATGTTCCCCGAGCAGGCCCGTACGAACGCGCGAACCCGGCAGCGCGCTCACGAACGGACGAAAACCGCCGTGGTGCGGGCCGGGACCGTCAGCGTGCCGGTGGCGGCGTCGAACGCCGACTCCCGCACGACCGGATCGGCCGATCCCGCCTGTACGGGGTGCAGCGCCACCGCCTGCCCCACCAGTGACTCCAGCACCTGAGCCTGCGCGTACGGCGTGGCGTTGAACACGACGGTCACCGACGCCCAGCGCGGATCGAGGCCCGAGGTGTCCACGTGCATGGCGATCACCCCCTCGGCCGAGGCGGGGAACGACAGCCGCCGCCGTACCTCCTCCGCCGTCCCCAGCGCGAACGCCGGCGTCGAGTACCTGATCCGCAGCAGCTCACCGAAAAGGGCCCGCGCGGCGGTGATCGCCGAGCAGTCCGGCCGCAGGCGCGCGTCCGCCAGCAGCGGCCGGGCGTACGGCCACCGGGCCTCGTTGCCGGCCCTGGGCGGCAGGCCCGCGCCGAACCCGTTGCCCGCCGCGCAGTCCCACAGCAGCCGGTTGAACCAGTCGCCGGAGTCGTAGGAGTTGCGGTCGAAGGACTTCGAGCGCAACCGCTCGCTGCCCGCGTGCACGAACGCCACTCCCTGCGCCAGCAGCACCGTGGCCAGCGACAGCGCCTGCATGCGCACCCGGTCGGCCATCGCCGTCTCCTGCGGCAGCTTGTACGCCAGCGCGTCGAACAGCGTCTCGTTGTCGTGCGCGTCCACGTACGTCACCGCCTCCCCGGGCGCGTCGGTGTAGCCGGCGGGGGAGCCGTTGTAGTCGATCTCCGAGCCCTTCTTCCCGGACGGCAGCACGTAGTCGCGCAGGTTGCCGGTCAGCCCGAGCCTGATCAGGTCGCCGTAGCCGGCCAGCCGGGCACGCTGCTGCTCGGGCGAGCCGTTGGCGGAGGAGCCGTTGGGCGCTCCCGCCAGCCCCGAGCCGAAGCCCTGCACCCGCGGATCGCCCTCGAACGGGCCGCCGCCGCGCACCGCGTCCCGCAGCCGGTCGCTGAACGTGCCGATGCCGGTCCCCGCCAGGTTCGCCTGCGTGGCCTGCTCGAACCTGGCGTTCCCGGCCACCTCGCCGAAGTCCCAGCCCTCGCCGTACAGGATGATTGACCGGCCGTCCACGCCGTCCTCGGCGAGGGTCAGCGCGTCCAGGGCGTGGCGGACGGCGAGGATGTTCGCCTTGGGGTGGTGGCCCATGAGGTCGAAGCGGAAACCGTCGATCTTGTACTGTCTCGCCCAGGTGACGACCGAGTCGACGATCAGCTTGCCCATCATGGTGTGCTCGGGCGCGGTGTTGGCGCAGCACGTGGAGGTGGCCACGGTGCCGTCGTCGAGGAGGCGGTGATAGTAGCCGGGCACGATGGGGTCGAGCACGGCGGTCGAATGCGTGTGGTTGTAGACCACGTCCATGACCACGCGCAGCCCGGCCTGGTTGAGCGCGGCGACCATGCCGCGGAACTGCCTGATCCGGTCGTCCGGGTCCGTCGCGTACGAGCCCTCGGGGACCGTGTAGTGCAGGGGGTCGTAACCCCAGTTGAAGGAGTCGGTGGCGGCCGTCGCCGCCACGTGCTCCTGCTGCCGGTCGGAGTCGGGGGGCAGCGCGGCCAGGTCGCCGCCCGGCTCGGTCCTGTCCGCCCGGCGCTCGGGGACCGTGGCGAAGTCGAACACGGGCAGCAGGTGCACGTGCGTGAGCCCGTCCGCGGCCAGCGCCCGCAGCTCCCGCATCCCGTCGGTGGCGGATGCGGAGCCGGGTGCGGTGCCGGGTGCGGTGCCGGGTGCGGTGCCGGTGGTGAAGGCGGCGTACGTGCCGCGCAGCTCCTCCGGGACGCTCGCGTCGGAGGCGGAGAAGTCGCGCACGTGCAGCTCGTAGATCGACGCCTGGTGCTGCGGCACCGCCGCCGGCTTGGCCGGCTCGTCCCAGCCGGGCGGCTTGAGCGCCGCGTCGTCCAGGCGTACCAGCCTGCTGCGCGCGCCGTCTGCGGTCACCGCCAGGCTGTAGGGGTCGGTGACCTCGTTCGTGACGATCGCGCCGGCCTGGGGGGAGTAGACGGTGACGAGGTAGGTGTACTCGCGGCCCAGCCACTCCGGCGGGCCCTGGACGGACCAGACGCCGGTCTCGTCGTCGCGCCGCATCGCGTGCACCTCACGCCCGGCCTCGTCGCCTCCAGCCGGCTCCCACAAGGCCAGTTCGACCTGGTGCGCCGTCGGCGCCCACAGCGACAGCACCGGATCCGGGTCCCCGGACGGGCCGAGCACCGCGGTGGCGGCCCCGGCGTACAGGTCGTCGAGCACGCCCGGGAGCTGCACCCCCGTAGCCGCCAGCAGCGTCCCGTCCGCGGACCGCTCCACGGCCACCACCTGGCCGCGCACCGCCTGCCGGACGAGGCCGGCGTCGCGCGGGTCCACCCTCAACGCCGTCCACGCGGAAAGATGCGGCCAGGCCCGCCGCTGCGCCTCGCTCAGGGCCCCCGCCGCCAGCCGGATGATCCGCAGGTCACCGGTCAGGTCGCCCTTCTCGCAGGCGATCCCGCCGGCGGCGCTGAAGGCGAGGGAGTGCGCCAGGGACGGGTCCACCCGCCAGGCCACCGTGTCCCGGTCGAGCCAGACGGCCCGAGCCCTGGTCAGGTCGGCGTCCGCGCCCAGGGCGGGCGGTTGGGGCAGCAGGTGGCCCCGCGTCGTGCCCAGCCGCCAGATCTCGTTGCCCGCCAGCGCCACATCGAGTGCCTGATCGTCCGGCAGGTCCTTGTCGTCGCCGTCGTGGATGACGTACCTCAGGCTCTTCGCCCCCTCGGCCAGTGGCACCCTGAACACGGCCCCGAAGCCGTCGGTGCCCGCCGGCCGCACGGGGGAGGCCCATTCCGTCGGCTCGGCCGCGCCGCCCCACACGTGCAGTCCCCAGCGGTGATGGTTCCCGTCCGCGCGGCGGTAATGCAGGACGACCGCGTTCTCGGCCGCCGCCCCTGTCGGATGGACCGTGGCAAGGCCCGAGCGCACGTACGCCTCGGGCTGCGCCGCCGGGGTGAAACCCTGGTCGGGGCCGGGGTCCTTCGCGTCACCGCGGTGGATGAGGAAGCTCAGCGGCGCCGCGGCGTTCTTCAGCGGCACGTTCCAGTACACGCCGAAGGAGTCGGCGCCGTCCGGCGGGCGCGGGCTCGCCCAGCCGGTCGCCGCGCCGTCGGCGATCGCCTCGCCCCACAGGTGCAGGCCCCATCCGCCGTACGCCCCGTCGGGCCGGTGATAGTGCACCGTGGCCGAGCCCTGGGCGGCGGCCCGCGACACGAACGTCTCCGCCTTGCCGCCGGCCAGCCAGATCTCCCCGTTCCGCCCGGGATCGACCAGGTGGTCGCCGCCGTCCTTCTCGTCGCCCCTGTGCGCGAGGACGCCGACGCCGGCGGCTCCCGGCCTGAGCCTGATCCACGCGAACCCGCCGTAGGCGTCCTCGCCCTCGGGCTCCAGCGGCGCGTTCCACTCCGTGGGGCTCTCGACGTCGCCCCACACGTGCAGGCCCCAGCCGCGGGGGTCGGGGCGCCGGTCGTGCACGACCAGCCAGTCGCGCCGGACCGCCGCCGGCTCGGGAGCTTCGTGCCCTGCCGAGTTCTCCACCTTTGCCTTGTACGCGATTTTCGTCCCACCGGCCAGCCGCGCAGGTAAGCGCGGGACGACTGGATCTTTGCAAGAGTTTCAGAAAGCAGGCGGCCCAGATGTAACAACTTGCAGAAGCCTGCCGCAGCCATCTACCCGAGCGCGCCTCCTCGGCGTAACGTCCGGCTTACTCCGGCCTCCGATGAACTGTGAGGAGAAGGACATGCGACGACTTTTACCGGCCGCAGCGGTCGTTGCGGCGCTCGCTCTGGCAGTCTCCGCCTGTGGTGGCGGCGGCGGTGGTGGCGGTGGCACCGCCGCGTCGGAGCCCCCGGTCTCCGACCCAGCGAAGATCACCGGTGAGGTGACGTGGTGGGACACGACGAGGCCGGACAGTGAAGGGCCGACGTTCCAGGCGTTGATCAAGCAGTTCGAGACGGCGTACCCGGGCATCAAGGTCAAATACGTGAACGTGCCGTCCGACCAGGCGCAGAACCAGTTTCAGACGGCGGCGCAGGCCGGGTCGGGCGCGCCGGACGTGATCCGGTCGGAGGTGGCCTGGACGTCGCAGTTCGCCTCGCTGGGCTACCTCCAGCCCTTGGACGGCACGCGGGCGGTGGACAAGCAGGAGGACTTCCTGGCGGGCCCGTTGAGCAGCACGAAGTTCGGCGGCAAGACGTACGCGGTGCCGCAGGTGACCGACACGCTGGCGCTGATCTACAACAAGCGGCTGCTGAAGGAGGCCGGCCACGACCAGGCGCCGAAGACCGTCGAGGAGCTGAAGCAGACGGCGCTGGACGTGAAGGCGAAGACGGGGGCGGCGGGGCTGGCGCTGAACGTGGACTCGTACTTCCTGCTGCCGTTCATGTACGGCGAGGGCGGCGATCTGCTCGACGTGGCCAACAAGAAGATCGTGGTGAACTCCCCGGCCAACGTGAAGGCGATCCAGACCGTCGCGGACCTGATCGGGTCGGGCGCGGCGCCGAAGCCGGCCACGACGGAGAGCTACGCCAACGCCATGACGGCCCTGAAAGAGGGCAAGGCGGCGATGATCTACAACGGGCCGTGGGCGCTGTCGGAGATCTACCAGGGCAAGGAGTTCAAGGACAAGACGAACCTGGGCATCGCACCGGTCCCGTCGGGCTCGGTGAAGGCCGCGGCCCCGACCGGCGGCTGGAACCTGGCCATCTACGCCGGCTCGAAGAACATCCCGGCCGCGTACGAGTTCGTCCGCTTCATGACCACCGTCGAAGCCCAGGCGAAGATCGCCAAGGAGATCAGCCTGCTGCCGACCCGCACGTCGGCCTACGCCAACCCGGACGTGCAGGGCAACGCGGACGTCGCGGTGTTCAAGCCGATCATGGACACGGCGGTGCCGCGGCCGTGGATCCCCGAGGGCGGGCAGCTGTTTCAGCCGCTGCTGGAGGGCTACCAGGCGCTCGTCGGAGGCAAGTCCGCCCCCGCGGACATGCTCGCCAAGGTCGATGAGCAGTACCACGGGATCATGAAGGACTGGAGCTGACCGGTGGCGGTCTCCACCGGGGCGCGGGCCGCGGGCGAGTCCGCCCGCGGCCGTAGCGGCCGGCGCCACGACCGGCCCGGCCGGTTGCGGCGCTCGGCGGCCAGGCACTGGTACGCGTGGGCGATGATCGCGCCCGTGGCGGTCGTGATGCTGGTGCTGATCGGCTGGCCGCTGGCGCGCGGGGTGTACCTGTCGCTGACGGACGCGACCGAGGCGAACATCGGCCGGACCATCGGCGTGAACGTCATCCCGGCCAGTTACGAGTTCGTCGGCCTGGACAACTACCTGCAGATCCTGACCAGCGGCCTGTTCTGGGACAAGCTGGTGTGGACGGTGATCTGGACGGTCGTGTGCGTGGCCGCGCACTACGGGATCGGGCTGGGCCTGGCCGTGATGCTGAACCGCAAGCTGCGGCTGCGCTCCCTCTACCGGGTGCTGCTGATCCTGCCGTGGGCGGTGCCGGCGTTCGTGGCGGCGTTCATCTGGCGCTACCTGTACAACAGCGACTACGGCGTGATCAACGGCTTCATGAAGGCGGCCGGGCTGGGCGGCGTCGGCTGGCTGGACGAGCCGTTCACGGCGAAGGTCGCGGTGATCGTGGTGAACGTCTGGATCGGCGTGCCGTTCATGATGGTCGCCCTGCTGGGCGGCCTGCAGTCGATCCCGGCCGAGCTGTACGAGGCCGCCGAGGTGGACGGCGCCTCGCCCTGGCAGCGCTTCACGGCCATCACGCTGCCGGGGCTGCGCCAGGTGTCGAGCACGGTCGTGCTGCTGGGCACGATCTGGACCTTCAACATGTTCCCCATCATCTTCCTGATCACCAGGGGCGGGCCGGGCAGCGAGACCGAGATCCTCGTCACCTACGCCTTCCGCGAGGCGTTCACCGGGATCCGCAACTACTCGGGCTCGGCCGCCTGGGGTGTGATCATCCTGCTGATGCTGGTGGTCCTCGCGGTCGGCTACCGGCGTACCCTGCGCAGTCAAGGAGACCCCTGGTGACCCCCACGGCCCCCACGAC